>JBFKEC010000371.1:0-1743 GCA_041619315.1 Oceanococcus sp. | reverse complement strand
CCTCTTCCAGCGCCCGCACACGCCGCGAACACGGCGAGGCCGACAAACCCACCTGCTCGGCCAACTGCTGATTGGTCAGCCCGCCATCGCGCTGCAACTGCTCGAGGATGCGTCGATCCAGACGATCAAGACTGACTGCTTTTGTGTGTGCCTGAGTGTTTTTAACCAATTACTGATTCATTTTTGCGATTTCCTGCCAATTAGGCACAAAAACAGCCCAAGATTGCAAACCTATTGCGCCGACACAGGCGTAAACTGTGTATCGGCGACGCCACCCGGCAGCGCCACAACAACCCCACAACGTCCGCGCGTGAAGAGAAGATCCATGGCTTTTGACCACAGCAAATACCGCCCATTCGCCCCCATCCGCAAAACCGACCGTCGCTGGCCGGACCGGGTGATTGAGACCGCCCCGACCTGGTGTGCGGTGGATCTTCGCGACGGCAATCAGGCGCTGATCAAACCCATGAACGTGCAGCAGAAGCAGCGCCTGTTCGACCTGCTGGTCAAGATTGGCGTCAAGGAAATCGAGATCGGATTTCCCGCCGCCAGCCAGCCTGATTTTGATTTCTGTCGCAAGCTGATCGAGGAAGACCGCATTCCCGACGATGTCACCATCCAGGTCTTGACCCAGGCGCGACCGGAACTGATCGCACGCAGCTTTGAAGCACTGAAAGGTGCCGCACGTGCGGTCGTGCATGTCTACAATTCGACCTCCACGGTGCAGCGCGAGCAAGTGTTCAGCATGGATCGCGAAGGCATCAAGGCGATTGCCGTTCGTGGCGCCGAAATCGTCAAGCAACACGCTGAACAGAACCCTCAGACCCAGTGGACCTTCCAGTACTCACCGGAAAGCTTCACCGGCACCGAACTGGATTACGCCGTTGAAGTGATCGATGCCGTGACCGGCGTATGGCGCCCGGATCAAGGCCAGCGCGTCATCATCAATCTGCCAGCAACCGTTGAGATGGCCACCCCCAATGTGTACGCCGACCAGATCGAAACCATCTGCGACAGCATTCAATGGCGCGAGCACATCGAAATCAGCCTGCACACCCACAATGACCGCGGCTGTGGCGTGGCGGCAGCCGAGCTGGGCGTGATGGCCGGCGCCGACCGGGTTGAAGGCACCCTGTTGGGCAATGGCGAGCGCACCGGCAACATGGATCTGGTCACCGCAGCGATGAATCTGTATTCGCAGGGCGTGGACCCCAAGCTGGACCTGTCCGGCATGCGCGAGATCGTGGAAACGGTTGAGGCCTGCACCGAAATCAGCACCCACCCGCGCCACGCCTATGCCGGCGAACTGGTCTTTACCGCATTCTCGGGCAGCCATCAGGACGCCATTCGCAAATGCCTGTCACGGCGCAAGGACGGCGATGCGTGGAATGTGGCCTATCTGCCCATCGACCCGGCCGACCTGGGGCGACGCTACGAAGAGGTGGTGCGCATCAACAGCCAGTCCGGCAAGGGCGGCGTGGCCCACGTTCTGGAACGCGACTACCGCATCAGTCTGCCGCGCTGGCTGCAGATCGAATTTGCCCGTGTGGTCCAGCATGAAGCGGAAAATACCGGCGGCGAGATTGATTCACGCAGCATCCACCAGCTGTTTGAGCGTGACTACCTGAACGTCGCATCCGGCTGGGAACTGCATGGCTACGACCTGCATCGCGGTGATGATGGCGTTGAAGCGTCCCTGAACTTTGGGCAGATCAGCCTGCGCGGGCATGGCCATGGCGTGGT
>JBFKEC010000370.1:0-1803 GCA_041619315.1 Oceanococcus sp. | reverse complement strand
CGCCGATGCGGCGCGGCGCAATGCCGATCTGGGCGCAGAAATCATAGACATCAATATGGGCTGCCCAGCCAAAAAAGTTTGTCGCAAGGCGGCCGGCTCCGCTTTGCTTGCGGATGAAGCCCTGGTTGGTGAGATTCTTACGGCCGTTGTCGAGGCTGTGGATGTGCCAGTGACGCTGAAATTTCGCACTGGCCCTAGTCGCGCGCACAACAATGCCCTGCGGATTGCCCGTCTGGCCGAAGACAGTGGTATTCAAGCACTGGCCCTGCACGGACGCAGCCGTGAGGATGCGTATCGAGGCGATGCCGAGCACGACACCGTGCGCGCGCTCAAACGCTCAGTTTCAATACCGGTGCTGGCCAACGGTGATATCACCTGCGCACAGCACGCCCGCCAGGTGCTGCAGCAAACGGGTGCGGATGGCCTGTTGATTGGACGCGGCGCGCAGGGCCGACCGTGGCTATTCAGCCAGATCCGTGCACTGCTGGATGAGAATCGCGTACTGGCGGACCCGCAGCGCTGCATTCAGGCCGACACCATCAACCGGCACATCGCAGCCCTGCATGACTTTTATGGCGATGAAGGCGGTGTGCGGATCGCACGCAAGCACATCACTTGGTATCTGGAGCACTGGCCAGGTGGTCGCGCCCTGCGCCGTCAGCTGATGAGCCTGGACGATGCCCGCGCCCAGCGCCAGATGCTGGCGCGGGGGCTGGAACAATTGCTGCTCGCTCACGCCGCATAAGCCCACTACCCGAAAAGAATGAATGTAGAGCTCATGCCTAGCACAAACTTGCCCTTCGGCCTGAGTAAAAATGCGGCAGTCCTGATTATCGGCGGTGTGACTCTGCTGCTGGTGTTTGTGCTGCTTGTGACCAAACCGGATGCCAAGGTCAGCGCGCCCAAGGAACAGATCTACACGGTCCAGGCCATGCGCGCCCAACCCGCAGCCTTGCACCCGACCCTAGTTCTTTATGGCACCGTCGAATCGCCATCCAGAGCGCGCCTGAGCGCTGCTTTGCCTGCCGACGTGCTGGCTGTACATGTGCAGGCCGGCGATCGGCGCCCTCGTGGCGAATTGTTGATCGAGCTGGATCCGGCCGAAGCGGATATTGCCGTAAGCCAGGCGCGCGCCCAACTGGCTCAGGCCGAGGCGCAACTGGCGCTGGATGCAAGCCAGCGGCGCAACAACAAGAACGCCCTTGAGCATGAAAAGGCCCTATTGAATCTGTCTGAGCGCGCCGTGGCCAGAGCGGTGCGTCTGCGTCGACAAGGCGTGCTTTCTGAAGCCGAACTGGATGCGGCCAAACAAAAGCATCAGCAGCAGAAAATCGTCCTCGAACAACGCCAGCTCACGGTCGATCAGGCCGATGCGAACACGCGCCAGCTGCAGGCTCAACTGGCCAGCGCCGAAGCGCAGCTGCAGCGCGCCGAACTGGACCTTCAGCGGACCCAGGTCGTTGCGCCGTTTGAGGCCGCGGTGGTGAGCACACATGTGGCCGCAGGTGATCGTGTGGCGCCGGGGCAATTGTTAATTGAAATATTCGATCAATCGCGGGTCGAGGTTCGTGCGCAAATCCCCAATCGTCATGTGGCGTCGCTTACGCGCGCCCTGGCGCGCGGAGAATCAATAGGCGCAGAGCTTGACTATGGCGGCGCGCACTTGCCCGCCACCTTGGTTCGCCTGGCGGTCAGTGCCGGTGGCGGAGGTCAGAATGCTTATTTCCGGGTCAGTGATCCTTTGCTCCCGGTCGATGCCAATGTCAGCCTGGAGCTCCACTTGCCTGCTCAAGCGCAAGCCAT
>JBFKEC010000369.1:0-1808 GCA_041619315.1 Oceanococcus sp. | reverse complement strand
CTGGGCTTGCTTGGCAACCTGCCCGGACTCCCACTGCTCGGCACGCTGTTAGGCCCGGTCATCGGCGAGGACTACTACCAGCTCGATTATGACCAGGACGTCTCGGCCCTGGCCTTTTTCGGCCAGATGACCTGGTACGTTTCCGAGCGCATTGCACTGACCCCCGGCATTCGCATCAACGGCGAAGAAAAAATCGTCGACTCAAGCGGCCAACAGCAATGTGCGCTTGATCAGCTCGGCGTGCCGGTGTGTGTGATGTCGACATTGCTGGGCGCTGAAAACTACCAGCAGACAGGCCTGAAGCGCGATGAGTCCGATATCTCGCCCAAATTCGTCATCCAGTATTTTGGCGACAACGACATCAACCTGTTCGCGTCCTACGCCCGCGGTTACAAAAGTGGCGGCTTCAACTCACTGTCCTTCAACGGCGAAGATCTGGAGTTTGAACCCGAAACTGCGGAAACCTTCGAGCTTGGCGTCAAGGCCACGCTGTTCAACCGCACCCTGCGCCTCAATGCCACGCTGTACGACACCAGCTTTGACAACCTGCAGGTGCTGGCTTTCAATGGTTTGTTCTTTGATGTCAGCAACGCGGCCTCAGCCCACTCGCGTGGGCTGGAAGCGGATTTCATGTGGTTCACTCCATTTGAACCGTTGCAAATCATGGGTTCGATCGGCCTGCTTGATGCCACCTACGATGACTATCAGGGCGCCCCCGCGCCGGCACGCGACGCCGACGGCAATCTGCAACTCGACGAAACCCAGGATTTGAGCGGCAAACGTATCGCCTTCGCACCGCGCACCACGGCCACGCTGACACCGATGCTGACCTTTCCGCTGTTTGGCCTGGTCGGCAATTTCGCCGTTGATGTGCTCCACCAGGGCGAGCAATACACCGATACCGACCTCGACCCCAACACCCGGGTCGCCGCCTACACCCTGTTTTCTGCGCGTTTGACTCTGGCCAACCAGCGCGACAGCTGGAGCCTGACCCTGGGTGGCAGCAATCTGACCGATGAGCGCGTACTCAACCAGGTCACCGATGCCACCTTCTTTCCCGGCAGCTATTTTGCCCAGCAGGCCAGCGGTCGCGAACTGTTCGCCACCTTCAGCATGCGCTTCGGCGACTGAACGCAGATGCACACTAGCCGACGCTGGAATCTGGCGTCGGATGCTGTACAAATATAGAAAGCGCCGGCAAGACCGGCGCACACCATAAAAAATGATTCATTGGGAGACAACCAACCATGCACAGCACAGCACGCCGTGTCTTTTTGATGGGCTGCGCCAGCACCCTGCTTGCGCTGGCCGGCTGCCAGGGTGGACGCACTGACCAGCCAGCCCCAGCCGATGGCAACAGCATATTTCTCAACATTGCCCCGGCTGGATCCAACGGCAATTCAGCTGGCGGAGTCGGCGCACCGGTCCCCGGCGTACCCACGCTGGTATTCCCCGACAACTACCGCGACCAGCTCGATCTTTACGGTAACCTGGCCTATGCCCAGGAAGGCTTGAGCGCGCAAGGCTGTGTCGCACCCAACAGCATAGACGAGCATCAGGCCTCCTCGAACCAGGCCTGTAATTACTTCAAGCCGGCTGGCTTGCGCCCGCAGCCCGGCAGCGTTGTCTCGACGCTGGAACTCACTGCACCCAACGGCAAAACCGTCACTATCGAACGTGATGGCTGGGGCGTGCCTTACATCCTCGGTGAGGACCGCAGTTCCGCCCAGTACGGCCTGGGCTATGCCTCGGCCCAGGACCGCCTGTGGCTGTGGGATCTGCTACGTGATGTGGGCCGTGGCCAGGCT
>JBFKEC010000368.1:0-1921 GCA_041619315.1 Oceanococcus sp. | reverse complement strand
TGACCCTGAGAGCCCGCTCCCGGGCCGGGCCTTGATGCAGTTTGGCAATAACATCGGCCTGTTGCGTGGTAACACGCTGGTGGTGAATACCCCATCCGGGGAGCCCATTTTTCAAACCTACGCTGGCGGTGTGCAAAGCCCAGCCAATTACGATGCAGACTTGTATGAACTGTCAAAAGCGTATTTGAATCTGGCCGAACAACTCTATGCCCAACATGCCTATGCCCCGCTGTTGGCCAGTGTGCAAGGCCTCAAGTCCGGCACGGTGAGTCGCTGAAGAGGGCAGGCCGGCTGCGGGCGCCAAGCGTATCGGCGCCCGGCTGGTGTGCATGAGCCGGCGTTGCGCTTAGCTATTCAGCCAACGGAGTGCCTCGTCTTGGTTGTCGAAGAAGCGTGCTTCTCCTGATACGAACCAGCCACCGATTTTCGCCGCCATTTCCTGCCAGCGTTTGTTGCCGTAGATGGCGATTTTTTCGAACTCATTGCCATGCTTGAGCCCGATCTTGAAGTCATCCCATGCCGCGCGGGCTTCCCAGCCATCGAGTTCGGTGCCATCAATCAGTGCTCGAACTTTCGGGTCTTTGACCTGTGAAAGTGCCGAGTCAATCATGGGCGTGATGGTTTTGTAGTCTTCGTGGGTCAGTTTGCCCTGGGCTTTGAGGGACAGGAAAAAACGCTCACCGACGCGCTCGATACCGATCGACAAGCCATGTCTGTTGAATTGCATGGGGCTCTCCTGTGTGAATGGCATGCTTCACTGAGTCTTATGGGGGTGGTGCGGGGCAAATCCAGGGTTCACTCGGCATGAGCCTGATCGGCTGGAATGCGCACCAGGCCGATCCGGTTGGAACTGCTCTGGTGGATCAACAGGTTGCCTTCACGGGTGACCCACATACGTCGAATGATGCCGACCCCGGACGGAATCGCCCAGCTTTGGAAGGATTCGTTTTTCGGGTCAAAGCGGACCAGTGCATCCGGGCGCATGGCGGATTCGTTGTACCAGATCACATCGTCGATGACCGCCAGCGCGTAGGGATGACTGTTCGGCCCGCTGGGCGAATCCCATTCCTTGATCTTGCCGCTGTCGGGGTCCAGTCGGCCGATGCGCCCGCGGGTGGAATTGACATACCAGACCATGCCCTGACTATCCAGACCGAGCCTGCGAATACGTGAGCGTTTGTCCGGTACGGTGTAGTAGCGCACCTGCAAGCTGTCGGGGTCCATGACGCCGATCTTGTTGGTGCCGTTGTAGGCAATCCACAGACGTCCATCGGGCCCGACCTGTATGCCGTAGGGGCGCGGCTCGGTCTTGATCTCGCGCAGTTCACCACTGTCGCGGTTGAGGCGGCCGAGCATGCCGGCATGCTGAGCGGTGAAGTACAGCTGGCCGTTGGGGTGGATTACTGCGGTGTGCGGATCGCGTGACTGGGTCGGGTATTCGGTGATCTTGCCGGTGGCCGGGTCGAGCTTGCCGATGGTGGCATTGCTGTTGCCGGTGTACCAGATATAGCCATCGTCATCCGGCACGATGCTGTGCGGGCGGGCGCTGGCGGGCAGGCGGAACTCCTGCATTTTGCCACTTTGCGGGTCGAGCCGGCCGACTAAGCTGGCCCACATGCCGGTCCACCAGATGTCGCCATTTGGCGCCTGGGCCGGGTCACGGGCGCGCTGACCCAGGGTTGGCACCAGCCATTCGGTGATCTCGACCCGGAAATCGCCAGACACCAGATTTGGGCGGCGTTGCGGTTTTTCCGGAAAGTGTTCGGCCAGGTAGCTGGCTACGCTTTCGGCCTGCTCATCCGGCAGCGTAATCATGGTTTCGAACACCTCGCGCCAGCGCTGCGCCGTGTTGTAGCCGGCCGTGCGGGTAATGGTGCTGAGGCTGTGGCACTGGGTGCACACCGCTTCGACCACCGGCTTG
>JBFKEC010000367.1:0-1975 GCA_041619315.1 Oceanococcus sp. | reverse complement strand
GGAACTGGGCCTGCTTCTCCGGGCTTTCAACCAGCGGCGAGCCGGTTGGCCTGAACGTGTCCTGTGGCGTCAACGAAACCAGTTACTCAGAGAACTGCTTTTGGCGCGACGGCAAAATGCACACCCTCGGCCTGTGCCAATTCGACTACGACTGGGACGCTCCCAGCGCACATGACTGGCGCGTGACCAACCACGATGGCCGGCTGGACATGATATTCACGCCGGCCGGCGCCTACACTGAGTGCTTCAATCTCGGCTTTGCCGCCAGCGACTTCAAACAGATTTTCGGGCACTTCACCGGGCGCATTGTGGGCGACGATGGCGCATTGATCGAGGTCCTGGCCATGCCCGGCTTTGTCGAAGATCAGTACGCCAAGTGGTAGCGTGAGCGCATGCTGCACATCAATCCCAATCTGCAGGTTCCGCTGAGCGAAATCGATCTCAGTCCGATTCGCGCTCAGGGCGCGGGCGGCCAGAACGTGAACAAGGTGTCCAGCGCCATACACCTGCGCTTTGATATCCATGCCTCGTCGCTGCCTCAGCGCACCCGCGAGCGCCTGCTGCAGCAGGCTGATCAGCGCATCAGCAAGGACGGCGTGCTGATTATCAAGGCTCAGCAATACCGCACACAGGAACAGAACCGCGACGATGCTCTGGCGCGTCTGGCCGAGTGCATTCGTCGCGCCGATTTCAAACCCAAAGCGCGCAAGCCAACCCGTCCGACCCGCTCTTCACAGCGCAAGCGCATGGACAGCAAAACCCAGCGCGGCCGGGTCAAGCAGCTGCGCAACCGGGTCAGCGATAGTGACTGAGCTTGTCCTGCGCGCCGCTCAAGCCGATGACCTGGAAGATTTGCATGCGCTGGAACAGCGCTGCTTTTCAACCGACCGCCTGAGCCGACGTCGCCTGCGCCACTGGATCGGGGCGAGCAACCGCGAATTGCTGATTGCCGTGCGCGATGGCGTGGTGCTGGGCTATGGCCTGGTGCTGTTGCATCGCGGCACTCGTCTGGCCCGACTGTATTCGCTGGCGGTCGCGCCCGAGGCCCGCGGCCTTGGGCTGGGCAGACAGCTGCTCGGTGCACTGGAGTCCGCCACGGCGCGGCGCGGGCGCCTGTACATGCGCCTGGAAGTGGCCGAGGACAACCAGCAAGCCATTGGTCTGTATCAAGCTCTGGGTTACGTGCGCTTCGGCACATTGAGCGATTACTACCAAGACCACCAGAACGCCCTGCGTATGCAAAAGCGCATTCGCTACGTTCCGGAAAACCTGCAGGCCAATCGGGTGCCGTGGTATCAGCAGACCACCCCGTTCACCTGCGGGCCGGCCGCAGCCATGATGGCCATGTCCAGCCTGCGCCCATCTCAGCCACTGGAGCGCGGTGAGGAATTGGACCTGTGGCGCGAAGCCACCACCATCTACATGACCGCCGGACACGGCGGCTGTCATCCGGTCGGCCTGGCTCTGGCCGCCCAGCGACGTGGCTTCAACGCCCAGGCGGTGATCAATCGCCGCGGCCCCCTGTTTCTCGACGGGGTGCGCAGCAACGAGAAAAAAAACCTGATCGAACTGGTCCATGAGCGCTTCATCACAACCGCGCAAGATACCGGCGTGGCGGTGCACTACTACGATGTCAGCCAGGATGATCTGGCGCGCTGGATTGCCCAAGGCGCGATGATTCTGGTCCTGATCAGCACCTGGCGGCTGGATCGCAAAAAGGCACCGCACTGGGTCGCGGTGACCGCCATTGACGAGGAATGTCTGTACATCAACGATCCCGATCCGGGCGATGACCAGACTGCCCTGGATTGTCAGTCCGTGCCGATTGCGCGCGGCGACTTCGACCGCATGTCGCTGTTCGGGCGCGATCGCCTGCGCACGGTGGTGGTGATCGAGAACGCCTAGCGTTGGCTAGGCGTCGGCTAGCGTCCGCGCTTCTCCAGGCGGCGGGCGAATTCGCTCATGATCTGCATGT
>JBFKEC010000366.1:0-2011 GCA_041619315.1 Oceanococcus sp. | reverse complement strand
GCCCCGAGGCTGACCAAGCGCCGGGTGACTGCGGTGTCACCCAGATCGGTGCCACTGACCTGATAGCCCAGATTGATCAGAACCTCAGCAATCCCGGCCATACCGGAACCACCGATGCCAACAAAGTGGATGCGCCGCACCTTGCCCATGCGCAAGGCCAACATCTGTTTGAGACCGTCGGCATTGATCATGCTGCAGCCTCCGAAAGTTCGCGTGGCAGGCCCAGATAGGGACGACACACATCAGCAATCCGGGCGCAGGCCTGCGGGTGTGCGCAAGCTCGCGCAGCGTTGGCCATGGCCTGCAAACGCGAACGATCGACGAGCAATGCTTCGACCTGCGCGCGCAGCGCATCGCTGCTCATGTGCGATTCCGGCATCAGCACGGCCGCACCGGCTTTGACCAAATGCTCGGCATTGCGGGTCTGGTGATCATCGATTGCATACGGAAAGGGCACCAGAATCGAGGCCACTCCAACCATCGCCACTTCGGCCAGGGTGAGCGCACCGGCGCGGCAAATCAGCAGATCGGCCCAGCCCAACGCTTCGGCCATGTCATCGATGAAGGCGCTGACCTGAACAGCGTCACGATTGGCCGTGTCCGCGCTGTTCCAGGCCTGTTGGGCCGCAGCCAGCGTGCGGCCGGCCTGATGCCGGATCTCGATCCGATCAGTCAGACTGGCCAGCGCCGCCGGCACGGTTTGGTTGAGCGACAGCGCACCACCGCTGCCGCCCAGAATCAGAATGCGTAGCGGATCATGCTCACCGGTACCACGCTCTTGCGGCGCCGGCAGAGCACTCAGCTCGGCGCGCACTGGATTGCCAACGGTCTGGGTGCGCGCGGATTGGCCAAAGGCTTCGGGATAGGCCTGCAACACATGCGCAGCAAAACGCGACAGCAGTTTGTTGGTCGTGCCGGGCGCGGCATTCTGCTCATGAATAACCAGAGGCACACGCAGCAGGCTGGCCGCCAGACCGCCCGGTCCCGCCGCATATCCACCCATGCCCAGAACCAGACGCGGTTTGAAACGGCGAATAATTTTCTGCGCTTGCCACACCGCGCGCAAAATCCGCAACGGGGCCAACAACAGTGAGCGCCAGCCAGTACCGCGCACGCCGGCCACATCGATCCAGGCGATATCGAAACCTGCCGCAGGCACCGCACGGGCCTCGAAACCCTGGCGCGTGCCCATCCACAGCACTTCCACGCCCTGCTCGCGCAACACCTGAGCCACTGCAAGCGCGGGAAATACGTGACCGCCGGTGCCGCCAGCCATGACCAGCATCCTCATCGCCCGGCCTCCTTGCGCGCCGCTTCCAGCGCGACACGCAGCATCAGGCCCATGGCCACACAACTCATCACCAGAGAACTGCCGCCATAGCTGACAAACGGCAACGGCAGGCCCTTGGTCGGCAGCACGCCCATGTTTACACCGATATTGAGCAATGCTTGCAGCACCATCCAGAAGCCGATGGCATACGCCAGATAACTGCCAAACAGCTGACCCTGCTCAGCCGCCGATGTCGCGATGCGCACGCTGGCACGCAGAATCAAGGCCAGCAGCCCGAGCAGAACGACGACGCCAAGCAATCCGAATTCCTCGGCAAAAATGGCGAAGATGAAATCGGTGTGGGTCTCGGGCAGATACAACAACTTCTGCACGCTATTCCCCAGCCCCACACCAAACCACTCACCGCGACCGATGGCAATCAGCGACTGGGTCAGCTGGAAGCCGCCGTCGAAGGCATGCGCCCAAGGGTCACGGAAGGTCAACAAGCGCTCAACGCGATAAGGCGCGGCAACCATGAGTGCCGCAAAGCCGCCCACCGCCAGGCCACCGACAACGGCCAGATCACGCAGCCGCGCACCAGCCATGAACAGCATCATGAAGCTCACCACCATGAGCACCGCTGACGCACCGAAATCCGGCTCCAGCAGCAACAACATGACAGCGGCCCCCAGCGGCAAAAGCGGCTTGGCCAAACCGGTCCATGAGGAGCGCAACTCCGTC
>JBFKEC010000365.1:0-2022 GCA_041619315.1 Oceanococcus sp. | reverse complement strand
TTCGTATTTCAGCCGCGCCCTGGATGGGTTCGTGTTTGTGGCGATCGCCGGGCTGGTGGTGCTGGAAATTCTCCCCGATGTGATTGAGCACGCTGGCTGGTGGGTGCTGCTGGTGGTCGGGCTGGGTCTGTGGGGGCCAAGCTGGCTGGAGAAAATGTTCCACCGCGCCGCGCATCGCACTCATATGCTGACCGTGCTGCTGAGCGCGGTGGGCCTGGTTGTGCATACCGTGTTCGACGGGGCTGCGCTGACCCACAGTGGCTCGCCGGCGTTGGGGTTGGCGATCGTGATTCACCGTATTCCGGTCAGCCTGGCCGTGTGGTGGTTGTTGCGCCCGACCTGGGGCACGCTGATGCCACTGGTCATGCTGGCGGTTATGGCCGGGGGCACCATCGCAGGTTTTCTGCTCGGCGGCGAGTTGCATGGTCACGCCTCGGAAGCGGGCTTTGCCGCGCTGCAGGCATTTGTTGCCGGGTCGATACTGCATGTCGTGTTCAATCGCCCGCACATGGAAAACGCAACGCGAGATATTCACGTCAAGCCGGATCAAGCCGAGGGCTTGGGTAGCGTGCTTGGCCTGATTACGTTTGTGGCCATGCTGAGTGGCGATATCGTGCTGGGGCACGCGCCCACCGATGGTTTGCAGCGCTTGCTGGAGTTGTCATTGGCGGCAGCGCCAGCGCTGCTGCTGGCCTACGCGGCTGGCGGCCTGATTGCGGCATTCCTGCCAGAATCTTCGGTTGCCTGGCTTTCACGCGGTGGTGGCCTGTCGCAGGCTACCCGCGGCATGGCGGTGGGTTTGCCGTTGCCAGTGTGCAGCTGTGGCGTGGTGCCGCTGTATCAAAGCTTGATCCAGCGAGGCGCGCCGCCATCTGCGGCCATGGCGTTTCTGATTGCCACGCCGGAGATAGGGCTGGATGCCATTTTGGTGTCCATTCCGTTGCTGGGTGGTGACATGACCATCGCCCGTGTAGTCGCCGCCGCGGTTATTGCCTTGCTGGTTGGCTGGTTGGTCGGGCGTTGGGCCGGGGTGCTCAAGCCGCAACACAGCAGTTGCTGTCATGCGCATGCGCCGAGTTTTTCCGGCACGCCGGTGGCGCGTCTGAAGTCCGGATTGCGCTACGGTTTCGGCGAACTGGTCGACTCCACCGCACCGTGGATTCTGTTCGGGCTGATTGTCGCTGCCGCCGCTCAGCCGTTGCTGGAACAGGCTTGGCTGCAACAGATTCCGGCCAGCTTGCAGGTTGTGGCGTTCGCTGCCCTGGGATTGCCGCTGTATGTGTGTGCCACCGGCTCCACCCCGATCGTCGCCGTGATGCTGATTGCCGGGGTTTCACCCGGTGCAGCGCTGGCTTTTCTGATCACCGGGCCGGCAACCAACCCGGCCACATTTGGCGTGCTGGCCAATCTGCATGGTCGGCGTGTGGCCCTCATTTTCGGTGTGGCGACGGGCGGGCTGGCCGTTGTGAGCGGTTTGATCGTCAACCGCATCGCACTCAACATGGATTTCAGCGAAGCCAACCTTCATGCGTTCCCGCTGTGGCTGAGTGGCACGGCGCTGGTCGCCCTGATTTTGCTGGTTGTTGCTTCGGTGGCACGCAGAGGGGCGCGCCGATTCATGTCCGAATTGCAACTGGGTCAGGCCCACGCGCATTGAAGTCAGGCTGGTGGGCGTGGGGCCGGCGGGTGATGGCATTGCCCGGCACGCCCGCTGCGCACTTCGTATACTCGCGCCATGCGTGAATTGATTGATGCCTGTGGTCGCCGTGTGGCCCTGCCTGACGCACCGCAGCGCGTGGTGTGTTTGTGTCCTTCGCTGAGCGAAACCCTGTTTGCACTGGGCCTTGGTGCGCGGGTGGTCGGGCGCACTCGTTATTGCATACACCCATCGCCGCAGATTGATGCGGTGGCGTCAGTTGGTGGCACCAAGCAAATCGACTTTGACGCGGTGCGGGGCTGTGCGCCGGATCTGATCATTGCAGAGAAAGAGGAAAATCGGCGCGAAGATGTTGAGGCCTTGGC
>JBFKEC010000364.1:0-2029 GCA_041619315.1 Oceanococcus sp. | reverse complement strand
GGCCGCTACGGCGAGAACCCGAACCGTCTGCAGCACTACTACCAGTATCAGGTGGTGCTCAAGCCGTCGCCGCTGAACATCCAGGAGCTCTATCTCGACTCCCTGCGCGCGCTCGGTATCGACCCCAACGCGCACGACATCCGCTTTGTCGAGGATGACTGGGAGAACCCCACGCTCGGCGCCTGGGGCTTGGGCTGGGAAGTGTGGCTCGATGGCATGGAAGTCACCCAGTTCACCTATTTCCAGCAGGTTGGCGGGCTCGAATGCCGCCCGGTGTCGGGCGAAATCACCTACGGGCTGGAGCGCCTGGCCATGTACATCCAGGGCGTGGACTCGGTTTACGACCTGGTCTGGGCCCGCGACGGCGATCGGATCACAACCTACGGCGACGTGTTTCATCAGAACGAAGTTGAACAATCAACCTACAACTTCAAATATGCCGACACTCAGGTCCTGTTTCAGGCCTTCGACGATGCCGAGCGCATGTGCAACATGCTGATCGAAAAATCCCTGCCCTTACCCGCCTACGAGCAGGTGCTGCGTGCCTCTCACAGCTTTAACCTGCTGGATGCACGCTCAGCGATTTCGGTGACCGAACGACAAGCCTACATCCTGCGGGTGCGCGCCCTGGCCAAAGCCTGTGCACAGGCCTACTACGCCGCACGCGAAGCCCTCGGCTTCCCCCTGGCCAACGCCGCGGAGGCCTCAGCATGAGCGCACACGACCTGTTGATCGAAATCGCCTGCGAGGAACTGCCGGCACGCTTCATGGTGCCGCTGGCCGATGCCCTGCTCAGCGGCCTGGAGCAAGGCCTGAATGGCGCCGGCATGAGTGTGGGCAGCGGCCACAGACTGGCCACGCCGCGACGCATTGCCGCGCTGATCCAGGATGTGCCCACGATGCAGCCGGACCAGTCGATCGAGCGCCGCGGTCCCGCACTCGCCGCAGCCTACCGTGACGGCCAGCCGACCAAGGCGGCCGAAGGCTTTGCCCGTGGCTGCGGCGTCAGCGTCGACCAGCTCAGCAGCATCGAAACCGACAAAGGCGAATACCTGTACTACGCCAGCACCCAGGCCGGCCAACCGCTCAGCGCGCTGCTCCAGGGCATTTTTGATGACACCCTCAAGCGCATGGACGAACTGGTGCCCAAGCGCATGCGCTGGGGCGCTGGTGATGCCAGCTTCGTACGCCCTGTGCATGGCCTGATTGCGCTGCATGGTGAAGATCTGCTGCCGCTACAGGCCTTTGGCCTGAATTCAGACCGCACCACCCACGGCCATCGCTTCCATGCGCCCGCAACAATTACCCTGCAAGCTGCAGCTGACTACCCGCAAGCCTTGGAAAAAGCCTTTGTGCTGGCCGATGTGGCCCAGCGCAAGGCCAAGATTCGCCAGCAGGTCGAAACCATTGCCCAGGGGCGCGCCCTGATCGACGAAGACCTGCTCGACGAAGTCACCGCACTGGTGGAATGGCCAGAACCCATACTCGGCCGTTTTGGCGACGAATTCCTGGAGCTTCCGGAAGAGGTCATTGTCACCACAATCCAGGAACATCAGCGCTATTTCCCGGTATATGACGACAAAGGCGCCATCAGCCCCGAGTTCGTGACGGTTGCCAATCTGCGCAGCACAGACCCCGCGCAGGTCACCGCCGGCAATGAAAAAGTGGTGCGCCCGCGACTCAGTGATGCCCTGTTCTTCTGGCATACGGACCTCAACACCGATGTCAGCGTGTGGCAGGAAAAGCTGGCCAGCGTGACCTACATCAAAGGGCTGGGCAGCCTGGCCGACAAGACTGTGCGCATGCAGTCACTGGCTAGTCGTCTAGCTGACGCATTCAGCGTGGATGCCAAGCAGGCCGCACACACCTGCGGCCTGGCCAAGGCTGATCTGGCCAGCATGGCGGTTTATGAAATGCCCGAACTGCAGGGCATCATGGGCGGACACTACGCGCGCCGGCGCGGCGAGCCCGAAGATGTCGCCCGCGCCATTGCCGAGCATTATCAGCCGGAAGGGCCGAATGACGCGCT
>JBFKEC010000363.1:0-2034 GCA_041619315.1 Oceanococcus sp. | reverse complement strand
GGCGCAGCAACAACCGCGGTCAATGCCCAGCAGCCCAACTACAGAAAATTGAGGTAATAGCTGATTGCGCTGCTGTGGCGACCGCGCACCCGCCAGCCGCTCAGCATGCTGTGAGAAAACCGCCAGTATTCCTGCTGCGTGGCCTGCTCCGGCAGGCTGTAACGCACCTTCACGATGACCTTGTCTGAGCTACCCAGCGACAGCAGTGGTTTACTGACGCTGGCCGACAAAACCATGATCGCGTTGCGGTCGGCCAGCTCGACCAGGCGCTGCATATCCTGCTCACTGAGCGCGCCATCCTGGGACGCCATGGCTTTGCCAAGGTTGTTTCCCAGATCATTGGCCAGCTCGGCCTTGATAGCCTGATGCAAACGAGGATCGTCGCTGTTGCCTATGGTCAGCAAACGCACGCCTATCACCACCACGGCAATCGCCACCGCTGCCCAGCCCTGAATTCTTGTTTCCACCCCAAACTCCCCGGTTTTGGAATCGAAACGATAACAGACGCCTAGGCTGCAGCCTCGGGCGCAGGCGCACCTTGGTGCAGGGCCCGGCGCAGAACAAGCTCCACGGCGATAAAAGCAAACGGCACCACCGCCGCTGCCAGCAGGCCCAGCCAGGTGAGCAGTGACCAGCCACGCTGATTGGCCACCAGCAAAGAGGCGGCCAGATAGAGCATGAACAGCACACCGTGGGTCATGCCGATCAGGTATACGAATTCACGACTGACCCAGCCCAGCGTAACGCTCAGAATGGTCAGGTAGGACAAGCCTTCGCTGATGCTGATGGCGCGAAATGCGGCAAGCATGGTGAGTTCCTTGAACAATGCGGGATGCACCTATGATGCCAGCATCATGGTGCCGCCCGAAGCCTGAGCGCACGGGCCGGCCACTTGGCAAACGCCGCATGGCCGGCCACATGATCTCAGACCCGCATCAATGCACGAAACGCGGCCTGTGCTCGCGGCGTGGCCCTTGGCCACCTTTGCTGCTGTCAAAACTGTCGACCAGCTCAGCGAAATCGAGCGCCCGCACCTGCAACTGGGCGAAGTCGCGCACTGTTTCGCCATCAACCGGATCGCTGACCTGCATGCCAGTCAGATAACCTGACAAAGCCGCTTGAACGCCCATGCTTCCGGGCAGCGTGTGCTCATCAGCGAACCCAACCTGAAGAAAATCCGTGCCGGTTTCATCGCGATGGCAGCCATTGCAGGTGTTCATGGCGAACAGGTGACGAGCCTCATTGTTGTTGATGTCGCTGGCGCTCCAGGGCACGTCGTAGAACAGGCCTTCAACCAGTTCGTTGGTCACGAACGTGCGACTGTACCAGTCGTCGAAATGGGCAGGCGTAAACGGTCCGGACAAAGATGCACCGGCAAACCATCTGGGCTTCAGATCAAAATCACCGCGAATCAGCGCTTCTTCATTGGCATTGATCAACTGGGCCAGCAACGGCGTGCCATTCAGGCTGATCGGATCAGGTGACAGCGCAACCGCCTCCGGACGCAACTGGCCCGAAGCGTGGTCGATGACAAACTCGCGCAGCTCCCAACTGGTGTCCAGCGCAATCTCATTGGTGCGGATCTGATTCAGTGGCGAACCATTGGCCCGACCGAGCGTGTCGTCACGCTCGCTGAAACGGCGGGTGATCGCTTCCAGCGCCTGGTTGTAGCTGTCCGAACCGGGTGCGTAATCACCCAGGGCATGCCAGGCTTGGGTCCAGCTGCGCAGCTCATCCATGCTGCTGGCCGAAAGCTCGTATTCGAAAATCAGGGTGAATCCACCAGCCGCCGAGCCCGCAAGAGGTGGCAGCGGCGCACCGGAGGCATCGAGCACGCCAAACACAAACCGCCCCTCACCTGCGCTTGCCACATGGCCGTCCGCAGTGTGGTTGCGCACATCCATGCGATTCACAATCGCCAGCAGCTTGAACGGCGCAATGTCCAGATCCAGTTGCTGACCGCCGCTGGCCTGCAGCCAGGGCTCGATGATCTTCTCGTGTATCGCCGCACGCGCCGCCACGCGCTGACCGTTG
>JBFKEC010000362.1:0-2039 GCA_041619315.1 Oceanococcus sp. | reverse complement strand
GCGCCAGCCAAGACAGCCGCACCGCCGGCAGCAGCGCCGAGCGTGGGCGCGCTGCAGTGGCCATCGCTGGTCAAGCAGATTGGATTTGCCGGCTCGACCGAAGTGGTGGCACTGGGTTGCCGTCTGACCCAGCAGTCGGCGCAGGAGTTGATTCTGGAAGTCAGTCCGCAGGTCCAGGCGCTATGCACGCGCAGTGTGGAAACACGCATGCGCGAAGCGTTACGCAAGCAGCTGGCACTGCCGGAGCTCAAGATCTCGTTCGTGCGACCGGCCAAAACCGACGCCGGCGAGTCCGTGGATGACATTGTGCGTAGTCCCGAGGAGAAATTCCTGGCGCTGCCGTCGGTGCAAAAGGCCATCGACATGTTCGATGCCGAAATTCAGCCCGGCAGCTTTCGCATGCACAGCGATGCGCCGGACGAACATTCCATTCATTGATCTGGTGCCGCCCGTGGCGGCGCTTATACGAGGAACGCTATGAAAGGTGCCCTGGGCAATCTGATGCAGCAAGCGCAGCAGATGCAAGCCAAGATGCAGGCCATGCAAGAGGAAATCGCCAAACTGGAAGTTACCGGTGAAGCCGGTGCCGGCATGGTCAAAGTCACCCTCAACGGCAAACATGAGGCGCGCCGTGTTGAGTTGGACCCAGCTCTTCTGGGCGATGACAAGGACATGCTGGAGGATCTGATTGCTGCGGCCATCACTGATGCCAGCCACAAGGTCGAGCGCACCCAGAAGGAAAAGATGGCCGAAGTGACGGGCGGGATGAATCTTCCGCCGGGTCTGAATCTTCCTTTCGGTCAGTGATATACCCGCCGGCTCTTGAGTCGCTGATGGCAGCGCTGCGGTGCCTGCCTGGCGTCGGGCAGAAAACCGCCCAGCGAATGGCTTTTCAACTTCTGCAGCGTGAGCGCGACGGTGCGCGCCAGTTGGCGCGCGCGCTGGATCAGGCTCTGGATGAACTCGGGCATTGCTCGGATTGCCGGATGTTCAGTCAGGGCGATCTGTGCCCGATCTGTGCATCGGACAAACGCGATAGTGCGTTGCTGTGCGTAGTCGAAAGTCCGGCCGATGTCGCAGCGCTGGAAAGCCACACAGATTATCGTGGGCGCTATTTCGTGCTGTTGGGGCGCTTGTCGCCGTTAGATGGCATCGGGCCTGAAGAACTAGGGCTGGCACGCCTGGCCGAACGTATGGCCAACCAGGCCGTGCAGGAAGTGATTGTGGCCACCAACCCGACGGTCGAAGGGGAAGCCACCGCGCATTACATCGCTGAGCTGGCCCGCGCCGCCGGCATTGCGGTCACGCGGATTGCCCACGGTGTGCCGGTGGGTGGTGAACTGGAATATGTTGACGGCGGTACGCTGGCCCACGCGCTTAGCGGGCGTCGTCAGGTGGAAATGAATGATGAGTAATCGCGTCGAAATCGACATTGATGACCAGGGTATTGCCACGGTCAGTCTCAACCGTCCGGACAAGCGCAATGCCATTGACTGGCCGATGCTCAAAGCCTGGATTGATGCGCAGAAACAGTTGCTCAAGGTTTCCAATTTGCGTGGCGTGATTATTCGTGGTCATGGCGCATCGTTTTGCGCCGGGCTTGATTTTGCCTCGTTCGGAAAATCGCCGGCGCGCATGGCTCAGGGGTTTTTTCAGCCCGCTGGGCGCGATGCGAATCTGTTCCAGCACGCCTGCATCGGTTGGCGGCAGCTGCCGGTGCCGGTCGCTGCGGCCATACACGGGCATTGCTTTGGTGGCGGGATACAGCTCGCGCTGGGTGCGGATTTCCGCTTCTGCCATGGTGATGCCGAGCTGTCGGTGATGGAGGCGCGCTGGGGCCTGATCCCTGATATGAGCGGCATGATTACATTGCGCGAACTGATTCCCATCGATCTGGCCAAGCGCCTGGTCATGACTGCTGAAGTGTTTTCCGCACAGCAGGCCCGCGACTGGAATCTGGTCACCGCGTTGGCGGATGACCCGGAGCAGGCCGCGCGCGCGCTGCTGCTCGAAATCGCCCAGCGCTCGCCCGACGCGGT
>JBFKEC010000361.1:0-2203 GCA_041619315.1 Oceanococcus sp. | reverse complement strand
GGCATAAGTGCCGACCGCATAACCAAGCACGGCCAGCAGCACCCCGACCGGGGCCAGCGAGGGATGAAAAGCGCTGGCCACGACCGGTGCACTCGCTGCCCCGCCGACGTTGGCCTGACTGCCGACAGCCAGGTAGAAGGTGGGCGCCTTGATCAGCTTGGCCGTGATCAGAATGAATGCGGCGTGCACCGCCATCCAGGTCATACCCACACCGAACAAACCCGGATTGCTGAAAATGCTGCGCAAATCCATATGCAGCCCGATGGACGCAACCAGCACGTACAGCATGACCGAGCCGATCTTGGATGCACCGGCGCCTTCAAAGTGGCGCAGGCGGGTGAAGGACAGACCCAGCCCGATGGTGGTGGCGAGCACGATCAGCCAGAAGAACGAACTGGTCAGGGAGAAGCGCTGAGCCCAGGCGAAATGTTCGAACCAGCCGGCCAGCGGCACGGCCAACGCATGCGACAGTGCGGTCACACCAAAAGCGATGCCCATCATGTAAACCAGATCATTAAAACTGGTGATGCGCGCATGTTCAGCCTCAAAGGCCTCCACCCGGCGGCGCAACTCGACCAGCCCGGACACATCGGCGCCACGTGCTGCATCGAGCCGGTCGGCACGCGCCGCCATCCACAGCAGCGCCGCCATCCACAGATTGGCCACGATCACGTCCACGGCAACCATCATGCCGAACAGATTGCTGTCGACCGCGAAAATCTCTTTCATCGAGGCCATGTTGGCGCCGCCACCAATCCAGCTGCCAGCCAGGGCGCTCATCCCGCGCCACACATCGCCAGCGACCACATCCGGAGCCAGCAACGACCACAAGCCAATCGCCACCGGGCCGCCAACGACAATACCGGCGGTGCCTGCGAAGAACATGATCACGGCCTTGGGCCCAAGTTTGCGCACCGCTGGCAGATCAATCGACAGGGTCAACAGCACCAGTGTCGCCGGCAGCAGATAACGCGAAGCCACGTAATAGACTTGCGAGGCATTGCCGTCGACCAGCCCGACCGTGTTGTACAGGCCTGGAATGAAGTAGCACAGCAGCAGCGGCGGCACATAGCTGTAGAACTTTCTGAATGGCGCATACGAACTGTTTGCGGTGTAGAAGATCAGCGCTAGCGTGGCTGCAAGCAGCCCGAAAACGACCGCATCGTTGTGGATCAGTGCGTGCATGAATTTCCAAGCAGGGATGACAGGCGCTGCATGTGAGCGTAGACTCTGTGCAGTTGTGCCCGACATCCTCCGGTGATGTCCTGACAGTTTCGCCGCTCAGGCGGCCCAGCGACCAGTATCGGCACGACGTCCCCTTACCGCAATGCGGAATCACAAAGCCTGAACCGGAATCAGGGCGCAAGACGCTCTGGAAGGCTTCAGGAGAAAATATGAATTTCCAGTCCCTGGAGCTGAATTCTCAGCTTCAAGACGCGCTTGCGCGCGCCGGTTATACCCAACCTACGCCGATTCAGGCGCAAGCCATCCCAGCAGTACTCAGTGGCCGCGACGTGCTCGCCGCCGCGCAGACCGGCACCGGTAAAACCGCTGCCTTCACCCTGCCCATACTCGAACACCTGTCGCGCCAGACCCAGCCCGCCAAGCGCGCACGCGTGCTGATTCTGGCCCCGACCCGCGAACTCGCCGCACAAATCGGCGCGTCGATCGAAACCTACGGTGCCGGCCTGCCGCAACGTGCGGTGGTGATTTTCGGCGGTGTCAGCGCACACAGCCAGATCAAAAACCTGCGCAAGCGGCATGACATCATCGTCGCCACGCCTGGTCGCCTGCTCGACCTCGCGGGCAGTGGCGATCTGAGCCTTGCCGACATCGACACCCTGGTCCTGGACGAAGCTGACCGCATGCTCGACATGGGCTTTATCCATGACATCAAACGGGTACTCAAACTGCTGCCGCAGCAACGTCAGAACCTGATGTTCTCGGCAACCTTTTCGCCTGAAATCCGCACCCTCGCCCAGCGCATAGTCAACGACCCTGTGGAAATTGACGTCGCACCGCGAAACTCTGCCGCGCAAACGGTTGAACAGAAGAAAATTCGCGTACCTAAAGACCAGAAGCGTGAGCTGCTGGCCTGGTTGATCGAGCGTAACGACTGGTACCAAGTGCTGGTTTTTGCCCGCACCAAGCATGGCGCCAATCGACTGTGCAAACAGCTGGAAGCCGAAGGACTGAGTGCTGC
>JBFKEC010000360.1:0-2209 GCA_041619315.1 Oceanococcus sp. | reverse complement strand
GTGAACCGGTTTTGCCGCATCAGACGCCAGGCCCTTGACCCCGGCAAACGGTTTGATCAGATTGGCGGCGAGCTGCGGGTTGATCCGGTCACAGAGCATAATCTGATCGGCCAGCAGGCCGACGCCCTGCCCTCCATCCGCGTGCAACGCCGAGATATTCAGCATGCCAAATGTGCCGAGCAGTGCCCGCGCCCGGTTAGGATTGCGGTGGTCGAATGCCGGGTGTTCAAGCAACTCGCGTACCGCGTTCAGACCCTCGACTCCAGCGCGGGCCGCTTGCAGGGCGAACCATCGATCCAGCACCAGCTTGTCATCGGCATAACGATCAAAAAAGTCCTGTAGCAGCGCGCCACGCTGTGCCGCACCGGTCTGGTTGAGGGCCTGCAGCGCAGCCATCTTGTCGGTGAGGTTATCGCTGTTGCGATACAGCGCATCGGCGGTCGCCCAGGCCTGCGGGTCGTCGCGCAGGCACCACAGGCGCAGCAGACACGCGCGCAGGCTGCGCTGTGCGGCGGCCTGCGGCTCAAATGCATAGGTCGATGGGCCGCTGGCCATCAATTGGGTGATCTTCAGTGGCAGTGCGCTATCGAGCACGCGCGCCAACGCCATTTCGGTATCGCGTACCGCTGCGGTCAGCTTCAATGGCGCAAGGGCTGGATATCGCATGGACAGTTCATCCGCTGACGGCGGCGTCAGCAGGCTGGCCAGCACGGCGCCGTCTGTGGCGCTGTCGATGACCTCGCGGAACACATCAAGCTGTGTATCGGCCATGTCCTGACCGGCATAGCGGGCATCAATCATGGCCAGATACATACGCTGTGCGGCTTCCCAGCGTGAAAATGGATCCTGGGCGTGACGCACGATGTGCTGCAACTGCTCATGCGCGTAGTCGTATTCCCAGGTTACCGGCGCTGACAGCGCTTCAAACAGCACCGGTACCGGGCGCTCTTCCAGCTCGAAGCTGAAACTCTGACTGGCTTTGTCGAAGTGCAGTACGTCACCATCAACCAGCGCCTGACCGGCACTGTTGAGCAGGCTTATGCGGATCGGAATGAGGACGGCAACGGCATCCGGGTTGCTGGGGATGCTTTGTTCGCAGGTCAAGGTATAGCGCTTCCCGTCCCAGTTTTCCTGAATTTGCACATGGGGCGTGCCGGCCTGGCCATACCATGGCAGGATGGCGCTGATATCAAGCTGATTGGCATCCGCGTGGGCCGTGAGAAAGTCCTCGATCGTGACGGCCTGGCCATCGTGGCGTTCGAAATACAGGTCCATGCCGCGGCGAAAACCCGCCTCGCCGATAAGCGCGTGCAGCATACGAACCAGTTCGGCGCCTTTTTCATACACCGTGACGGTGTAGAAATTGTTCATTTCCACATAGGAATCGGGGCGCACCGGATGGGCCAGCGGACCGGCATCTTCAGCAAACTGGCGGGCACGTAAAAACTTGACCTGATCAATACGTTGCGCCGGGCCGGCGCCGCAGTCGGCGGAGAACTGTTGATCGCGAAAGACCGTCAAACCTTCCTTCAGGCTGAGTTGAAACCAGTCGCGGCAGGTCACGCGGTTGCCGGTCCAGTTGTGAAAATATTCGTGCCCTATCACCGCTTCGACCGCCGCGAAATCCGCGTCGGTCGCGGTTTCGGGGCTGGCCAGCACATATTTGGGATTGAAGATGTTCAAGCCCTTGTTTTCCATCGCGCCCATATTGAAGGCGCCGGCCACCACCACGGAGTAAGTGTTCAGGTCGTAGGCCAGACCGTATCGCTGTTCGTCCCACTGCATCGAGCGCACCAGCGAGTCGATGGCGTGATCCATGCGGTCTTCAATGCCGTGGTCACAGTAAAACGCGATATCGACCTCGCGCCCTTCGCTGGTGATGTACGGGCGGCTTTTGCACGCCATGTCGCCGGCCACCACTGCAAACAGGTAACACGGTTTGGGATGGGGGTCGCTCCAGGCCACGCAGTGACGCCCGTTGGGCAGATCTTGCTGACTGCTGCGTTCGCCATTGGCGAGCAGGACGGGATAACGTCCTTTGTCGGCTTCAACCACCACCTTGAACACAGACATGACGTCAGGTCGGTCTAAGGCATAGGTGATACGTGAAAAGCCATGCGATTCGCATTGCGTGCACAGAATGCCACCGGCGGCATACAGCCCTTCCAGGCTGGTGTTTTCGTAGGGATTGAGCTTTACCACCGTCTCC
>JBFKEC010000359.1:0-2211 GCA_041619315.1 Oceanococcus sp. | reverse complement strand
CAGCGCCTTATTACGGTCAGCCTTGTCATCTATGTAAACGTGACAAATTCCGTCGAGATGCTTGATCACCGGAACACGCGCGTGCTCGGCCACCGCACTGACCAGCCCCTTACCGCCGCGCGGCACGATGACATCAATGTAATCGGACAAGCCGACCATGATCGGCACCGCAGCGCGGTCGGTCATGTCCAGCACCTGCACGCAATCGGCAGGCAACTCGACATCGCGCAAGGCCTGGGTCACGCAAGCGCCAATGGCCAGATTGGAATGAATTGCCTCGGAGCCACCACGCAAGATGGCTGCATTGCCTGACTTCAGGCACAACACTGCCGCATCGGCGGTCACATTCGGCCGTGATTCGTAAATAATGCCGACCACACCCAGCGGCACGCGCATCTTGCCAACCTGAATGCCGGACGGGCGATACGCCCATTCGCTGATCGAGCCGACCGGATCATCCAGCATGGCCACCTGGCGCACACCTTCAGCCATGGCGCGAATACGCTCAGGGGTCAGTTCCAGCCGATCGAGCAACGCCGCATCCAGGCCTTTTTCGCGCCCGGCCTGCATATCACGCGCATTTTCCGCCAGCAGGGTAGCCTGACGGCTGAGCAGCAGATCGGCCAGGGCGAACAGCGCCGCGTTCTTGACCCCGGGGTCAGCTGCGCTGATCGCGCGCGCAGATTCTCGCGCACGCTGGCCCACCGCCAGCATCTGGCGGTACAAAAATTCATGGTCTGCGGCACTCACTGCGGCAGCATTGGCTGACATATCTATCTCGACGTCGTTCAAATCAAGCCGCTCGGCGCGCCCTTGGCGCGGCCAAACGAACCGACAAGTTTACCAAGTCTTCCCAGAAACGCGCTTCCGGCGAAGATTTAGCCGTTCGATCCAGTCCAACTGCCAGCAAATGCAGACGCCGAACCGCACCCGGACCCAGTCGGTTGAGCGCGGCCACGAACTGGGGTTGGCGGTTACGCCAGATGCCCACAGCGGCGCACGCGCGATCAGGACCGAGCTGTGAAGCTTTTTGCGCAGCCTGATGCAGACTGCGGATATCGCGCACAAAACTGGACAACACCAGCACCGGCACAGCACCTTCTTCGCGCAACCGCCGAATCATGCGCATACCGGTGGACAGATCACCTTTGAGCAAGGTGTCGGGCAAATCAAAACTGACGAAACGGGCGTGATCACTGACCACCGCCTGCAGGGCTGGCAAATCCCAGGTTGTGCCGGTGCCCAGCAAGGGCAGCTTTTCCAGCTCCTGGCGTGCGGCCAGCAGATTGCCCTCAACTTGCTCGGCCAGCCAGCCCAGCGCCTCGGGAGTCATGGTCAGACCCAGCGTCCGGGCCCGTCCGCTCAGCCATTTGGGCATCTGCTCAGCACGCAAACGGCGACAGCGAACGCCCACACCGGACTCAGCCATACGCACCATCCAGGCGGCATCCTTGGGTGGCGCCGCGGTAGTGCTGGCTATCACCAAAAGGCGCATGTCCGGCGACTGATTGGCCACAAACGCCTGCAACGCCTTGCTGCCGTCATTACCGGCCTTGGCCTCGGGCAGGCGCAGTTCGATCAGTTGCTTCTGCGAAAACAGGGACAACGTGCTGCCCTCGGCAAGCAACTCATCCCAATTGAAACCGGTGCCGGCCTCGATAACCTTGCGCTCGTCGAACCCTTGCTCACGCGCACCGCGGCGCAGGGCATCGGCAGACTCTTCGACCAATAGCGGCTCATCACCGATGACCAGGGCAGCCGACCAATCGGCAGGGACCCGCCGCGGCACATCATTGGCAGTCAGCCACATGGCGAAAAATTGCTCACACTCATGTTTGCCATTATGCGGGTAGCGGGCGAAAACGCACAGTATTGCCGGCACATTTCGCAAAACCGCAGGCGGCCTTAAACTAAGCCCATGAGCCAACGTCGACTGTCCCCACTGGATGCCCTGCTGTCCGATCTGCAACACGGCCTGAACAGCCTGCGCCCCGGACACACGGATGAGTCCGAATATCCGGCCGCCGCAAGTGATACCCAACTGGACCACCAGGAGCGTGCCCATGCGGCCGGCCTGATGCGCGTCAACCATGCGGGAGAAGTCGCCGCCCAGGCGCTGTATCGCGGCCAGGCGCGGGTGGCGCGCAATCCGGACACCCGCGAGCATCTGCTTGAGGCCGCAGGCGAAGAACAAGCCCACCTGGACTGGTG
>JBFKEC010000358.1:0-2329 GCA_041619315.1 Oceanococcus sp. | reverse complement strand
GCCTTCGACATCCGGGATGCAGATGCCATCGTGCGTGTCCAGAACCGTGACCTGACCGCGTGGGCACAGGCGCATCCATTGCTTGAGGTATTTGCCGTCGCCTTCGAGCAGGGCGTAGAGGACCAGCGGGGGCAGGGCAAATCCGTAGGGGCGCATGCCGTGGTGGGCGATCGCGATCTGGTAGCTGTAGTGGTCATGCACTTCCGGCAGAACCTCAGCACCACGCTGATCGGCCTGTTCATGAAACCACTGCAGGGTTTCGTAGACTTCCGGCTCGACCAGAAAGCAGCTGGTGCCCAGACGCTTGGTGACGTAACCAAAGGCATCCAGGCGGAACAGCTTGACCCCGCGTGCGCACAGAAACTCGATGGTCTTGCGCATCAACTCGTAGGTTTTGGGTTTGTTGTAGTTCAGATCGATCTGATGCTCGGAAAAAGTGCACCACACCTGGGCGCGCGTGCCATCGGCAAACTGCACGTCACGAAACGGTTCTTTTTCCTTGCGGATATGTATGTGGCTGAGATCCTCTGCACTCATTTCGCCAAATTCATGCACGTGCACAAACAGATCAGCGAATTCGGAGGCATAGCCCTTGGCGACGAAATCCTTGAACTCTTCGGATTCATCAGAGATGTGATTCAGGGTGATATCCAGGCACAGGTCATAGTCACTGGCGATATGCTCAACCTCGCGCCAGGTTCCAAATGCCGGTTCGACCTCAAGATGGGTCAACGGTGAGAAACCACCATCGGCATTGGATGGATAGAGCGGCAGGATGTGGATGCCGCCAAAACATCCGGATACGCGAGTTTCCAGGAAGTGATGCAGGTCGGCCAGGTTGCTGCCTATGCGATTGGGATAAGCAATGAGCTGGGCGCGGTTTTTGAGCATGGCGATGGCCTCTAAGCGACGTCGCGCGGCTCAGCAGCCGGACGTTCAATGCCGAATCGCGCGAGCATGTCGTCGATCCAGCGATCGAGATCGTGCAACTCAACTACTTTTTGCATCGCAAGCAAGCGAGAGCTGGCTTCTGCATGGTCCATGTTCAGGGCTCGTTCTAGGGCCTGATCCATGTTGCGGGCGGAATAGGGATGGGTGAGCAGGGCGCCATCGAGATCCACCGCGGCGCCGCAGAATTCCGACAGCAACAAAACCCCGGGGTGGTCATCTCGACGGGCTGCGATAAATTCCTTGGCCACCAGATTCAGGCCGTCGCGCAACGGTGTGAGCCAGGCAACATCGGCGGCGCGATACCAACTGATCAACTCGTCAAACGGAATGGCGTGGGTGAACAGCAGGATGGGTGACCAGCCGAGCCGTGAAAAACGCCCGTTGATGGCGCCGACCTGTTGCTCGATTGCCGCCTGACATTCGTCGTACACGCTCATGCCCGCAGCCGGTGCTACACAGGTCAGGCACAGCTTGATCTTGCCGGCCTGCTCGGGATGACGTTCCAGCAGGCGCTCATAGGCCTGGAGCATTTCCAGCGCGCCTTTGGTGTAGTCGACCCGACCGACAGAAAACAGCAGCTTCTGGCCAGCCAGTTCGTCACGAATCTTCTGTTCGCGCACGCGACTGGCATCGCTGCTTGCGATCTTGCGGATTTGTGCGGCGTTGACGCCCAGTGGCGCGGCGTCCACAGCAATGTTGCGCTCCTTCCAACTCAGGTCCGTGACCTGACTGGTTTCCTGCAGGGCCTGCCCGGCTGTTTGCATGCGTGGCACAACATCACGGTGGCGCAAGCTGCGGGCGCCGGCGAAGGCTCGCGCAGAGGCGCAGAAATTCTCTGCGTAGCGCGGGATGTGAAAGCCGACGCGATCGCAGCACAGCAGGCTTTCTATGATTTCCTTGCGCCACGGCAAAATGCCGAAGATGTCACTGGCTGGAAACGGGGTGTGATGGAAGAATGCGATACGCACATCTTCCCGCTGGGCGCGAATCATTGACGGCACCAGCCACAGGTTGTAATCGTGGACCCAGATCAGTGCGCCGGGTTTGGCGATGCTGCAGGCCGCGTCGGCGAAGATCTGATTGACCTCACGAAAGGTTTCCCAATCGGCTGCGTCGTAGTCAAAGCGTTCCGGAAAGGAATGCAGAATCGGCCAAAGCGCGGCTTTGGAGGTGACCTTGTAAAACGAGTGGACCTGCGCGTCGGTCAGGCCGACCTGCGCAATGTTGTAGGCCGCGCCATCAAAACGGATAGCGTCATTGCGAATCAGTTTGCCCTGATCGCCTTCCGCAACCGCGCTCCAGGCCAGCCATGAGCCGCTGTCGAAATACTGAAAGAAGTTACGCAATGTGGGCACGATGCCATTCGGGCTGCGATGCG
>JBFKEC010000357.1:0-2427 GCA_041619315.1 Oceanococcus sp. | reverse complement strand
GGTACGGCCTTGCGTCTGGGACAGGCGGCCTGTGCCGCGTTGGATCTCGATCTGGACGCGGTCGCGGTCAAGAGCCGCGATGGCAACATCGGGCCGCGCCCGCAAGGCACCATCGGGTTTTCAACCGTGCGTGGTGGTGACATTGTGGGCGAACATACGGTCATGTTTGCCGCCGAGGGCGAGCGTGTGGAGATCACCCACAAGGCCAGCTCCCGCATGAATTTTGCCAGCGGCGCCGTGCGCGCCGCGAACTGGTTAACACAGCAAAGCGCCGGGCTTTACGACATGACCCACGTGCTTGGGCTGGAGTGAGGTCGGGCGTGCCTATACTCCAGCCTGTCGCATCACCCTGCATCAGTGTGTGCGAACTGACAGACGAGGAGGTCTGCCTTGGCTGTGGACGTACGCTGCAGGATATTGCCGATTGGTCTGCTGCCGATGAGGCTCAGCGCCGGGCTATCGTCGCGCAGGCGCGCAAACGTTTGAGCAAGCAGCCCGCCACTGGCGGCATTCAAGGACACCCAGAAACATGAGTCGTGAGCGTTCACTGCGCAGTGATTTTTCGTATGTCCAGCGCATGGCCGTGCGCTGGGGTGACATGGACAGCCTTGGGCATGTCAATAATGCGACCTATCTGACCTACACCGAAAGCGCGCGTATCGCGTTTTTCGATGAAGTGTTTGCCACTGATGACAGCTTCATGAACGGGCAGGGGCCGATTCTGGCGGGCATCAGCTGCAACTACCATGAACAAGTCCACTATCCAGCCACGCTCGAAGCGGCGGTTGGCTTTAAAAAAATGGGTAACAGCAGTCTGGTGCTGGCCTGTCCGATTTTTGTGCTGGGTCAGGAGTTGGCCGTGGCCGATGTCGAAACCACGCTGGTGTGGTTCGATTACAAAGCGCAGAAACCCATGCCAGTGCCGCAGCGGCTGCGGGACCACTTCGGCGTCTAGCTGAGCTGGCGAAACTCCGGGCTGGGTACGGAATTCAGCCACGCGGCGTGGAAATCATCGCGCATGTTGTGCGCCCCGATGGGGTCATGTGGCGCGTAGCTGCTGATCAGATTGTCCGGGTGATTGCGCCTCAAATGGGCGCTGCGATCGGCAACCCACCATTCATGCGTGAAGCCATGTTGGCTGCTCTGCGGTTCGTGAATCGTGATCTGTGAGCTGAGCCGTCTGACCAGGGCGAGGAACTGATCCGCGTGGGCGCGCGCCCGACGCGGTTCACTGATCAGAATCTGAACCTTGAGCCGACGCTGTTCCAGCAGTTGGTACTTGAGTGCGTCGAGCAGCGCGGAATCACGAAACAGCGCCGGCTCCAGCATCATGCTGGCAATACACAACGATCGGCGAGCCTGACCCAGCAGCTCGATGGCCGCATCGCGCAATGCGCTGCGGCCTTCCAGTGCTTGCAGGCCTTGATCCTGGGTCACAGTGCCTTGGCTTGCGCCGCAGCGTTACCGATATAGCTGGCCGGCGTCATGGCCTTGAGCCGCTGCTTGACCTCGTCAGGCAGTTCCAAGCCGTCGACAAAGCTGGCGAGCTGTTCCTGGTTGATCCGGCGTCCGCGGGTCAGGGCCTTGAGCTTTTCGTAAGGTTGCTCAATGCCGTAGCGTCGCATCACGGTCTGAATCGGTTCTGCGAGCACTTCCCAGTTGGCATCCAGATCGGCGGCCATGGCCTGCGGATTGGCTTCCAGCTTGCCCAGGCCTTTGCTCAGAGCCTGGAAGGAAATCACCATATGGCCAATACCAACACCCAGATTGCGCTGCACTGTGGAGTCGGTGAGATCACGCTGCCAGCGCGAGATTGGCAGCTTCTCGGCCAGATGGCTAAGCAGACCGGAGGCGATGCCCAGGTTGCCTTCGGCATTTTCGAAATCGATCGGATTGACCTTGTGCGGCATGGTCGATGAGCCGACTTCACCTTCGACCGTTCGCTGGCGGAAATAACCCAGCGAAATGTAGCCCCAGACGTCGCGTGACAGATCGATCAGGATGGTGTTGAGGCGAATCAAGGCATGAAAATATTCGGCCATATAGTCATGCGGCTCGATCTGCGTGGTGGCCGGGTTCCAGGTCAGGCCCAGGCTGTCGACCACGGTGCGCCCAAGAACATCCCAATCCACTTCGGGGTAGGCCGCATAGTGGGCGTTGAAATTGCCCACTGCGCCATTGATTTTGCCCAGCACCTGCACCTGCGCAAGCTGCTCACGCTGGCGCCGCAGGCGATGCACAAACACGCCAATTTCCTTGCCCATGGTGGTTGGCGAGGCCGGCTGACCGTGGGTGCGCGACAACAGGGGTTGCTCGGCCAGAGCATGTGCAAGTTTGGTCAGTGTGTCGATCAGACCATCGATATACGGCAGCAGGCAATCGCGGCGTGCGCCGTCCAGCATCAGCGCGTAGGCCAGATTGTTGATG
>JBFKEC010000356.1:0-2441 GCA_041619315.1 Oceanococcus sp. | reverse complement strand
CTACGGATCGCGCGCGGCTGTTGCTGGCGGTAGACCAGAACAAGGACCAGACCTACTTCCTGTCTGCGGTCGATGGCGAGGCCTTCAGGCGTGTGTTATTCCCTCTAGGGGCTTATACCAAGCCGCAAGTGCGTGAAATGGCTCAGCAGCGGGGGCTGGTCAATTACCAGCGCAAGGACAGTACCGGTATCTGCTTTATCGGCGAGCGCCCAATGCGCGAGTTTCTTGGCCGTTACATGGAAGCTCAGCGCGGCCGTATCGTGGATGATGGCGGGCATGATCTGGGCGAGCATCCCGGCTTGTGTTTCTTCACCATTGGCCAGCGCAAGGGGCTGGGCATCGGTGGGCAGAAGCATGCCAGCGATGCGCCCTGGTATGTCTATGGCAAGGATATCCAAAGCGGCACCTTGCAGGTCACTCAGAACGAGCAGCACCCGGCCTTGCATTGTCATGTCGCCAGGCTGGAAACGCCGCACTGGTTGCATCCGACGCTGGCGCCCAAGGATGGCTGGCGCGGGCATGCCCGAATTCGCCATCGCCAAGCCCTGCAGCCTTGTCGCCTGCAGCAGGATGAGGGTGGCCAACTGCTATGTCGTTTTGATAGCGCCCAGTGGGCCATCGCACCCGGCCAGTCAGCGGTGTTCTATGACGGCGATGAATGTATCGGTAGCGCCGTGATTGAATCCGGCGTCAGTGTGGAGGGGCTGGCCGCTGCGGTAGCCAGCGGGCCCGAGCAGGCCTTAAATCCGCTATAATTCGCACCGCGAAATGAGCCCTTTGGCGCAAATGTCGCCATCACAATCAAAGCAGGGAGATCAGTTCATGACCGACAGTTTCGGTGCCCGTGATCAGCTCGCAGTTGGTCACAAATCGTACGAATATTTCCGTCTTGGCGCAGTGGCCACGCAGGCACAGCTTGATCGCCTGCCCTACTCCCTGAAGGTGTTGCTGGAAAACCTGGTGCGTCACGAAGATGGCGTGAACATCACCAAGTCAGACATTGATGCTCTGATCAATTGGGATGCCAAGGCTGAGCCGACCACTGAAATCGCATTCACGCCGGCCCGAGTGATCCTGCAGGACTTCACCGGCGTGCCGTGTGTTGTCGATCTGGCAGCCATGCGTGACGCAGTGGCCAAGCTGGGCGGTGACGCCACCAAGATCAACCCGCTGGTGCCGGTGGAGCTGGTCATTGACCACTCGGTCATGGTCGACAAAGCCGGCAGCTCCGATGCGCTGGATCTGAATGCCAAGATTGAGTTCGACCGTAACAAGGAGCGCTATGCGTTCCTGCGTTGGGGACAGACCGCGTTCGACAACTTCAAGGTTGTGCCACCGGATACGGGCATCGTTCATCAGGTCAATATCGAATACCTGGCGCGCGTGGTGTTTGGCAAGGAAACGGGTGTGGCCTATCCGGATACTGTGGTTGGTACGGATTCACATACCACCATGGTGAACGGTATCGGGGTGCTTGGCTGGGGTGTCGGGGGTATCGAGGCCGAAGCCGCCATGCTCGGCCAGGCGGTCACCATGCTGATCCCCCAAGTGGTCGGTTATCGCCTGACCGGCAAGCTGTCCGAAGGCGTGACCGCGACCGATTTGGTTCTGACCATCGTCGAGCGTCTGCGCGAATTGGGCGTGGTCGGCAAGTTTGTCGAATTTTTTGGTGAGGGTCTGGCTGATCTGCCGCTGGCTGATCGTGCCACTATCGCCAATATGGCACCTGAGTATGGTGCGACCTGCGGCATCTTCCCGGTCGATGACGCCACCATCAACTACCTCAAGTTGACGGGGCGTGACGAGGATGAACTGGCGCTGGTCGAAACCTACGCCAAGGCCAATGGCATGTGGCGCAATGACGATGATCCGGACGCAGAATACAGTCACGTTCTGGAGCTGGATCTGTCGACCGTGCAACCGTCGCTGGCCGGGCCCAAACGGCCGCAGGATCGCATTCTGCTGTCCGACATGAAATCCAGCTATCACCAACATCTCAAACCGATGATCGGTGAGCGTGGTGACAAGTCGCTGGCTGAAGCCCAGCAGGAAAGCGAAGGCGGGCCGGTGGTCAAGTCCGGTGCGGCGCGGGTTTCGCTTGATGGTGATGAATTTGAACTGACTGATGGCGCGGTTGTGATCGCGGCCATCACGTCGTGCACCAACACATCCAATCCGGTGGTTCTGCTGGGTGCCGGACTGGTTGCGCAGAAGGCTGTCGCCAAGGGCCTCAAGGTCAAACCGTGGGTCAAGACTTCGCTGGCACCGGGCTCGCAGGTGGTGACCGATTACCTCAACAAGGCCGGTCTGATGGATGATCTGGAAGCGTTGGGCTTCCATGTTGTGGGTTATGGCTGTACCACGTGCATCGGCAATTCAGGACCGCTCAAGGCGCCAATTGCCCAGGCCATTCAGGACAACGATCTGGTTGCGACCTCGGT
>JBFKEC010000355.1:0-2474 GCA_041619315.1 Oceanococcus sp. | reverse complement strand
CGACACGATGTTGTGGAAGTCCTCATGCGTTTGCGCCGACATGTAACGCAGATCCGGAACCAGCGGGCTGGCGATGGCGGCCACGCCATGGCACACGGCGCAGACACCGTGATAGAGCTGCTTGCCCATGGCCAGTTGTTCCTCGCTGGCGCTGACTTCAGGCGGTTCAGGCAGTGGCATGGGTTCAAGCTGCGCGTCTGGCAGTTTGGCTTTGCCGCCCAGTTTGAAGGTCAGGACTCGCGCCTCGGCGGGCACGCGCACTTGCGGCTGCAATGCCGAGAAGGCGAGTGCATAGACACCACCCCAGCCGGACAGCACGGTGACGTACTGCTCGCCATCAATCTCGTAGCTGATCGGTGCGGCGACCACGCCGGAATTGGTCGGGGCTTGCCACAGCAGTTCGCCGCTATCGGCTGTGTAGGCAGCAAAGCGGCCATCCGCAGTGCCCTGGAAGACCAGATTGCCGGCGGTGCTGAGGGTTCCGCCATTCCAGGGAGAGACCAGATCTTGAGACCACGCAGCTTGCTGCTTGATCGGGTCCCAGGCTACCAGCATGCCTTTGGTGGTCTGGCCCACGGCGCCAAGCTGGGCCGGATCATCGGGCAGGTCCAGTGGCGCGGTGCCGACATTCCACAGGTTGAGGGCGACCTGTGGCGCCGGACCGTCGGCATACAGATTGGCGGTGACCAGCGCGGGGATGTAGACCAGACCGGTCTGCGGATTGAAGGACATCGGATGCCAGTTGTGTCCGCCCACCGGGCCTGGAGTGATCAGCTTGGGCTGTTCGCTGTAGTCGGCGGTATCGGTTGGCTGCGGGCGGCCGGTTTCGGGATCAAGTCCGGAGGCCCAGTTGACCGGGACATAGTTGTTGCCGGAGATGAATTCGCCGGTTTCTCGATCGAGGACGAAGAAGAACCCGTTTTTGGGCGCCTGCATCAAAACCTTGCGGCTGCGCCCGTCGATCTCCAGGTCGGCCAGGATGATGTGCTGGGTTGCGGTGTAGTCCCAGGAATCACCCGGGGTGGTCTGGAAATGCCAGACATATTCGCCGGTGTCAGGTTTGAGGGCCACGATCGAGGACAGGAACAGATTGTCGCCCTTGCCCTCGGAGCGATATTTGATATTCCAGGGCGAGCCATTGCCGACCCCGATGTAGAGCAGGTCGAGCTGCGGGTCATAGGCCATGGAATCCCACACCGTGCCGCCGCCGCCGTGCTTGTAGTAGTCATCGCCGTGCCAGGTCTTGCGGGCCATTTCCAGGGCTTCGGATTCCGGGCCCTTGGCCGGGTCGCCAGGGACGGTGTAGAAGCGCCACAACTGCTCGCCGCTGTCCGCATCATAGGCGCTGACGTAGCCACGTACGCCAAGTTCGGCGCCGCCGTTGCCGATGATGACTTTGCCGTCGATCACGCGCGGTGCACCGGTTACGGTGTAGTTGCGATTGGTGTCGACTGTCATGACCGACCACAATTCCTCGCCGTTGCGCGCATCAAGTGCGATCAGGCGCCCATCGTAGGCGCCGACAAACAGTTTGCCCTGCCATGCCGCCACGCCGCGGTTGACCGGTCCGCAGCAGCCTCGTCCAGCCGCGGCTTTGGGGACTTTGGGATCGTATGACCACAGCAGCTTGCCACTGCGTGCATCGATGGCATAAACCATGCTGAACGCGCCGGTGGTGTAGAGCACACCGTCAATCAGCAAGGGGGTGGCTTCAGTGCCACGCGGAATGTCGAGTTCAAAGCTCCAAGCCAGACCGAGCTGATCGACGTTGTCGGTATTGATCTGTTCCAGCGGCACAAAGCGCTGTTCGGCGTAGCTGCGGCCGTGGCTGACCCACTGATCAGTGCGCTTTGCCGCATTGACCAGACGCTTGCCGTCAACGGCGGCAGCCTGGGGTTGAGAGGTGGTGCTTGCTTTGGGGGTGTCGGTGGATTGTCCGCAGGCCGTCATCAGGCCAGCCGTAACAATTACCGACGCTGCGAGAGCGCGGTGCATAGGTGTTGCTCCTCCTGCTGTTGTTTTTACCGAGTGTCTCATCTCCCGGCTTGAGCAAAGGATACACCTGTCACTTCATTCGCGCAGCCGCCTACTTTCAGGCCCGTAAGTCAGGTTCAGGACAGTTGCTGGGTGCGCTGGGCCAGGGTGGCGATGGCCTGATCAAGGCTATTCTGCTGGCGTGCATTGCTCAGTTGGCCATTCTCGTCGAATGCATCGCTGGCCTGCCCGACACTGAGTTTCTCCGGCATGACCAGCATGCCGAGGTTGTCGAGCAACTGGCGCGTCAGGGCGAGGCTGCGCAGTCCTCCCAAAGCACCGGGTGAGGCTGACAGGGCCAGTGCGGGTTTGCCGCGAAAGGCAATTAGGCCGGGCACATCACCGTCAGGACGTGACATCCAGTCCAGCGCATTTTTGAGCAGCGGCGTGGGGAAGCCGTTGTATTCGGGGCTGCAGACAATCAAGGCGGATGCGGCGTG
>JBFKEC010000354.1:0-2491 GCA_041619315.1 Oceanococcus sp. | reverse complement strand
CCTCTGTGCGGCAGGTCGAAGGTGAGATGAGCGCCAGTTTCGATCAGGTGATTGAACACAGCGACATACTCAGCCTGCATCTGGCCCTGACCCCGCAAACCCGCGCCATCATCAACGCTGACAGTCTCTGGCGCATGCCGCGCAACAGTTTGCTGATCAACACGGCGCGCGGCGGCCTGATAGACGAAGACGCACTCATTCATGCGCTCAGCCACAAGCACATAGGCGGCGCGGCGCTGGATGTGTTTGCCCGTGAACCCATTGGCGCCGACCACCCATTGCTCGATTGCCCCAATCTCACCGTGGTGCCCCATCTGGGCAGTGCCACCCAGGGCACCCGCGCAGCCATGACCCAACTGGCTGTGGACAACCTGCTCGCCGGCCTGCAAGGCCTTGCACTCCCTCACGCTGCACCCCCGATTGGAGATTTCTCATGACCACAGCCTTGCCAACGGGTGTGCGCCAGCATCTGCTGGGTTTGCGCCACATTGGCATCGTGACCGCTGATGCTGAAACATTGCTCGCCCGCTTCAAGCAGCTGTTCGGGCTCAAAGACGATGAAATCGTGCGCGTGCCTCAAGCCGATCAGGTCAGCGACAGCCGCTTCGCCTTTTTCAGCGTTGGCGGTGTCCCCTACGAGGTCATAGAACCGATCTCAGAAGCTCTGCGCAAACAACTTTTGAGCCGCCCTGCCGGGATCAATCACGTGTGCTACAACGTCGACGATCTGGATGCCGCCGTTGCGGTCATGCAGGACAATGGCGTGCATCTGGGCCATGTCACGCCCGGCGGCATACTCGAGATGCCACATGCGCGCATGGCCTACTTCAATCCGGACGACACTGCGGATCTGCTGGTCGAGTTTGTCGAGCAACGCAAGTGACGCCACTTGCCAGCGGTCTTTACAGCTACCAGCGTGATGGTCAGCCGCAGCCGATTCGCGAGCCCTGGCAGCTGGAAGAAGATGGCGGACTGATCCTGGCCGGGCAACGCGATGTCGAAAATCTCGGCAGCTTGAAAGTCCGCGCCCGCTATGCCGGACCCCGCTGCGTCGCCGCCGACATCGAATGGTCGCAAGCGGACATACGCACCTCAGCGCGCTACTGGCTGGAGGGCAAGACGTGGCATTGGTCACGCGCTGAGCAAACGCCAGAGGCCATTGCACAGAGCGAAGGCGCCTTGCTGTTCCCCTTGCTGCGCGCCGCCACCGGCCCGTTGATGTCGCACCTGGACACACAGCCGCGCCGCGTACTGGTCCCGGCGCTGCACAATCCGGGCGACCCGGACAGCGCCTTCAAGCCTGTGCTGTCGATGCGCCGCATCGAACTGTTAGGCCCATCCTACTGGCGCTATCTAGGTGGTGAATATGGAGAAACCGGTTGCGTATGCGAACTGACCCCCGAAGGTCTGCTCAAGGCCTACCATTGGGACTCAGCGCACGGCAGTTGGGATGTGATGCTTGAGCGCTGTGACAATGCCAGCAACTGGCCTGGATTTGGCCGCGACTAACGCTGCTCGCCCGCCGCCCCCTGATAGGGCGAATTCCAGCCGGGAAAACGCATGGCCAGACTGCTCAGCATCAGAGCCAGCATTTGCAGGCTGACGAAATACAGCGCGTCTCCGAAGTACGCCAGATGCGCCAGACTGAATGCAAGATTGGGACTGTGACAAAAGAGCACCTTGCGCAGATTCCATGCGCGCAGGTTGTGCGGCGGCGACACATGTACATCCCACACCAAGGCGTGCCATAACGCATTGAAACTGGCGATCAGCACAAAACTGAGCAGCGCTTGCCAGCCAGGCAAGGCCGTCAAAAACCCGGTCGCGCGCCAGATGCACAGAAACATCAGCCCCTGGGCCAGCCCCCAGACCAGCCCGAACAGGGCTTGCCACAGCGGCGCTGCGGCGCGGCCATCGGTAAACACCCCGCGCGGCCAGATTGCCGCATAGGCGAGCGCGATCAGCGCCACGCCAGGCGGGCTGAACCACCACCACAAGGCCGGGCGCAGCTGCATCGCACTGTCCAACAGCCAGGCCAACACGCCGGCACTGTGGGCGACAGCAGCCACCACAATGAAATAAGCCAGCGCATAAAGAATGGCTGGCCGGGCGCGATAACGACCTGTTTCAGCCCCGGCAAAGCCCCAGCGGGCCACACTCACCAGAGCCAGCGCCATGGTGATGGCCAGGCCCATCAGGATCATTCCTGCAGGGCTTGGAACTTGTAGATCTTGAGAAAGCCCGGCGGCAGTGTGTAACCGCCATCATTGCTGTTGTGCTGGGCGGCAACAATTTCCTGGGTGCCGTCACCATCCACATCCGCCGCAACCGCCATGGCAATCATCTTGGCGCCTTCAACCACAGTTTCCAGCACGAACTGGCCATCTGCGCTCTGGCGCAATACCCACAGCTTGTCGTTGCCGTCGCCGGGTACAACGATATCCGGCCAGCCGTTGCCATCAATATCACCAACGCTGAAGATGCCCGGCGT
>JBFKEC010000353.1:0-2562 GCA_041619315.1 Oceanococcus sp. | reverse complement strand
GTTGCGATCTGGAACGAAGCCAAGGCGGATATCGACAAGGTCAAAGGTGCGCCTTACACCCAGCCGGTGCGGCGCCTGGATGATGTGCGCGCGGCGCGCCAGCTGGATCTGCGCTGGACCGGGGAATAATCCCCAGCCGTTCGCTCTACGGGGCGCTCATTCTCTGAGCGCCCTGGATTGAAACTGGCAGAATTTGTGCTTGAGAATTGGCGCAGCCGCGGCCGTCAAGTGGCTGACTGCAGCGACCTGACGACATCCATCCCAGCAGCCCAATTATGAACCTTCGCCTCAGCCTTTTTTTGCTTTGCTCGTCCTTCGCATTCAGTGCGTGCGGGCCAGATTCCCTGACACAAGGTGGGCGGACGGCCTTGAACGCCAGCGCTGGGGACGTCGCGGATGGTGGGGCGGACGCCGAAGAGAAGGCCTTGTCCGCCTATCTGCATGATTTGTCGCCGGTCGTCGAGGGCTGGACGGTGGACACCGCGGTCATGGAGCATGTGGTCATACCGACGTCCACGGGTATTGCGCTGGACGGCTGGGTGCGCAGACCACCGGGTGACGGTGAATTTCCTACGATCCTGTATTTCACGCCGTATTACGGTGGCGGGGATCCTTCATCACCGCTCAATGTGCTGGGCGATCTGACTTATGCCGCCGCACAATACTTCATTCCGCGCGGCTACGCGGTGGGTCTGGTGTCGGTACGCGGCACAGGCAATTCGAGCGGTTGCTACACCAGCGGTGGCGAGGATGAGCGGCGAGAGCTGGGCGAAGCGGTAGAACATATTGCCGCGCTGCCATGGTCAAACAAACGCATTGGTGCAATCGGCGTAAGTTTTGATGGGGCGACTGCTGCCGAGTTGTTTACCGAAGCGCCGCCTTCACTCAAAACCGTTGTGCCGATTGCCGCGGTCACCGATTACTACCGCTATGGCTTCAACAACGGCATTCTGCGCTTTATCAATGGGGCTTATCCGACGTATTACGTGGCCGTCAGCGATCTGCTGCCAGTCGGCCTGTCCGGTGGCGTGGGGCCGGCTGATCCCGAGGGCTTTCTGACCCGGGCGGTGGCTGGACTGGTTTGTCCTGAGCAGATTACGGCACAGCTCAACAGCATTGAAAATGTGCTGACAGCGGAAAAGACCCCTTTCTGGATCGAGCGTGACCTGCCGCGCATCGTGGCCGAAACGGCACACAAGCCGCGGCCCTCGATGTTCTATATCCAGGGCTTTCAGGACGCCAACGTCGATACCCTGCATACCCATGACTGGCTGTCGGCTGTTGATCAGACCGGCGTGCCATTGCATGTCTGGCTGGGGCAGTGGGTTCACGCCTACCCGCAGTCCAGCAGCGGTCTTGCATGCGAGTCAGGCGAGCCCTGCCGCGGCGATTTCTGGGAGCAGGCCTTGCTTGCCTGGTTCGATCAATTTCTCAAGGGCGTCGATACCGGCATTCTGGATGCACCTGCGGTGCAATTGCAGGCCGATGATGGTGTCTGGCGTCATGAAGATGCCTGGCCGCCCAGCGCGTCAACGCCGACCTCGTTCTATCCGCAGGCCGATGGAACGCTGGGGCTAGAAGCATCATCCGGGGTGGTCGCGTTTCGCGACAACCTGGTGAGTGTGCCGACCCAGCTTCCAGTCGACCAATCATTGTTGCCGGAGCCTATCACCGGAACGGCGCTGGTGTTTGTCAGTGAACCGCTAGAGCAGGATCTGCGTTTGACCGGCACGCCGCGTCTGCAAACGCTGGCGCTTTCCTCTGCATTCAAGGCCAATCTGGTGGCAACACTGTTGGCACGCAAGCCGGATGGCACCCAGCGTTACATCAATTTCGCTGCGGTCAGTCTCAATCATGCGGTCAGTCTGGAAAACGCCGATACCAATATCAGCGGCACAGAAATTCCTGTCGATGTGCACTTTTTCCCCCAGGACAACGTGATTCCAGCCGGCGAGCAACTGGTGCTGGAGATTTCCGGCAACATTTCCCAGGATCATGTCGAGGATGATGGCAACAGCGCCAATCTGCTCAATTATGGTGCGCGGCTGATGCCGCTGGGGGTGGGCGCTGATGTCATGCTGGATCTTGCCGCGACCAAGCTGACATTGATGAGCAATCCCAATGACCGGGTAGAGCCATTGTCCTGGCTGGAACAGCCATAGCTCGATAGCTTCGCCGCGTTTGCTTGGCCAAGGTGGCGCCGTGCAGGCACGGCGCCACCGCGCGATGGTTCAGTCCAGCACTTCCACGACCTGCTGGAATGTTGGCCGATTGGTCCAATGTATAGGCGGGTTGGGAACCAGCGCGAATGAGGTGGCTTCTACCGCATCGTTGTCCTCCACGCTGACGCCGTCGTACAGCGCAGTGCCGTCCCAGTTGGCCTGATTGGCCAGTCCGCCCAGATCATCCAGGGCCTGCTGCAGCGCGGTTGCGACAGCCTGGCGGCAGACGGTGGGGTCGTCTGAACCGGCACAGCGCAGGACTTTGTAATCCTGGCGCGGAAGATTCAGGGCGGTTTTCAGGACCCTCACCATGAATTGGAACCAGCCGCTCTGATAAGCC
>JBFKEC010000352.1:0-2577 GCA_041619315.1 Oceanococcus sp. | reverse complement strand
TCTGCGCTTAAGCCTTGATCAATGGCTGGGGCCATGGTTGTTCGGGCTGCGCGGAGTGGGCGATATCACGCCGGGCAAACTGGCTGATGCGTTGTGGGCGAGTTTGAGTGCGGCCCAGCAGAAACGCTTGCGCGAGCAGGCACCGGATGCGGTGAGTCTGCCGTCCGGGCGTCAGGTCAAGCTGGATTACGCCGCCGAGGACGGGCCGGTCCTGGCGGTGCGTATGCAGGACATGTATGGACAGGATGCCTCACCACAAGTGGGCGGCCGACCGGTGTTGCTGCATTTGTTGTCGCCGGCCCGCAGGCCCCTGGCGGTGACCCGTGATCTGGCCAGTTTCTGGCGCAACGCCTGGCCTGATGTGCGCAAGCAAATGCGCGGGCGTTATCCCAAACATGAATGGCCGGAGCGCCCTTGGGAAGCACCGGCCCTGCGGCGCTGAACGTCTTGGACCTGCGTCGGTCATAAACCCGGCGGTTGTGCTGAGTTTTGGGGCTCAGGCGCCGCTTTGAAGACACCACAGGGAGATCCGTACCGATGAGAGTTTTGCTCGCTCTTTGCGCGCTGCTGAGCGCCACCACCGTCCACGCGCTGGACTATCCCGAAACACCGCGTGGCACGGTGGTGGATACCTACCACGGCGAACAGGTGGCTGACCCCTATCGCTGGCTTGAGGATGTGGATGCGCCCCAGGTCAAAAAGTGGATTGCGGCACAAAATGCGCTGACCCGTGCGCACCTCGATCAACTGCCTGATCGTGCCGCCTGGCGAGCGCGGTTGGCGCAGCTGTGGAACTACGAAAAATACGGCGCGCCCAAGCGTGTCGCGGGCGCCCTGTTCTACCGCTACAACGATGGTCTTCTTGATCAGAGCGTGCTGGTGCGCGAGCAGGCGGGTCAGCGCAAGGTGGTGCTCGATCCCAATACCCTGAGTGCGGACGGCACCCTGGCCCTGACCGATTGGGCGGTGTCTCCGGACGGCCGTTATCTGGCCTACGGTGTGGCCGAAGCCGGCAGCGACTGGAATCGCTATCACGTGCGTGATCTGCGCACCGGTCAGGATCGTGCCGAGGTGCTCGAACACATCAAGTTTTCCAACATCAGCTGGAGTCACGACAGCGCGGGTTTCTTCTATTCGCGCTACCCCGGTTCTGATGGTGTGTTCAGCGATCTGGAGAACCAGGCGATCTACTACCACAAGCTGGGTTCGGCGCAGGCCCAGGATGTGCTGGTGCTGTCGGACCCCGAACATCCGCGTCGCAATATGTACGCGCGGGTCAGCGATGACGGCCGATATCTGCTGATCAGCCTGCGCGAAGGCGCGCGTGAGGAAAACGCGCTGTATGTCAGGGATCTCAATCAGGCCGAGCGCCCGTTCGTGCGCGGGCGACTGATCAAGCTGGTGGATGACTTTTCGGCCAAATATCAGGTCATTGGCGTGGACGGCCCCTACGTCTATGCACTGACCACCGATGCGGCGCCGAACGGACGTATTGTGCGCCTGGATGTGCGCCACCCCGGTCGCCAGCAGACCGTGGTCGAGACTGGCCAATGGCCGATCGAAGATGCGCGCCTGGCCGGTCAGCATCTGGCTGTCGTGGTCATGCGTGATGCGGTGAACAAACTGCTGGTTTACCCGCTGGATGGAGCCTCGGCCACCCCGGTGGTGCTGCCCGAACTGGGCAGTATTTCGGGGCTGAGTGCAGCGCCGGATGGGCGCAGCGTGAGCTTTACCCATGCCAGTTTCGTCAGTCCGGCACGCCAGCTTGAGGTGGACCTGAGCGACCTGCACGTGACCACCCTCAACGAAGCACGTCTGCCCGTCGACACTTCGGACTTCGTGACCGAGCAGGTGTTCTACAGCTCGCGCGATGGCACCCGGGTGCCGATGTTCATCCTGCGCAAGCGTGGCAACTTCGGCGGTCCCCGCCCGACCTGGCTGTATGGCTACGGCGGATTCTCGATTTCACTGACGCCGTGGTTCAAGCCGCAGCGCCTGGCCTGGCTGGAACAGGGCGGGGTTTTCGTGGTGGCCAACCTGCGTGGTGGCGGCGAGTACGGCGCGGCCTGGCACAAGGCGGGCACCTTGCATAACAAACAGAACGTGTTCGATGATTTCATCGCAGCGGCTGAAAGCCTCATCGAGACTGGCATCACCAGCCCCGAGCAGCTGACCATCGAAGGTCGCTCCAACGGTGGTTTGCTGGTCGGTGCGGTCAGCAATCAGCGCCCTGAACTGTTCGCCGCAGCTCTGCCTGGTGTGGGTGTGATGGACATGCTGCGCTTTCACAAATTCACCATAGGCTGGGCCTGGACCGGCGATTACGGCTCGTCTGATGACCCGGACATGTTCAAGGTGCTGCGTGACTATTCGCCGTACCACAACGTGCCCGGCGGTGATGATTACCCGGCTACCATGGTGACCACCGCAGATCACGACGATCGCGTCGTGCCGGGGCATTCGTTCAAGTTCGCCGCGGCACTTCAGCATGCCGATCCGGGCAGCGCACCCAAACTCATCCGCATTCAGACCCGTGCCGGCCATGGCGCCGGCATGCCGACGCGTATGCGGATTGAG
>JBFKEC010000351.1:0-2596 GCA_041619315.1 Oceanococcus sp. | reverse complement strand
TGGACCACGCAGATGCGTCCGCTGTGGGCATTGATATACGGCGCTGCGCTGCGCAAAGCCTGCGGAAAAGCCAAAGGGTTGTCACTGCTCATGGCAGAAATCCTTCACCAGTCCGCGCAGGATGTCCATCATCGGGTTGACTTGATCCATGGCCAGATATTCATTCGGCTGGTGAGCCTGGGCAATATTGCCGGGGCCGAGCACCAGCGTCTGCATGCCCAGTTGGTTGAGATAGCCACCTTCGGTGCAGAAGTTGACCGCCTGGGCAGGGCTGTCGGTCAGGCGTTCGGCTGCTTTGACGATGGCTGCGTCAGCCGGTGTTTCAAACGGTTCGGCACCTTCAAATACAGTGTCATGTTCCCACTGCCATGGACTGTCTTTGAGTGCGGCATCGATCCGTGCGCGTGCTTCCTGGCGCAGGTCTTGCAGATTCAGGCCGGGCACCGGGCGCAGGTCGAATTGCAGTTCGCAAGCCGCGGGGATGCGGTTGGGGCTGTCGCCACCGTGGACGCAACCCGGATTCAGGGTGGAATGCGGAACCGGGAACTCGTCGCGCAGCAGGCGGGTTTTGAGCTCGTCGCGCAGGCCCAGCAAAGCACTCAATGCGGTATGGACGCCCTCGATCGCGTTGACTCCGGCGGCCGGGTCGGAGGAGTGGCCGGCCCGCCCGCGCACGCGCAGGACGTCCATGAAGATGCCCTTGTGCATGCGCACCGGAACCAGGCCGGTGGGTTCGCCAACCAGCGCATGACGGCCCAGTGGGCGCCCGGCCTTGAGCAGCGCCTTGGCCCCGCACATGCCGGATTCCTCATCGGCCGTGGCCAAAATGACCAGTGGCTGTTGCAGATTCACGTCGCGTATTTCCGCGGCCAGTTGCACGCACAGGGCAAAGAAACCTTTCATGTCGCAGGTGCCAAGGCCGTGCCAGCGATCTGATGCATCACGCAGCGTGAACGGATCGCTGTGCCAGCCGGCATCATCAAATGGCACTGTGTCGGTGTGGCCGGACAGCACCAGGCCGCCGTCGCCGCGACCGCGCGTGGCGATCAGGTTGTACTTGCCGGCGCCTTCGTCCACGGTGATCAATTCACAACGGAATCCCAGCGGCTCGAGCCAGTTGGCGAGCAAGGCGCACACCGCATGGTTGCTGGTGTCGTGGGCACGCAGCGTACTGCTGACCGAAGGGGTTCCGATCAGCTGACTCAATGTCTGGACAAAGCTAGGGCTTGCGTTCATGCGCCCATTATCCGGCAAATTCAGCAACCGGTCTGCGCAAGCGTGAACGACTTCACGCAAACTTGTTGTGGTGCTGCGTAGACTGGCAAAAGATGGCGGTATACCCCGGCCGGATTCAACCTGGAGGCCTCGATTTGTTCGTGCGATTTTTCACTGTATGTGCGCTGCTGCTGAGTCTTGTAGCGACGGCTCAATCCGATGATGCTGGGCTGGGCAACCTGCACAGTGTGGTTATGCAGCGACAGTCCACGGGTACGTTTTATATCAGTGCGACGTTTGCCGATGCGCAGCCGTTCTCGTTGCTGGTGGATACCGGATCCAGTTACATGGTGATTCCGCAAGACATGCTGGATGCACTGCTGGCAAATGGACAGGCTCTGTTTGATCGACACATCGGCGCGCGCATGGCGGATGAATCCGTGCGCAAGGTTCCGATCTACAAAATCAAGGCCATGCGGCTGGGCGAATCGTGCTGGCTAAGCAATGTCCAGGCCGCTGTATTTCCGGCCGGTACGCGTCCAATATTGGGCATGCGTGCACTGGAGCGACTGGCACCCTTTCAATTCTCGGTCAGCCCGGCCGAGCTGTCGCTGAGTCGCTGTGAATTGCTGACTGCGGGCGCGCCGGAGTCGGCGGCTATCCCGTGACAAAAAACGCCCGGCCGAAGCCGGGCGCATGTGTGGCGTATGCCGTGATTTACTGCGGCGTGGTTTCGCCCATCGGCTGCCGGTTCATGTCCGTGTTCGGCTGCTCAGACATATCACCTTCCGATTCGAAACGGGCGAACTCGCCCCATTCCAGAACGCCGTTGCCGTCGGTGTCGATCTGTTCGAACTGACGCGACAGCTGGTTGTCGGCGCCGGCCTCGGTCTTGGAAATCTTGCCGTCACCATTGCGGTCCAGATCCGTGTAAGGCGTCTGAGATTCAGCGGTTGCTGTGCCTGCCAGTCCAAGCAGGGCTGCCGAAGTCAGGGCCAATGCGGTGTGACGTAGCTTGTTCATGTTTCTCTCCTTGTAGCAAATGTCTGCGAACAGCTGTTGCAGCAGATTTTGTTCGCAGAAGGTATTCAACAAGCCCTGTGCCAGAATTATAAAAAACTCATAAAAACAGCAGCATAAGTATTCCAATCTGGTGCGCTTCAGAGTCTTTCGCGCAACCGCGACAAAACCTGTTGCCGAACGGCAACATGGCCGCGGCAAGTCGCGTCGCAAGACTGCAATTTCGCCTTAACGGGATGTCGCAGAATGCCGACATGGCCGCGTATTTGATGGTGCCAAGGGCGGTGGCGTGGGATAATGCACCTATGCATGAATTGACTTACAACGCGCTCGCTGACTGGCTGAGCGAAATCGAATCCAC
>JBFKEC010000350.1:0-2614 GCA_041619315.1 Oceanococcus sp. | reverse complement strand
CTGGTCGGACTCGGGCTTGCGGCCTTTTTGCTGCCGGGTCTGGCCGAAAACATGCCTGGCTTTTCTGGCTTGACGCTGGATCTGGAAGCCTGGGTCACGGCTTTGCTGGTGGCCTTGCTGTTGGCGCTGGTGGTCGGTCTGCCGCCGGCTTTGAGGGCTCAGCGGCTGAGTATCGTGGACGCCCTTTCGGAGCACGTATGATCAAGCAAATCTACGCCGTGACGGCAATGAATCTACGCAGCCTGCCATCACGTCTGGGCACCTCGGCGGTGATTGTCATTGGCATTGCCGGCGTGGTTGGGGTGATGACGGCTTTGCTCGCCATGGCCTCCGGTTTTCAGTCCACGCTGGCCTCTACCGGCGAACAGGATCGGGCGATCATCATGCGCAGCGGCTCGCTGGATGAGCTCAGTAGTGTGGTGATTCGTGAGCACGCCAGCATCGTGGCCGAGGCGCCGGGTGTGGCGAGCAACGTCAACGGCGAGCCCATGGCGATTGGCGAATTGTTCATGCTGACCAACATTGCCAAGCATGATTCTGTCGAGCCGAACAATGTGGTGGTGCGTGGGACCACACCGGATGTGCTGAATCTGCGTCACGAAGCGCGCATCGTCGAAGGGCGCATGTTTCAGCCCGGGTTGCGTGAAGTGGTGGTCGGGCTGGGCGCAAAGCGTCAGTTCAGCGGCCTCAGCATTGGCGATCTGGTGGAAGTGCGTGAAGGGCAATGGCCGATTGTCGGAGTCTTTGACAGCGGCGGTGATGTGCACGAGTCCGAGTTGTGGGTGGATCGTGAAGCGCTGGTCACGGCCTCGCGCCGCAGTGCATGGAACAGCGTCACCGTGCAGCTTGAGGATGCGGCCAGCTTCGCCGCCTTCAAGGACGCCATTACCACCGATCCGCGTCTCAAATTGCAGGTTCAACGCGAACCGGAATACTACGCTTCGCGCTCGCGGGCACTGGGTCAGATGATTACCGGGTTGGGCTACACCGTTGCGGTGATCATGGGTATCGGTGCGTTGTTTGGTGCGCTCAACACCATGTATGCGGCGGTGGCTACGCGCACGGTGGAAATCGCAACCCTGCGCGCCCTGGGATTCGGCAGTGTCCCTGTGGTGATTTCAGTGCTGCTGGAAGCATTGCTGCTGGCCGTAATCGGTGCTTTGCTGGGCGGTGCGCTGGCCTATCTGTTCTTCAATGGTTACAGCGTTTCAACGCTCAACTTTCAGACCTTCAGCCAAGTTGCGTTTGCATTTAGAGTCAGTTTTGACTTGCTCGTTCAAGGCATCATTTTCGCCTGTGTGATCGGTCTTTTCGGCGGTTTGTTTCCGGCTGTGCGGGCGGCGCGCATGCCGATTGCTGATGCATTGAGAGCGGCATGAAAGGGCGGCGACAGGTCACGGAACTGCAGCTGGCCGAACGTAAAATCCGCCTGGAAGTGCACATGCCGGACACCGATGCGGCGGTGCCAGGCATTCTCTATCTGCATGAAATATTCGGCTTGCTCGATGTCTATCGCAAGGACGCCCAGGAGCTGGCCGCGCGTGGCTATGTGGTGTACTTGCCCGACATGTTCAGCGGAAACGCAGCGGGCTATTGTGTGCGCGCCATGGTCAAAAGTGCCGGTCGGCGCAACACCGCCGACAGTGGTCCCAATCGTGAGGTGGGCCAGTTGCTGGACGCGCTCAAGGCCGACCCGCGCTGCAATGGGCGCATGGGCATGATTGGCATGTGTCTGACCGGCGGCTTTGTGATCCAGGCGGCGATGCGCCCGGACATGCTGGCTCCGGTGGTTTATCACCACTCGCTGGGTATGGAGGGCGGTGGTGTGCCTTTGGAAGAGGAGCCGGGCCTCGCCCGGATTCAGCGCCTTCAGGGCCACTGGAGCCGCGTCGACCCATTCTGTCCGGCCGCACGACGTGAGCGCCTGATCAACAAGCTGGGCGAGCGTGTGGACGCGCACCTGTACAACATCCCGCATGGTTTTCGCTCGGGCAGCCGCCTGACGGCTGGCTCCAGGCTGGCCTGGAAACGCACGCTTGGCTTTTTTGATCAGCATCTGGTCGAAACGGACTGAGCCGGTTTGCGTATGAAAATGCGCGCAGTGCAGGCGGACATCACCAGTCTGGCTGTGGATGCAATCGTCAACGCCGCCAATACAAGTTTGCTTGGCGGCGGTGGTGTCGACGGCGCCATCCATAGCGCTGCCGGGCCTCAGCTTTTGGACGCCTGTCGTAGGCTGGGTGGCTGTGATGTCGGTGAGGCCAAACTGACCGGCGGCTACCAGCTGCCGGCGCGCCACGTCATACATACCGTGGGGCCGGTGTGGCATGGTGGCGATCAGGGCGAAATGGATCTGCTCGCCGCCTGTTATCGCAATTGTTTGCAACTTGCCGAGGCACATCAGTTGCGCAGTGTCGCTTTTTCGGCCATCAGCACGGGTGCTTACGCGTTTCCAAAGCGGGCTGCGGCGCGCATTGCGGTGACCACGGTGTTGCAGCAAGCGGCCCACATGACAGCGCTGCAAGAGGTGATTTTCTGTTGCCATACGCAGGCTGACAAGAACATCTATCAAGCCCAACTTGAGGAATGCAACACGTGAGCAGTTCAGTAGACG
>JBFKEC010000349.1:0-2689 GCA_041619315.1 Oceanococcus sp. | reverse complement strand
CTGGTGGGTCTGGTTTCGGCGGTGATCGACAATATCCCGGTCATGTTTGCAGTGCTGACCATGTACCCCGACATGAGCGAGGGCCAGTGGCTGTTGGTGACGCTCACCGCCGGCATCGGCGGCTCGCTGCTTTCCATAGGCTCGGCCGCTGGCGTTGCCGTGATGGGCAGCGCGCGCGGGATTTATAGCTTCTTTGCCCATCTACGCTGGAGCTGGGCCATCGCGTTGGGCTACGCGGCTGGAATCGGCCTGCACTTTTTGATCAATGCACGTTTTTTTGAGTTGCAAGCATGAGCCCGACTTGGCGAGGTCCGTGAAAAAGGCAATGAGTAACATGATGCCCGTTTCTACAAACAACGCGATGTGGCGGCCTATGGATCATGGCCAAAAGTGACTGTCCGGAACACCTCGTGGGCCGAACAAGGATTGCCCAACGCGAACCGTAGTCGCGCCTTCTGCGATCGCCCATTCCAGATCACCGGACATGCCCATGGACAGTTCATCCCAGAGCAATCCCGCTGGGCCTGCTTGTCTGAGTTGTTCCTGCAGTCCACGCAGCAGGCTGAAACAGGGTCGCACCAGGGCTTCATCGGCACTAAATCGCGCCAGGGTCATCAGACCGCGCACCCGCAATGACGAAAAAGCCGGCAACTGCTTAACGAAGGTAGGCAGCTGTTCTGGCTCCACACCGTATTTGCTGGCCTCCCCCGATGTGTTGACCTGCACCAGCACATCCAGCGATCGACCGATCTGCTGCAAACGGCGGTCCAGTGCCTGCGCCAGTTTGAGGCTGTCCAGCGCCTGAAATTCCGAGCAGTACTCGGCCACCTGGCGTACCTTGTTGGACTGCAAGTGACCGACCAGCACCCATTCAATATCGGGCTGGCCCAGACCATCTGCCTTAGAGCAAAGCTCCTGGACCTTGTTTTCACCAAAGCGCTGCAAACCTGCCGCTATAGCCAGCCTCACGACCTTGACCGGTTGGGTCTTGCTAATCGGTAGCAGGCGCACCGCCTGTGGCGAACGCCCGGCCTGACGCGCCGCGCGCGCTATCCGCAGATACATTGCTGACAAGCGATCTTGGAAAGGCGCGATCGGTCCTTCCCGGTCGCAGCTTTTGCAATCCAGGGGGTGGCCAAGCATTGCTGCTCGCCCGTCATCACTTACGACCCAAGACCGCTGTGTCCAGGGTGGCTTATGACGCACATGCTGGCGATGGCCACAGCCTAACTCGGCAACCCAGTCGCCTTGTTCATCCTGAGCAAAACCAATCATGGGCTGCAACATCAACAGTGATCCCTGCTTCGCGCATCGCTGACACGACGCGGCACTCGAACTCGGCCCATCGCGGCGCTCATGCTGCGGGCTGCTGCTCCTGACAGATCTGCAAACCGTCAAATTCGCTTAAGGGTTCACCCAGCAGTTCACAGTAGTGGGGCTGGCCGGCTCGGTGCGTTTTCGCAAAGTACCGACATTCTTTGCATTGCCCGAAAGGCGTCCGGCCCTGTGCGATCAGGCTGCCTGACAGCACCTGCTCAAGATCCTGCACCAGCGCACTGCGCCGAGCTGTGTCCAAGCCATGCAAAGTGCTGCACAGCTGCGACAGGGGATCCTGCTCAAGCAGCTGATTGCCTCGCGCGGTCAAGGCCAACTGCCGGCTTCTACGATCCTTGGGATGCGTCCGCTTTTCCAGCAAGCCTTTATTGATCAGTGTATTGAGAGTCTGAGATACGGTGCCTTTGGTCAGCCCGAGATACGCCGCAAGCGCTGCTGGGCTGCGGGAAAAGCGATTGGCCCGATGCAGGAAACGCAAGGTTTCCCAGTGCACCGGCAGCAGATTTTCGGCATGCGCCTGAGCGTAGATCAGCCGTCCCAGGCGCTCGATAAGCGCGGCCAGACGCTCGGTTTCGCTGGTTTCCATCGCCTCCATGGTATCGACTCAATACCACTGTTGCAATCAGCCGGGCATGCGCCCAGACTGTCGTATCGACTCGATACCATATAGGAGCTGCCATGAATCACCACCTCATCGTTTCGCTCACCCTGCTTGGTGCTTTTTCAACAGCCTGGGCGCATGACATCAGCAGCGCACGGGACAGATCCAAATCGCCCGCATTCGACATTACCCATGCCGCGGCCACGACCGATGGCCGATTGACGACGTTCGCAATGGAACTGGCCGGTGCGGCAGGAAGCCAAAAGCCCGAGGCCACAGGCCAGCTGGCTGGCGCCAAGGTTGAATCCTATGTATGGCCGACCAGTCTTGATCCTGAAGTGGTCGGATTCGAAAAGGCCTCCGGAATTTTGTCCCTGGCCATCACCGCTCATCCGGATTTCGACGACACGCCGCTGTTTGACGAAAACGGTGACGGCAATCCGGCCAATGACGGGGCCAATTGGCATTCGCACTGGGTCGTGCTGGTCAAGGATGCCGCTTGCGGGGCGGGTCTAAAGGTGCGCGATGTGTCGCCGGGTGTTGATGTGCTGCCGGCCACCGCACCCTATCTTCCGATCTCATTGGACAGCCCGGGCATGAGCCCGATTCTCGACGGAAATTCGGCACGGATTACGGTCCCTGTCGGCGATACGCAAAAGGCGTCGTTCGACGCCGTTACCGCAGAGTTGACCATCAATAGCAAAACCGAGTCGCCACTGCTGTGCGTGACCGGTGTTCACGACATCGCCTCCG
>JBFKEC010000348.1:0-2728 GCA_041619315.1 Oceanococcus sp. | reverse complement strand
TACCGGCGCGCACTTGAGCTGGCTGAGGGCTTGCACGATGCCGACTATTGCCAGTTGCTCAGCGCCATCGACCAGGCGCCGTTTCATAGCGATACCGTCGCCACGCCCTACTTCGATGGCAGCAGCGCCTTCAGCGCGATGCTCGCGGCAATCCACGCAGCGGAGCATGAAGTTCTGCTTGAGGCCTATGTGCTGCGAGGTGATAACACCGGCCAAGCCATACTCGATGCCTTGCGCGCCGCTGCGGCGCGTGGCGTCGATGTGCGGGTGCTGGCCGATGCGTTTGGCTCAGCCCAGACACGACGCCAGTTCTGGTCGCTGTTTCGCCGCAGTGGCAGCGCCTTCAGGTTGTCGCGCCGGCCGCTGTATGCCCCGCCCGGGCTTTTGCCCATACTCGATCACCGCAAGTTGCTGATTATTGACCGCTGTATCGGCTTTACCGGCGGCATGAACATCGGCGATGAATATCACAATGGGCGCAAGGGTGAAGCCGCCTGGCGCGATACCCATGTGCTTGTGGAGGGCCGCATTGCCGAGGACCTTGCCGCCATATTCGCGGAAAGCTGGCAAAGCGCCGGGGGCGATCCGCTGCCGTGCCTGCCCACCCGTCACGGCGATACGCCCGCGCAGCACACGCTGGTGCTGGATTCACGGCCTGGCCGTGGCACCCGCGAAATTCTCGCCAGCTACGCCGCCACCCTGGGCGCGGCGCGCCAGCGTGTGTGGATCACCAACGCCTATTTCGCACCCGGCCGGGCCATTCTGGAATTGCTCAAACAAACGGCGCAACGTGGCGTGGATGTGCGCCTGCTGCTGCCCGGTCGCTGCGACATTCCTATCATCCGCAGCGCCACACAGGGCTATTACAGCGAGCTGCTCAGAGCCGGCGTGCGTATTTTTGAATACCAGCAGGCGGTGCTGCATGCCAAAACGGTGGCGGCCGATGGCACCATCGCCATCATCGGCTCAACCAACTTCGATTTTCGCTCGTTCAACTTCAATGCCGAGTGCAATGTGCTGTTTCATGATCGGGCCATGGCGGCCACGGTGGAGCAGGCCTTCGAGCGTGATCTGGAGCTGTCTTTGGAAGTCGACATGGCGACATGGAAGGCGCGCCCGTTGTGGACCCGCATGTTGTCGTGGCTGGCCCGCCGCTTCGCCTATTTCATGTAGGCAGCAACAGGCCGGAAGGCAGATCGACCTCAACCCGCACAGGCAAATGATCTGACCAACCGAATGGGGTGGCCTGTGCATCGACAATGTCGAATTCCGGCGTGACCAGCACATGATCGAGCTGGCGCCGCGGCTGCCAGCTGGGGTAGCTGTGCAGAACCTCTTCTGGGCCTTTGAATCCGCGCTGACGCAAGGCCGGATGGGCAGCAAGCTCATCGTAATCGCAGTTCATGTCACCCATCAAAATGACATGTTCATCATCCTCAATCAGGCGCGCGATGTGATCCAGCTGGCGAACCCGGTCGGGCTGACTCAGGGCCAGATGGGTAACCACAACCACCAGCCCGGAGGGCATGCGGTAGACCACCGCAGCGCGATCGAGTATGCGTCCGGGCAAGGCATGCGCCTGCAAGGCTTCAAACTCCATGCGGCTGAGCAAACCCATGGCATGGCGTGCAAACGGCCCGACCTGACGATGGTTATGACTGTGCCAATAGGGATATTCGGCGCGCGTGGCCAGGTAATCCATCAGGTTGACCGAGCGCGTGCGCCAGCTGCCCGCATCACTTTCCTGAATCGCAACCAGATCGTGGTCACGCAGAGCACTGGCCATGGGTTGCAGATGGCGCGTGCGGGTGCGCGCCGGCAACACGTGACGCCATGAGCGGGTCACGTAATCTGCGGCATGACGCGTCTGTATGCCGACCTGCATGTTGTAGGTCAGCAGACGCAAACGCCGGCTGGGCTGCTGTATGCGTGAACTGTCCACAAACAAACCTCCTGCACCCGCAATATGGTGGCCCATCGCTCATGGTGCAAGGTCCACGCCCTGCACCGCTATAATCGCGACATTCTCATTCGGAGTCGCCCTCATGTTGGCAGACAATGCTACGCGCTATGGCCATGTGACACGCCTATTGCACTGGCTGATGGCCCTGATTTTTGCTGTGCAGTTCGTTTCCGCACTGGCCCACTGGGGTTTCGAGGACACTGCGTTTGAAGCATTCATCATGCCGTGGCACAAACCGCTGGGCTTCACCTTGCTGGTTTTGATCTGGCTGCGCATTGTGTGGGCCCTTGTGCAGCGCAGCCAGCGCCCCGCCATGGTCAGCACCGCAGCACGCCTCGGGCACCTGGCACTGTACGCATTGATGCTTGTGGTTCCGTCACTCGCAATGCTGCGCCAGTATGGCTCCGGGCGCAGCTTCGAACCCTTCGGCTTGCCTGTCATGGCCGGTTTTGAAGGCCCCAAAATTGACTGGATGGTCGATCTTGGCAGCCTGCTGCACGGTGAGCTCGGCTGGATTTTGCTGCTGCTGGTCCTCGGCCACGCCGCCATGGTTGTGATCCACCGCCGTCAGGGTGGTGAGCAGGATGTATGGCCGCGCATGTGGGGCTCGTCGCGCTGATGCAGGTCTGGGTCGATGCGGATGCCTGCCCGGGGCCGATCAAAGACATACTGTTTCGCGCCGCACAGCGCCAGAATGTCACCACGACATTGATCGCCAATCACCCGATGCGGATTCCGCCTTCAGCGCATATCAGTCTGCGTCAG
>JBFKEC010000347.1:0-2733 GCA_041619315.1 Oceanococcus sp. | reverse complement strand
GATACGGCGTTCGTCATGCGTGCCACCACGCTGGCCTACTGGGGTGTCGGGGGGCTTGGCTTTGTCTGGATGTTCAAGGTCGAACAAGCCGGGCCGCAGGCTGTGTGGTGGGTGTATTGTGCCGCCCTGGCAACCGCTGCGGTTCTGCTTGGATTGCGGTTTTGGTGGCAGGCGCGACGTCTGCCCATGGTTTATCAGGAGAAGTCCGCGTGAATCACACATTGTTTCTAAAGCAGGCTGAGGCGTTGATCAGCGGTGAGCCGGACGCGCTGGCCAATGCCGCCAATCTGGCCGCCCTGTTGTATCAGGAATGGCAAGGCATCAACTGGGCGGGATTTTATTTGCGCCGCGACAGTGATCTGGTGCTCGGGCCGTTTCAGGGGCTGCCGGCCTGTACCCGGATTCCCTGGGGGCAGGGCGTGTGCGGCACGGCTGCGGCGCAAGCGCGCAGCCTGCGTGTTGATGACGTACATGCCTTTGATGGTCACATTGCGTGTGACCCGGTATCCGCATCCGAACTGGTTGTGCCGCTGGTTCGCGAAGATCAGGTCATCGGCGTGCTGGACATTGACAGTCCACACAAGGCGCATTTCAGTGCGCAGGATCAGGCCTGTGCCGAAGCGCTGGTGGAACTCTACATCGCCTCCATGATTCGGTATCCTGCGCAGCCACCGGCGTGGTGAAGCGCCAAGCACGAGATGGGTGCGGCGCCGGTATGACGCGACCCCAATAGCCAAGGCTTTCAATGCTGACTCATCCCAACTTTGACCCCGTTGCCATTGCCGTCGGGCCGTTGCAGATCCATTGGTACGGCCTGTCTTATCTGGCTGGTTTCGCACTGTTCTGGATGATTCAGGTTCAGCGCCTGAAGTTGCCCCATGTGACCGCAGCGCGCTGGAACCGGGATGAAATCAGCGATGTGCTGTTTACCGGCATCATGGGCGTGATCCTGGGTGGGCGCATTGGCTATGTGCTGTTCTATGACTTTTCCACCTTGCTGGCCGACCCGCTGTACCTGGTGCGCATCTGGGAAGGCGGCATGTCGTTTCATGGTGGCCTGATCGGGGTGCTGCTTGCAGAGCGCTGGCATGCCCATAAGTATCAGCGGCGCTGGTGGGATGTGATGGATTTCATCGCCGTGGCCGTGCCTGCGGGCTTGCTCACCGGTCGGCTTGGTAATTTCATCAATGGCGAGCTGTGGGGGCGTGTAACCGAGGTGCCCTGGGGCATGGTGTTTCCGCATGCCGGTGCGGGGGCGTTGCCTCGTCATCCGTCGCAGCTGTATGAAGCCGGACTTGAGGGCCTGGTCCTGCTCCTCGTGATGTTGTGGTTTGCCCGCAAGCCGCGCCCGGTCATGGCCGCGTCCGGTCTGTTCCTGATCGGCTACGGCCTGGCCCGGACCTTTGTCGAATTCTTCCGCACCCCCGACGCCCACATCGGCTTCCTTTACGGTGGCTGGCTGACCATGGGCATGATGCTTTCCGCACCGATGTGGATTATCGGCGGCGCGCTAATGTTATGGGCCTACCGTCGTCACGGAGATCGCTAATGCGCCAGTATCTGGATTTGATGCAGACCATCGTCGACACCGGTGCCGACAAGGCCGACCGCACAGGGACCGGCACACGTTCGATTTTTGGCGCCCAGATGCGCTTCGATCTGGCCCAGGGTTTTCCTCTGCTGACCACCAAGAAGCTGCACTTGCGTTCGATCATTCATGAGCTGCTGTGGTTTCTCAGTGGTGATACCAATATCGCCTATCTCAAGGACAATGGGGTCACGATCTGGGACGAATGGGCGGATGAAAAGGGTGATCTCGGCCCGGTGTACGGCCATCAATGGCGCAGCTGGCCTACCCCTGATGGCGGGCATGTTGATCAGATTGGCCAGGTGCTGGATTCATTGAGGAACAATCCGGATTCCCGCCGCCATATCGTGTGCGCATGGAACGTCGCGGATGTTCCCAACATGGCTTTGCCGCCGTGTCATCTGCTGTTCCAGTTTTACGTTGCCAACGGGCGGTTGAGTTGTCAGCTGTATCAGCGTTCCTGCGACTTCTTCCTCGGTGTGCCGTTCAACATCGCAAGCTATGCCTTGTTGACCCATATGTTCGCCCAGCAGTGTGGCTATGAGCCGGGTGACTTCGTGTGGACTGGCGGCGATGTGCATTTGTATTCCAACCATCTGGACCAGGCGGCGGAGCAGCTAGGGCGGCAGCCGGGACGCCTGCCGTGCCTGCACTTGAACAAGGCGAGTAGCCTGTTCGACTACCGCTTCGAAGACATTCAGATCGTGGACTATGATCCGCAGCCACATATCAAGGCACCGGTTGCGATTTAAGCGGCGCGCAGGCATCTGAAATGTAAGGGCGTGCGTAGGGTGGGGCACATCCCGATTTTGGAACACCGCATGAGCCGACTCTTCGCTGCCACGCTGCTGTCGCTGACCACTCTGAGCCTGCTGTTGGGCGGTTGCAGTCTGCGCGGCGCGCATGCTCCGGATTACCAGCGTCATGACTACATTGCTTATGTGAGTGATGCGCACGCGCGGCAACATGCCGATATCTATGTGCCGGTTGGCGCCGGGCCGCATCCTGCGGTGTTGCTGATTCATGGCGGTGGCTGGGCGCGTGGTGAGCCGGCCGATATGGACAAGTTTGCCCTGCGGCTGGTGCGTAGCGGCTACGTGGTGATGAATCTGGGTTATCGCTTGGCGCCGCAGTTCCGTTATCCG
>JBFKEC010000346.1:0-2745 GCA_041619315.1 Oceanococcus sp. | reverse complement strand
GCTAATGAGTTAACGAATGAACAACGACTCCACCTGTACACCCTGACCATACACGACCTGCAAATGGTCTTTCGCCGCCGTCATCAGCAAGCGCAGGCGTGCGCGGGCTTCGCCTTCACGCGCGGCTGCATCTCCGGAGACCTTGTTCCAGTCGGTCGCGCCCACACTGCCGACTGCGGCCATACCAAAGCCGCCGAACAGACTTTCAGCTTCCAGCGGGGCCCAGGCCGCCCAGTCGCCACTGAGCTTGTCGGTGGCAACACCGTTAATCACCGTGGCATGCGGGGCGTAGTTGACCAGACTGAGCAAGCGCTCGCCGCTATCGCGATGATCCGCCACAAGCATGCGGAATTCATTACTCGGATTGCCCGCTGCCGGGTCCAGCCCCGGAGCCGTGTTGTAGGACGACTCCAGCCGCGGCACGCCGTCCAGCGGTTGTCCGTTGGCATTCAGCGCAGCTACCCGCAAGACTGCGGGCTGGCGTGATTGCCAAGCTTGTATGCCTGCCGCCACCACCGCATCGGCAGTGATCGCTTTGTACTCCGGACTGACCCCACCCCAGATGCCGACCGTGTCCGGACCGTTGTGCGAGTGATCGCTGACCACCACGATGTGACGTGAGTCGATGCCTGTCGCCTCAGCAATGCGCAGGCGCATGTCGTAGATGCCGTTGCCCTCGCCTTCACCATTCTTGTAGGCCAGAAAATAGCCAATGTTGGTGGTGGTGATGAGCATGAAATGGCGATCCTGCTCGTCGCTCACCACCATCGCTCGCGCGAGCAACTCATCGGCAATAGCACCGGGCTCGGCCGGGTCGACCTGGCGCCCGCAAAGCGAAGCACCCCCACCCACACACACTGTCGCTTGCGGGTCATGGTTGGCACTGCCGGTGCCAACCCACCATTGCGCTACATCAGTTACATCACGCGAAACCGCCCCATCCGCACCTTCGCGCCCGCCACTGCAGGCAAGCAGCAGGCTAAGCGCAAGCACGCTCCACAGCGGCTTCATGGCGTGGTCAGGGGCAGCTCAAAGCGCTCGCCATTGGCCTGGCCCAGGGTGTCACGCAAATCCCCGGGCATCACCGCAACAACATCGGCCGAGGATAGCGCCGTGGCAAAACGCACCTGCCAGCTTGCACTGCCGTCATGGCTGGCGTTGCAGCTGCGCTCCAGCACCGCGCCGTCGGCCAGCAGGCTGGCACACACCTGCGCCGGTTCGCCCACATTCAGCCACGGGCGGAAGGTGCAATGGTGGCAATAGACCTGCTCGCTGTCGGGGTAGCGATGCAGGTTGCGTTCCTCACGAATCCACGGAAATTCGGCGTCATAACTGTCGGGATAATCAATCGGCCCGAACACGTGCGGCGTTTCGCTTTCAATCTGCGGACGATCATGCCCGGCCCCATCGGTAAAAGTAGTGAAGGTGTTGACCGGCCCCAATTCGAAGGCCAGCGCATTGCCACTCACCCGCAGGTTTTCTGCGCTGATCGGCGCGGCGTTTTCGATCTCGAAGATGTCGCTGACAAGTTCATAATCGCCAGTGCCCCGATGATGGCCTCGGATCACGAAACGGTAGCTGCCCGCCGGGGTGACGTAGGGCGCCTGCGGACGCTCGCTGTCACCCGGTTCCGGCAAGGCCAGTTCCGAGGCAAACGCCTCATAGTTGGCGGTCCATTGCCACTCGAAATTGCCCGCAGCCCAGCTCAGCAGATCGGGAATCTGCGGAATGTTGAAGCCACCCTCGGCCGGTATGAGCTGATTGGCGCCGGGGAACTGGGCATGCAGCTGAATTTCACCATCCAGCGTTCCGGCCACAACCCAGCCATCCGCCTGGCGGCGCTCGACCACAACTTCAGGAAAGCCTTCATAGGTCGAACCGCCAATCCACTTGACCACAGCCGCATCAAAGCGGCTCATGCGCGCCGGCGGCTGCATGGTGATCTGCGGTTCGCCGCCATCAGTGGGCAAGGCCGCTTCGTAGATGGGCGTGACCGTGGAGGCCAGCACCCCAAGGGCCTGGGCGATGATTTCCACACGCGTGGATTCCAGGGCAAACACACTATCCAGTATGTTCAAGGGCTGGCCCGGATGGCCGTTCAGGGAGGCCGCCAGTCGGCTCAGGCGGGTGGCCAGAAAGTCCGCGCCGTGCGGCCCCAGACCAGCCAGGGCTTTGCGGTAATGATCGTGGGCACGGTATTCGCGATATGCCGGCATGTAACCCCAGTAGTCATTGGCCATACCCACCGGGATGACCAGACCGTAGCCATATTCGGTCAGCTCTTCGTGGGTGAAATTGCCCTTGATCTGTTCCGGGTCGGTCGGCTCGGCTTCGGCTTGCAGCACGTAATCCAGCGCATCCCAGCCGGCCGCATCGTTATGAATTTGCGCTTTCATTCGGGCAAACACCTCACCCGACATGGTCAGCACCTCATCGTTGTACTGATGCGGGTGGGGACAGCTCCATTCATCCTCACCCGACTGCCAGCAACCATGATCCTGACGGTTGTCCAGATCGCCGTTTGCGGCAGGGTCGCGCAGATCCGCGGGGTAACCCAGATCCCAGTCCCAGCCGGTGTGGAAGTCTTCCGCCACGCGATTGAGTCGGCTGATGATGTTGAGCGCGGTGTCGGTGAATTGTTCACATGGGCAGAAGGTCACCGCCACATCGCCCAGCTTGAACGACTGAATCGGCACCACATCCTGTTCTTCCAGCACCATCAGCGAGGGCCCGCTCAGCGAGGTC
>JBFKEC010000345.1:0-2798 GCA_041619315.1 Oceanococcus sp. | reverse complement strand
CGTTGCAATTCGTGGTTGCGCGCCGACAGTTCATCCCTCAGGCGACGGTGCTGATCGATAAACGCGGAGGCTTTCGGCACCATGATCCACAGTACGGCCGCAGTCATCAGTGAAACCAGCGCGGTGAAGACTTTTATACCGGCAGTCGTGGCATACATCGGCCGCCAGATATTGGCGATCTCGATCAAATGGGTCACGCCACAGGCGGTGATGAACACCCCGAACATCAAAAATATGGCCCGGAATTTCAACGCGGGCTGTTTTTTCAGCAACCAGACCAGCGCCAGTGGAATGGAAAAATATGACAGGGCGATGAGCAGATCAGAGCCGACCAGCGTCCACAGCAAGCCGGGCTTCCACAGCAGGCAATAGCCATGCGGCAAAAAGCCGGAGTTAGCTTGCATCAACTCGCTCAGGGCCATTGATTGATCCGACGGAACATGAATTGCCGTTAGCGTTGCAACCGCGATGTGAATTGAACGTGATCAAGCCCATGATCTGGCGGACATTTCACGCCTGGTCGGATACAGTTTGGGATTCTTTTGCAAGAACAAGTAATAAGAGAGGGTGCAGGTGTTTGACTACATCGTGGTTGGAGGCGGATCGGCAGGTGCAGTGGTGGCCAGTCGTTTGAGTGAACGGGCGGATGTTCAGGTGTGTCTGCTGGAGAGCGGCCCGGCCGACAAAAGTATTCTGATTCATGCGCCTGCAGGCGTCATCGCGCTCATGCCGCGCAAGAACAAGCTCAACTACGGTTATGAAACCGTGCCGCAAAAGGGCCTCAACGGTCGGCGTGGTTACCAGCCGCGCGGGCGTTGCCTGGGTGGCTCAAGCTCGGTCAACGCGATGTTGTACGTGCGCGGGCACCGCGCCGACTATGATCAGTGGCAACAAGCCGGAAACCCGGGCTGGTCCTACGATGAGGTATTGCCGTACTTCAAAAAGTCGGAAAACAACGAAAACATTCACGACGATTATCACGGCCAGGGCGGCCCGTTAAACGTGATGAACCTGCGCTCGCCGGGGGCGCTGAATCCGGCATTTGTGGAAGCCTGCGATGAGCAAGGCATTGCGCCGACGTTTGACTGCAATGGCGCCGAGCAGGATGGGGCGTTGGAATATCAGGTCACGCACATCAACGGTGAGCGCTGCAGTGCCGCCAAGGCCTATCTGACGCCCAATCTGTCGCGCCCCAATCTGCATGTCATGACCGACACTCAAGCACTCAAAGTGCTGATGAGCGAGCGGCGCGCCACTGGCGTGCGTGTGATGCAGCATGGCCGCACCATCGATCTGCATGCGCGCCGTGAGGTCATTGTCAGTGCGGGTGCATTCAATTCGCCACAGTTGCTGATGCTGTCTGGCATAGGTCCAGGCCAGCATCTGCGTGAAAACGAGATCCCCGTCATTCATGATCTGCCAGGGGTTGGCGAGAACCTGCAGGATCACATAGATGTTGTGCACAGTTTCCGCGCGCCCAACAGCGACACCTTCGGTGTGTCTGCTCGTTTTGTTCCGCGCTTTCTTGCTGCGATTGCGCAATGGCGGCGCACGCGCTCAGGTCTGCTGACGTCACCCTATGCTGAAGCGGGCGCGTTCTTCCGCAGTTCAGAAGCGGATGGACGACCAGATTTGCAGCTGATTCTGGTCCGCGCGCTGGTTGATGATCATGGTCGCAAAATGCATCTTGGCCACGGCTTCAGCAGTCACTGCACTTTGCTCAACCCGCAGGCGCGCGGTCGTGTGCAACTGGCAGGCCCTCATCCCACGGATGCACCACGGATTGATCCGTGTTTCCTCGACAATGAACGCGATATGCGGGTGTTCATGGAAGGGGCACGCAAACAGTTGGACGTGCTGATGTCGCCGGCTTTGAGTCCATGGCGCGGGGACATGCTGTATCCGGTCGATCCGAACGACGACGCCGCGCTGGAGCAGGATCTACGCAACCGGGCTGACACCCAGTATCACCCCGTGGGCACGTGCAAAATGGGTCAGGACGACATGGCCGTGGTTGATGAGCGTTTGCGTGTGCATGGCATCGAGGCCCTGCGCGTTGTGGATGCATCGATCATGCCGACGCTGGTTGCCGGTAACACCAATGCCCCGACCATCATGATTGGCGAAAAGGCGGCTGACATGATCCTTGAGGACAGTGCCTGAAATCAGGCGTTATCGCGGAATTGCGCCGGCGACAGGCCAGACCAGCGGCGGAATGCTTTGGCAAACGCGCTTTCGTCGGAAAATCCGAGTTGCTCGGTAATCTGACTGATGCGGTCGCCGCGATGCAGTGCGGTTTCCGCCAACTGGCGCAGTTCGTGATCACGCAGGCTTTTGAATGACAGCCCGTCCTCGGCCAGTCGCCGGTTCATGTGGCGGCTGCTGACGGCCAGTTGTGCGGCAATCTCATCGCGTGAAGCACCAGGCTGGCGGCGTATCGCCTGACTGACTTTGCGGCTCAGACTCTGGGCTTCAAGATTGGCCAGTTGCTGGTCCGCCAGACTGCGCAATTGATCGCGCAGTGGCGCATTGGCCTGTATCAATGGGCGGGTGAGTGTTTCGCCCGGCAGGCACAAACGGTAGTCGTGGGTGTTGAAGCGCACCGGGCAACCAAGCAGTTCGGGGTAGCGCTGGGCGTCATCGCGTGGTGGATGGGAGAGGTGAAGTTCATGGACGGTGAAGTGTCCGCCCGTACTCCAGCGCCCTAGCTGAACCAATCCGGCCAATACCGCTTCAACGCGCTGTTGCGTGCAGCTTGTGTAATGCGGTTGATAGCTCAGACAAACGCCCCGGTTATT
>JBFKEC010000344.1:0-2876 GCA_041619315.1 Oceanococcus sp. | reverse complement strand
TCGTTGAGCAGGCCGAGCAGGTGATGGGCCGAATCGCTGGCGGTCTTGACGTAACTGGCCTGCTCCGCACTGAGGGCCGGGTCGCCACCGAGCACGCTGAGCAGACCGATCACGCCATTGAGCGGTGTCCGCACTTCGTGACTGACGGTGGCCAGGAAGGTGCTCTTGGCCTGATTGGCCTGTTCAGCCTTGCTCCGGGCCTCAACCAGCGCCTTGGTATTGGATTTCTGATCCGTTACGTCGACATGAAACGAGACCATGCCACCATCACGCATGCGTTGTTCCACCACACGCACCCAGCGCCCATCAGCAAGCTGCTGATCAAAGGCCGAACTGGGCAACCGATGGCGCTGCAGGATGACTTCGAGAAAATCGCTGCGGGTTTTATCGTCGGCGTTCTTGACGACCTCGAACTGCCCGACCTGAACGGCATAGTTAAGGATTTCTTCAAACCGGCGCCCGACCTGCAGGCGCGGACGGGTGGCCGCGTACAGTTCACGGTAACGCTCGTTGCAGGAACTCAAACGATCGTTGCGATCAAAAATCACAAAGCCCGCAGGCAAAGCCTGAATGGCATCACGAAAACGCGCCTGACTCGATTCCAGCTCTTCAACGGCGCGCCGGATCGTAGCTTTGGTCTGGGCCGGCAAACGCAAAAGCCAGAACACCAGCAAGCCGATCAGCGGCGCCACTAGCAGGCTGCACCACCAGAACAGGGCACGTCCCGGCCAGCTGTCCGGCCAGCCGGCGCTGGGCCTGACACCCAAGGTCCATTCCACGCCAGGCAACGGCACCGGAATGCTCAGATGTTCGCCTTCAAACAACTGCATATCGCCCACCGCCCGAGCCGGACGCGCCTCCTCGGAAGCGAAACGCAGAGCATGGTCATATCGATCCGCGGTGGAAAACAGCCCCTGATCCTCAAGCAGGCCGCGCACATCAATCAGGATCGTCACAAACCCCCAGAACTGTTCGCTGCCGTTGCGCGGCAAAAACACCGGCAAACGCCCGATCAGTGCTTCGCCACCTTGAATCAAGTAAATTGGCCCGCTCAGCCAGATGCTGCGTGAAGCAATCGCCTCTTGTGCTGCTGCCCGACGTTTGGGATCGGCGAGCAGATCATGGCCTATGGCAGCGCTGTTGTTGTCGGCTGGCCAGACATGGGTCACCACCGCATTGGGGGCAAATTGCAGGCTGCGAATGTGGCTGACCTGATGCGCCAACTGGGCAGCAAAACGCTGAAAAGCGGCATTGCCCACCTGTGGATTGGCATGGATCTGCCCGCTCAGGGCATAGACCAGATGCAAGCGCGCATTGATCGCATTCTCCAGCTTGCCAAGCATCAGACCCGCATCGTGATAGGCGTCCTGACGGGCATCGACAAGCTGGGCACGCAATTGCGCCCGATCCCATAACCCGGCTAACGCAAGCACCACACCCGCCATCATGATCGCGGCGGGCATGGCAAACATGGGATGTGAAATGCGCGTGCGTATGCGTTTGAGCTGCCCCAGGCTGCGGTACACCCACGAATCACGCGGCTGCTGCGAGCGGACACCTGCCGGCTCACGCAATTCCACTTCGACAAGCTCGGCCAGTACGCGCAGCGCATCACGCTCCTGGTCATCTAACTGTCGTGGTCGCGAATCGATCACACACAAGGTGCCCATCAGCAAACCGCCCGGCCCTTTCAATGGACATCCGGCATAAAAGCGGATGCGCGGCCCGTCCGTCACCAGCGGATTGTCGGCAAAACGCTCATCTGCCAGCGTATCCTCAACCACAAACACCCGGTCCTGCTCGATTGCATGGCCACAGAAGGAAATGGAGCGCGGCGTTTCCGTCGCCTCCAGGCCCTGACGCGATTTGAACCACTGGCGCTGCTCATCGACCAGACTGACCAGGGCAATATCGACCTGAAAAAGGCGCTGCGCCAATCGGGTCAATCGGTCAAAGCGCGCCTCAGGTGCGCTGTCGAGTATGTTGAGGCTGTGCAGGACTTCACAGCGCTGACTGTCGTTGACCAGCTGCGGTGCGGCCTTCATACCTGAGCACCTGCGCGTTGTATCGCCCGCAACGCCCGACGCAAGGCTTCAGCGCTGACCGGCTTGGTCAGAAAATCGTTCATGCCTGCCTCGCGGCAGGCTTGCCGGTCAGCCTCGCCGGCATTCGCCGTCATGGCGATGATCGGCACCGTGGCACAGGCTTGCCCGCGCGCCCGGATGGCGCGGGTGGCGCCCAATCCATCCAGTTGCGGCATGCGCAGATCCATCAGAATCACATCAAAATTGTGCGCTTCCACCTTGCTCACGGCATCCAGACCATCATCGGCGCAAATCACCTGATGCCCGTCGCGTTCCAGCATGGCCCGTGCAATCATCTGATTCGGGACCACATCATCGACCACCAGTACGCGCAGACCGGCACCGTGCTCGCTCAGCGCATCGGCATCGCTGGCGGGCAGAGCCGCTGCGGGCTGCAATGCGAGCGTGAACGACATGGCATGCCGCCCGTCGCCCACCGTATGGGATTTCAGTTCACCGCCCATGGCACTGACCAGCTGCCGGGCCAAAGCCAGGCCCAGGCCCAGACCTCCGGTCGGCGCCGAGGCGCCTGCTTCGGCCTTGCTGAACATCAACGCCGCATCCTGCAGGCTGACGCCGCCCAGACCATCACCACTGTCTATGACCTGGAAGTGCAGCGCTGTGTTATCCGGTGCACGCACCAGTTGCTCGACGATCAGCTCAACCTCGCCATCGGTATGCTTGATCGCGTTTTCCAGCAGTTGCCACAGGACCAAGCGCAGACGCCGCGCATCCACCGTCCAGGTGTCATCATCAAGCTTGTTCAACTTGACCTGCAAACGCGGGGCCTGG
>JBFKEC010000343.1:0-2881 GCA_041619315.1 Oceanococcus sp. | reverse complement strand
TTCCTGAGCGGCATCGCGGGTCCAGGTGATGTCATCTGCGATACGGTTGGCCTCGTACAGCACCGCTTCGACCTTGGGGCCACGATCGCTGGGGACGGGCACAACGAAGGGTTTGCGGTGGCGTGTGAACCAGAAATCGCCGCCATCGCGAAAGCCGTAGGAAATCGGCATGTCCGGCATGAATGCGTTGCCGTCGTTGATGGCGCTGTGATAGCTCTGCTTGAGCAGAATGTTGTCAATGCGCAGGATGAAATGGCGTGATGTGCCATCCTTGTTGTGGTGGTAGTCCACCGACTCATCAAGGCTGCATTCGTAGACCTGGAAGGCTTCCTTGATCAGTTGCGGGTGGCGGCCATCACCATAGCGCCGCTGCGGGGTAGGGCTGTCCATCAGCTGAAATTTGCTGTGTTTCATCTTGTCCTCGGGCTCTTGCCCGGGGTAGCCCAGTCCGACCACATCCTTGAGCCAACTGCGTTTGAATTCGATGAAGTGGACCGCACATTTTTTGGTCCGCATCAGGTTGATGGCGGTGTTCGAATTGAAACGCGTGATCAGCACCAGTGCGTAATCATCAATCACCCCATAAGGCATGGTGAATGAATGCGGGCCAATGGTCGTGATACCGCTCTCGGCGACTGTGCTGACCAGTCCAAACGGCAACGGGTAGTAGGAGTTGGCTTGATACCAGTTGTCGCGCATGGAATTGGCAACAAACGGTTCATTGACGACTTTGTCCCTGTTCGGGCGCAGGCGAGGCCAGCTAAATGCCATAGGAAAGTCCTTGATGGTGTGGGGTGCGGGCGCTGCTTTGCGCCCGCACCGTGCCAAGCTAGAAGCTGTATTTGAGGTTCAGACCGAAGGTGCGTGGCTGACCTTTGCCAACCATGTACTGGTTGAACACCATCACAATGATGACGCTGGCGGCATAGTCTTCATCGGTCAGGTTCTTGCCCCAGACACCAATATCCCAGCGCTGATCCGGGCTGGTGAAGTTCATGTTGGCGTTGAGCAGGGCGCGGCCAGGCACCCAGGCCACGTTCATCGGCGAGATGAATTGACGTGAGCGATAGTCCACGTTCAGACGCATATTGCCGTCCCAGCCCATGAGGTTGGCGAAGTAGTTGATGCCTGCAGTTGCTTGCACTTTGGATGTGCGGGCAACCTGGTTGCCTTCCATGGCGCCGTCAGTGGGGCAGACCTGCCCATCACAGTGCATGTAGCCACTTTCCTGGTTGGCCGCAGAGAAGTAGCTGCCGGACTTGTATTTCGGATCGCTGTAGCTGCCGCCGAAATCCAGGCTGATTGAATGTGACAGCAGGAAGCTGGATTCCAGTTCAAAGCCCCAGGTGGTGGCCCCGCCGAGGTTGGTGATGATGTCAGAGGTGCTGATACCGGCGCTTTCAATGTCCGGCGGCAGATTGCCCTGCATGTCGATCCAGTCGACGAAGTACAAGGCCGAGTTCAGTTTCAGGCGATTGTTGAAGAACTTGTTCTTGCTGCCGATTTCATAGGTCCAGTTGCTTTCCTGATCGAAGGTCAACTGGTCCGGGTTGTCGGCATTGTTGAAACCTCCGGCCTTGACCCCGTTTGCGATCGACGCATAGGCCATGCGGTTTGGTGCATAGGCCCAGTTGATAATCCCGCGCGGCGTGAAGTTGGTGAACGTGTTGGTGTCTCTTGGCACCACGATCTTGCTGGTCAGCGTGTTGCCAAACGGAACCACGGGATCTTGCGGCGGCGAATAGGTGATGGATTCACCATAGGCCAGCATGAACGAGTCGGTCAGACGGTTGATGGTCTTTTTCTCTTCCGAATAACGTGCTTCGATGGTCGCATCCAGCGTGTCGCTGAACTGGTAGGTCAGCGACCCGAACGCAGCCGTGATGCGCTCGTCGTAGGTGTTCCATTCGCCGTGATTGATACCGCCGTGTTGCCGTACGTACTGATCATAAGCGACGGCCCCGGTCAGAATCGTTGATTCACCCAGGGTGTTCGGCGCATTCAGTGGCGTGTTGCAGTTATCAATGTTTTGCTGCGAATCCGCGTTGCACAGATCCATGATGTACAGATCAACCCACTGTTCATCATCGAGTGTGGAGTAGTAGCCACCGAAGCTGGCGCGCATTTGCGGGTTGATTTCCCAGTCGAAGCGCACTTCATGTGACATGGCATCCATGATGCTGTTCGGTCGCCCGCTGGTGGTGTTGGCGAAGGTGTAAGCGGCTTCCTGCTGTGTGTCCAGCATTGAGATCAAGGCATTGGTGTTCATCCCGCGGCCGGCGACTGAATCTTCATCCGGTGCACCACCGTCGGTATACGACCAGTGATCGGTATAGCCCAGCAGGTAATGAACGCTCAGGTTATCGGTGATGTCGTAATCGGCATTCAGGGTGAACACATCGGTTTCGGAGATGGACCCGATCATGCGCGGATCCAGAACGATGCCATCGACACGGCGCTCCGCGTGGTCGGGGGTGTAAGCCGGGATTTCACCGCACCAGGTGGTGAAACCTGTATGTGTCGTGGGTGGGAACGGACTGATGTCATCCACCGTGGCGACGTTACAGTTCAAATCGTTCTGGTCATCGAAACGGAAACCAAAGCGTGCCGCGTTGACCCCACTCATGGAATAGCCAGGCTGGGTTTCGTGGATCAGGTCGGCGTGGTAATAGCCCAGTTTGACGCTTAAATCCGGCGCGAAAGCCATGTCATTGAACAGTATGGATGCGCTGTAGCTCAGATCATCGATACCGCCCAGATTGCCACGCTGATTCGGGCCGGCCGGATTGGCATCGGCGACCGGGTGATTGTTCTTGGTGTGACCTTCGTAGAACGATTTGCCAACCGTGAACTTGCCCTTGATCCAGTCGATACCCAGAGG
>JBFKEC010000342.1:0-2893 GCA_041619315.1 Oceanococcus sp. | reverse complement strand
GTCATAAATGATGTTGTCGAGGTTGAAATCGCCATGGATATACACACCGAATGGCGCGTCAATCTTGCCCTCCAGCATGACCGCATGCTCAAGCATGGCCTCGAAAGCACGCACCGGATGGCCGCAAATCGACCGGCTCGGGTCCTGGAATTCCGGATGGATATCGACCACGCGCGGCCAGCGCTGCTGTAGCTGGCCCATGAATTGCGCGTTGACCGGGCTGGCCTGCTTGGTGTTTTTCCACACCGAGCGCACGGTACGCATGAGACGATGCATGCCGCCTTCAAGTTCCTGCGCGCTACCTTCCAGAATGAGCCGCTCGAAGGTCATCCCAGGCAGATGTTCAAGCAGCAGGGCGGCCGATTGACCGCGCCGTTCATACGACAGGATTTGCGGGGCCAGGCCGGGATAGATGTTCTGCCACGCCTGTACGCCCTTGCGCTCGTTGTTGAGCTTGCGCTTGTGGCCTTCCTTGAACACTGCCAGGTACTCGGCATCGCCCTGTGCCGGCGTGGACACGCCGGAAATGGCCGAGCCCGAGCGGGTATGGGCCAACGATTCGACCTGCAGCTTGTGCTTGTGGCCGCTCAGCTTGCGCACGCTGCTGTGCACCGATGCGTAGGACTTGAGGTTGCGGCGCAAGGTTTTGCGTGAGGGCTTATCCATGGGGAATGCTACGGTCGAGCGCTTGCCGCCTGATGACGCTGCGGTAGGCCTTGTGCCCGAGCTGATGGCGATTGGGTATGTCCCCATTGTGCGCAGTCCAGGTGTCTGGCGCATGACACAGTTCAGCCCTGACCTTGACCAGCGGTCGCGTCGGGTGAATTGCGGCTAGCACGGATTGCACAGAAGTACGGGTCATTCACGGCGGAGCACGGTATTGTGTGCGATACCGCTGAAAAATGCTGTGAGGCATAGCGGGACCGGTTTGCCTTGTCGAAACAGATGCCAAGAGTTCGTGTTCAGCGTAGTGTCGAAATTCCTGACCTGCTTCGCTTGTCGCGTTACCGCAGATATCCCGAACTGGGCCCACGGATTCTGTTTTTCAGTGGGGGCACGGCGCTCAATGGATTGTCGCGGGTGCTCAAGAATTTCACCCACAACTCGATTCATCTGGTCACCCCGTTCGATTCGGGCGGCAGTTCGGCCGAGCTGCGCCGCGCTTTCAATATGCCGGCAATCGGGGATTTGCGTGCGCGTCTGATGGCGCTGGCTGACGAGACCATTCTGGGTCACCCCGAAATCACAGAGCTGTTCAATCACCGCCTGCCACGTGATGGCAGTGCCAAAGCGTTGCGTAAGGAGGTCGAGCAGTTGGCGGCAGGCAAGTCGGCTTTGATGAAAGATGTGACCAGCCCGATGCGCAGCGTGATTCGCAATCATCTGGGCTACTTTCTCGATGCCATGCCGGATGATTTCGATCTGCGCGGCGCGAGTATCGGCAATCTCATTCTGACCGGTGGCTACCTGAATCAGAATCAGGACATGGACCCGATTCTGTTCCTGTTCTCACGGCTGGTGAACGTGCAAGGCACGGTGCGCGCAGTGGTCAATGACACCGTGCATCTTGGTGCGGTGCTCAAGGATGGGCGTGAAATCATTGGCCAGCATCGTCTTACCGGCAAGGAAGTGGCGCCGCTGAGCAGTCCTATCGAACAGTTGTTTCTGTCCAGCGATGCGCAGCGCCGCTGCGAGGTCAAACCCAGGCTGGGCAAGAAGAACCGCAAACTGATCGAATCTGCTGACATGATCTGTTTTCCGCCAGGCAGTTTTTATTCCAGCCTGCTGGCCAATCTGCTGCCTCAGGGCGTGGCGGAAGCTGTCGCCAAAAACCCCAATCCCAAGGTCTACATCCCCAATCTCGCAGATGATCCTGAGCAGGCCGGGCATGATTTCCCGTCACTGCTTAATCGCCTGTTGCAGGGGCTTGGGGTTGATCAGGGGCAGAGCCTGAATGGCGGTGATGTGCTCGACTTTGTGCTGGTCGATCGTGAACGCGGTGATTACCCCCAAGGCTTGAATCCCAAGAATCTGGCCCGCGCGGGTATCGAGCTGATCGACGTGCCGCTGATCAGCGAACACAGTGCGCCGTATTACGACAATGAATTGCTGGTCAGCGCCTTGCTGTCGCTGACCTAGGTTCGGCCCGCCGGCGCTATTCGCCTTTCAACTCTTCAAACTTGGCCGCCATGGTCGGATTGCGTTTGGTGAGTTTCTTGATCGTCACGTCCTGGGCCTTGTCATTGGCCAGGCGCAGATTGCGGTCGGTGCCAAGCAAGGCATCCTTGGTTTTTTGCAGGTGATTGATGGACTTGTCGATCTCGGCGATGGCGGTCTGAAATTTGCGTGAGGCCAGATCGTAGTTGCGTCCGAACGCAGACTTGAAAGATTCCAGCTCGTTTTCGAAGTTGGTGATGTCGATATTCTGCTCTTTCACCAGTGCCAGTTCGGTTTTGTATTCCAGCGATTTCATCGCCGCATTGCGCAGCAAGGTGATCATCGGAATAAAGAACTGCGGCCGGATCACATACATCTTCGGGTAGCGGTGGAAAACATCGACAATGCCGCTGTTGTAGAGCGCGCTCTCGGGCTCCAGCAGCGACACCAGAATGGCGTACTCGCAGCCTTTTTCATTGCGATCCTTGTCCAGTTCCTTGAGGAAATCCTCGTTCTTTTTCTTGGTCGCCGTGGTGTCGCTTTCGTTTTTCATCTCGAACATGATCGAGACGATTTCGGTGCCGGCCTCATCGCTGTCGCGGAAAATATAGTCGCCTTTGCTGCCGCTGCTGGCGTCGTTGTCTTTTTCAAAATGGGCGTGCGGGAAAGCCGTTGCACGAATGCGGTTGAATTCGGTTTCGCAGTGCTGTTCCAGCGTTTCGCCGACCATTTTGGT
>JBFKEC010000341.1:0-2909 GCA_041619315.1 Oceanococcus sp. | reverse complement strand
TCGCTGTAAGCGAGCTGTGGGTTGCCGTACTGGAACGTGGCCTCCATGTAGGCCCGTTCGATCACATAGGCGCCGCTGGCCGTGGTCGCCGCATTGTTGGTAAAACCGCGAAAGCCGCTGGTGCGGTAACGCGCCATATGGTTCCAGATAAGCTCCTGGCCGGACTGCGGCAGCGGAAATGGAAACCCGTGTGCCGTGCCACTGAAGCCATGTCCGTCGGGATTGAGTTCCACCACGGTTGCGTTGGCCAACGTCGCCTTGCGGACATGCTCCGGCACAGCGGCACTGCGGTGGCTGGGAAACACCCGCATGCGGAATGTGTCCGGGTACTGACTGAGCAGCGCACGCTGACCAACCGTGAGGATGTCGCGGTACTGCTCCATGTTGCCGTGATCAATCACAAACAGCGGCGATTCGTCGGCATAGGGATCATCGGGCACATCCGCGCTGTTGGACGCAACAGGCGCGCTCCAGCCACCGGTGTATGGCGGAATGGTCAGCCCGTGCGGGCCCTTGGTAACGCCACTTGTTTCAGCGCCAATGGGTGTCAGATCCTGGCCCAGTCGCGCTGCATCCTGCTGTGGCACTTTGGCCTGTGTGCCGGTCGCGATCAGCGCCACCACAAGATATACGGCTCTGCTCAAGTCTCGTCCTTGATGCGATGTCAGGCGGGTCAGTATAGCCCTGCCCTAGGGCGTGTTTTTGGCCTTCGGCGTATAATCAGGGGATGAGCGAATTCAAGGGCATCCCGGTCGTGGTCAGCGGTGACAAATACACCGCGCCGCAAGGTTTCAATGCGATCAAGGACGGCATCAAGCACGATCGCAACGCTGGCGACGTGCCGCGCGGTCAAAAGCCCAAGTGGCTGCGCGCCCAGCTTCCATCGGACCCGCGTTACTTCGACACGCTCAAGAACGTCAAAGAGCACAAGCTGGCCACGGTGTGTGAGGAATCCAAATGCCCCAACATCGGTGAATGCTGGTCACACGGCACGGCGACCATCATGCTGATGGGAGCGGTGTGCACCCGGGCCTGTCGATTCTGCTCAGTCGATACCGGCAATCCGGGCGGCTGGCTGGATCCGGAAGAGCCACAAAACGCGGCCAACTCGGTTCGCCTGATGAACCTGCGTTATATCGTGCTGACCTCGGTCGACCGTGACGATCTCGCAGATGGTGGGGCACAGCACTATGCCGATTGCATCCGCGCCATTCGTGAGATGAATCCGGATACCGCGGTGGAAGCGTTGACACCTGATTTTCAGGGCCGCCACGAAAATGTCGAGACGGTAGTGGATTCAGGCTTGCAGGTGTTTGCCCAGAATCTTGAAACCGTGCGTCGTCTGACCCATCCGGTCCGCGACCCGCGCGCATCCTACGAGCAAACCCTGGATGTGTTGCGCCATGCCAAGCAATTTCGCCCCGATGTGCTGAGCAAGACCAGCCTGATGCTGGGGCTGGGCGAGAGCGACGACGAAGTGCTGCAAGCGCTGGATGACATGCGTGAAGCCAACCTGGACATCGTCACTTTTGGGCAATACCTGCGCCCTACCCGCAATCATTTGCCGGTAGAGCGCTATGTCAGCCCGGAAGAATTCGCCAAATACCGCGAATGGGGCCTTGAGCGCGGTTTTCTTGAAGTGGTGTCAGGACCGCTGGTGCGTTCCAGCTACCGCGCCGACCAGGTCTTTTCCAAGAACAACTGCGGGTTGTAACACCCGCAGTTGCAGCGTATTGGCCTCAGGACAGCCGTTCGAACGTCAGTCCTGCACTTTTGATCAGGCGTTGCATCAGCACATCGCCCATTGCCGTGCTCGGGGTCCAGAAACCGCCGGCCTTGCCTTCAACGTCACGGGCCAGGCATACCGCAGCCTCGCCCAGCATTTTGGCCGTTGAGCCATAACCTGGGTCACGATCACCGGTCACCTTGGTCACCAATGTGTCGCCTGCGGCCGTGCGTCCGTAGAAGCGGATATCGTAGAAACCGGCTTCCTGTGCTTCCGGTGTCGGGCCCTCGCCCGGCTGCGGCAAGACGGTTTTGTTGAGCAATGCACGGGTTGGATTGAGCGCGGCCAACAGCATGAACCCGCCAAGACCGCCAGCGACCATGGTCGCGCGTACGGCACCGCCAACCCCGCGCCCGACCATCATCGCCTCGTCATAAAGGAAATCTTCACCCCAGGGGCGGCCGAGCAAGGCGTGACTGCGTTGCACCACGCGGGTATTGATCCCGGCCATAACGAAAGGCCCAAGCCAGCAGTTGGCGTCCTTGTCGTAGGTCGGACCTTGAACATTGGGCTGACGTACACCACTGCGCATGCCTTGTGGCGCCACGGCATACGGATTTTGCATGACCTTGCGCAGCGCAGGGTCCTTCTTGATCTCGTCCACCACGTTAAGCAAGCTGGCCACGGTGCCTCCGCTCGCCCCGCCCTTGGCCGCCTTGACCCGCATTTTAATCTGCGCGCAATGCGCACCAAATGACTCGAACGCCTGCTTCTGGGTGAACCACACGCCGAGATCGGAAGGAATCGAATCAAAACCGCAGTTGTGCACGATGCGCGCACCGCTGCGTTCAGCTGTGTCTTGATGCGCATCAATCATGCGCTGCATCCACTGCGGCTCACCGGTGAGGTCACAATAGTCGGTGCCCTGCTCGACACATGCCGCCACCATATCCGAGCCGTACAACGCGTACGGCCCCACGGTGGTAACCACCACGCGGGTGCGCGCGGCCAATTCCGACAGGGCCTTTGTGTCATGCGCATCGGCCACCAGGCGCGGCAATGACTGGGCATCAAATTCTTCCGCAATGGCTTTGAGTTTGGCCTCATTGCGCCCGGCCAGCGCCCATTTGAGGTCGCCGTCAGTGCCATAGGTTTCGCACAAATAACGCGTCAGCAAACGCCC
>JBFKEC010000340.1:0-2926 GCA_041619315.1 Oceanococcus sp. | reverse complement strand
GAGTCGCTGGAAGCCAAAATGGTGAACGAGCTTGGCGTGTCAGGCGTGCATCTGGACATCATGATCGACTTTGCCAGTGTTTCCAGCAGTGATGCAGACTACACCGGTTTCGTCGGGCGCAATGTGGGGCGTGACGAGGCCTCTGTTACCACCGCCGTCAAGCTGGCGGCCACCGGCATGCTGAAGATCGTCACCCCGCAAAGCATCAACTGCCACAAGCTGGGCTGTGACACCACCATGAACAGCTGGGCAACCTACAAATCCAAGCGCCCACTGGTGTCATCTGAACCCTTCTACACCGGCATGGAGGATATTCAGTCCACCGGCAGCAAAGTCGCCGAGGGTTTTGCCAGCGTACTGGGTGTGGCCACCGCCCTTATGGGGGGCAGCGGCGGCTCATACGATCACACCGAGTGGGGTGTACAAGCCGACCCGAATGCCTACGGCGATATTGCCACGCGCTACGCTGCGCACTTTGTCGAGCTGGCGGCCATTTCACAGCGCCCCTGACAAGCCTGCTCTCGCAAAAGCCCGGCGTAAATGCCGGGCTTTTCGGCGGATGCCGGCATCGCGCGGCTCCGCATAAAGATGGGCTGCCAAGGAATGCGCGCGCATGCGGTGCAAGGGGGCGGCAGCGCTCTCGCCCGACCTTATTGTCTATGCGGCCAATCGCGCCTGCTTACGGTGCGACTCCAGGTGCGGCCAGGGCCGCACTTGAATCAATGCCATCTCCAGCCTAGCCATTCAAGACGCTGCCGCAAATCAGGATAAATGAATTCGGGAGCTTCTTTTGATGCATGCCTGATGCTGGTTGTAAAAGTGGCGAAAGGGTTGCTGCGGGTAAAGTTGTATCCGTGGGGCTGGCACCACGCACGTGAGTTGAAAAGCGGTATTCGCATCAAGGCGAATGTCACTTGATGGGGCGTTCGGTCTCTTAATGTGTCGCGTTCCGGCTTGCTTGCGACCATATTTGGTACTACTTTGCCAGTTATGAATGAGTTTCGCCGTCTGGAGAGTGCTGAGCAGAGCAAAATACGTCGCATGCTGGAGCGTATTCTTGTGGCGCTGGCGCGCATTCTCATTCGTCATAACGTGGGTTATCCAACATTCAGTGAGATTGCCAAAAAGGCATTTGTTGATGTCGCGACCAATGAATACGGTTTGCGCTCGCGGCCTGCCAGTAAGTCACGCGTATCCTTGCTGACCGGAATAAATCGGCGTGAGGTGGCACGCGTTCAGGCGCTCATGGAGCGTCAGCCAGACAATGTACTGTTTAATCCGGTTTTTCGACTGGTGTCGCAGTGGATTCGGGACAAGCGCTACTTAACTGAGCGAGGTGAGCCGCTGGTCATTCCTGTACATGGGGAGGCCCCTTCATTCGAATCGTTGCGCCAAGAAAGTTGCCATGACGTGCCGCAAACCGCAGTGCTTCGTGAATTGCTTTCGCTAGGAATTGCCAAATACCAAGATGATGAGCAGATGCATCTGCAGTTGCTTACACCTGGCTATATACCGCGAAATGACGCGACGGCGAAACTTGAACTCATGGGTGTAGATGTTGCCGTTTTGCTCAACACCATTGACGGCAATATTGCCGGTGATGGCGAGCCGTTATTTCAGCGCAAGGTGAGTTTCAATGACGTGTCCGATGACGGTGTGGCGCTGTTAAATGCACTGGCACGATCAGACGGCCAGCAGTTGCTGGAGCGTCTGGATCAGATTATTGGCGAGCATAGGGATCCTGATCGAGGCCAGTTTGCCGGGTTGGGGATATACGTTTTTTCTGAATCAAGACCGTCCGCCGTTCAAATGGGCAGAGCGACAGGCCGGGTAAAGAAGGGGATTTAAGATGAAGTGGGCTCAAGCGGTGGCCATCGCTATGGCCACCATAGGGGTGGTTTGCGCGGCAGTGGCTGATATTTCAGGCACCGGCAAAAAAAATGACATGCACCGTTTTGGGTTGCTGTCATTTTTACTAAGCGACGGGCCTGTCGATGAGGCTGAAGCGGTGGTCATGACATTCACAGGCGTTGAACTGCTGGGCCGTGGCGGTTCGGTCGTGCAAGCCTTGCCCATAGATCCGCCGCTGCAAGTTGACGTGCTCAAGCTGAGCGGAAGGATGACCCAGACTTTGCTTGGCGATGTGGCGCTTGAGGCTGGCGAATACGATCAGTTGCGCCTGTTGGTTGAAACGCCGCCAGGGGACTGTCAAAACCTCGTGGCGCCGTTTGCGTCCTATGTGCAAATTGCAGGCACCCAGTATCCACTTGTGCTGCCCGGGGATACGGATTTGACTTTGCGTGGCCAGGTCAGAATTGAACGCGGTGGACATTCACGCTATGTGATTGATCTTGATTTACGTCAGGCGATAACCGCGCGAGGTCAAACGGCTTGCTTCGGCTTGCGGCCCGGATTGCGCTTGGCGGAGGTCGATTCATCCGGGCATATCCATGGTCAGATTGATCCTGATTTGCTTGGTGCGGAGCATTGTGACGCAGCAGCGCGGTCGGGCAAGGGCAGTGCGGTTTATGTGTTTGAGGGCGAGCCCAAGCGTTTGCAAGACATTGGCCCTGGCAACAACGGGCCGCTCGCAACAACCTCAATCAGCAAAACTCAGGAAGGCGTGTTGCGTTATGAATTGGGCTACGTGCCAGTGGGTGACTACACCGTTGCATTGACCTGTCAGTCTGGCGCAGACGATCCACGCTTCAATGATGCGGTGCAGTTTGAAGCGAGCAGTGTGGTGACGGTCGGGCCGGAGGCTGAGGTGCAAGTGAACTTCTGAGCCGGATTATGAGGCCATTGGGGTTGACGTAATCGTGATCCTGAAATCAAAGCCCTCTGCGTGGTAACGCAGAGGGCTTTTCAGTTTCTGTGCAAAATCCGTTCCGGACAACTGGGGCGTATTTCACGATCAGCGGTTGGG
>JBFKEC010000339.1:0-2927 GCA_041619315.1 Oceanococcus sp. | reverse complement strand
GGTCGAGGGTGGCAGTCAGTGGCCGGAAATTGTGCAGTTGGCTCAGGGGCTGGAAGCCGCCGGCGTGACCATCATCAATACCGGGATTGGCTGGCATGAAGCGCGTATCCCGACCATTGCCACACGCGTGCCGCGCGGTGGTTTTTCCTGGGTTACGGAAAAGATGAAAGGTTCGGTCAATGTGCCGCTGTGCACCACCAACCGCATCAACATGCCTGACGTGGCCGAGAACATTCTGGCCAGTGGTCAGGCTGACATGGTCTCAATGGCCCGTCCGTTTCTGGCCGACCCTGATTTCGTCAACAAGGCGGCAGGCGACCGGGCCGACGAAATCAACACCTGTATTGCGTGCAATCAGGCCTGTCTGGATCACACTTTCCAGATGAAGAAATCGACCTGTCTGGTTAACCCACGGGCGTGTAATGAAACCACGCTCAATTTCATGCCCACCAACAGTCGCAAGAAGGTGGCGGTGGTCGGCGCTGGCCCTGCCGGTCTGGCTGCATCCACCAATCTGGCGCGGCGTGGACATGATGTGGTGCTGTTCGATGCGGCTGAAGAAATCGGCGGTCAATTCAACATCGCCAAACGCATTCCGGGCAAGGAAGAGTTCCACGAAACCTTGCGTTATTTCTCGCGTCAGATTGAACTGACCGGCGTCGATCTCCGCCTGTCCACTGCCGTGAATGCCGAAGATCTGGCCGGTGCAGGGTTTGATGATGTGATTCTGGCGACCGGTATCATCCCGCGCACCCCGGGCATCGAAGGGGTCGATCATCCCAAGGTTCTGAGCTATATCGACGTGCTGCTGAAAGGCGCCAAGGTTGGCAAAAAGGTTGCGATCATTGGTGCCGGCGGGATCGGTTTCGATGTTGCCGAATTCCTCTCGCATGACCATTCGCCAGCGGAATCCGCACAGGCATTCTGCTCCGAGTGGGGGGTGGACATGAGCCTGACCCAGCGTGCCGGATTGACCGAGCCCAAGGTCACGCCGTCACCGCGCGAAATCTGGCTGCTGCAGCGCAAGGACGAAGCCGTTGGCAAGCGGCTTGGCAAGACCACCGGCTGGGCCCATCGGCTTTCGCTCAAGCACAAGCACGTCAACATGGTGCCGGGTGTCAGCTACGACAAGATCGATGATCAGGGCTTGCACATTCGGGTCGGTGACGAGGTGCAGGTTCTCGATGTCGATAACGTGGTGATCTGCGCCGGGCAGGAGCCGCGCCGCGATCTGCTCGACAGCCTGCAGCAGGCTGGGGTACAGACTCATCTGGTCGGTGGTGCAGACGTCGCCTCTGAACTGGATGCCAAGCGCGCCATCATGCAGGCCAGCCAGCTGGCGGCTCGGCTCTAGGTCAAAACCCGGGTGCAGCTGTGATGGCTGCGCCCGGCGTTGTCTGGCTAGCGTTGGGCCGGTGGTGGTTTGGCGACCTGGTCAAGCGGGCCCCATACGTTGTCTGTGCGCTGCGGGCTGTCACGTTCCTGCGCCAGGTCAAAGCTCAGCATTTTCGACGGGCGCAGGGCAATGTCCATGCGCGACAGAATCAAGCGGACCTGCTCATGGCGTGGATACACAGTCAGGGGCAGGGCTGCTGTTACCGGTGTGGTGATGATTTGATCCACCGGCAGTCGGGTTTTGAGCACGGTGTCGACATGCGTCTGAACATCCTGATTGATGTCGGCCGATAGTGGCCCGCTGTAGGTAAGATCTATGGTGTCGGACACCGGGATATTGAGCTTGACCGGCAGCGGGAACTTCAGCGGCAGACTGGTTTCGATCACCAGGTTGCGCAGGGATTTCAGGTTCTTGTAATTGATACTGGTACGAATCGTGACATCGGCCGCAGTGTCTATCGGCAGGATGCCGTCGTAGTCGACTTCAAACTCCACCGGAACCTTGGCTTGCATGTTCACATCAAAGTCATAGCGTCCGCGAAACGGCACGGTCAGGTCCTGTTTGAACGGTACCTCGGTACTGATCTCTCCTTTCATGGCAACTTGCAGTTCATTGCTGACCATGGCCGTGGCACTGAACGTATCCGGCAGCATCACGCCCAGAGGCTGATCCTGTATACGGATGTTGACGACCACATGGGTATACAGCCAGAGCGCGCCGAATACACCGGCGAGCAGGGCGCCACTCAATAGCCCGGCGCCGGTCAGCCAGATCAGTCCGCGACGAACGCTCATTTTCATGGTTGCATCTCCTCGTCGGCCAGTTTTTTCAGCTGCAGCGTGCGCAGCGGCAGGGTCAGATTGCCCTGGGTGATGACAACGTTGCTGGGGCCCGGCGGCATGTTGACCACAGCCTCAAGCTGGTTGAGCACCGGAACATTCAGCGCGGCATCGATGGGCACGGCGGCGTCTATGGTGGTGCGCAAAGGCACGCTCAGGTGCTGGTCGATCCTGGCAGTGACGGGGGTGGTGAACTCGAGTTCGACCATTTGGTTGACGGGTATCTCCAGATCGACCGGCACCATGGTGTTGATCGGGATTTTGCCGCGTATCGGGATTTCAATTGTGCTGCCCAATTCTGGTAGATAGGCCTGGATACGAGTGTCGAGTTCGACCACCTGGTTTAGTGGAATCTCGTCGCGCAGTTTGACCGTCAGTTGAAGTGGTATTGCGCCATTGAAGTGGGCCACGATGTTGAGTTCATCGCGGATCGGGATGGTCACCCGCTGGTCCACCGGAACCTGTGTGTGGATGGTTTCCGCCAGGTGCAGGCCGATCTCCCCTTCAACCTGGGCATGGCCACGAATCTGCTGCGGGATAATGGCCGTTGCAGGCTGATCCCGCAGAGCCAGAGTCACATCAACGCGGGTCACGACCAAGTAGGCGACCAATGCGCCTGCAAGCGCGGCCAGGAGCAACACCAGCAACATGAGGGCGAGGCCCGCACCACGTTGTCTGCGAGGTGTGTGTGT
>JBFKEC010000338.1:0-2951 GCA_041619315.1 Oceanococcus sp. | reverse complement strand
TCATTTGGTCACCATCACGCCAGCGCTTATGCTTGCTGCGGGGATATAAATCAAAACAGCACGCATGACGTACATCGACCCACGCAAACCACGGCCCATGACACAACGTGGACGCGCCGCAAAAGCCCGCGCTCTGGCCCGCCAAAGAGCCAATGAGGCCCGTCGCCAGAAACTGCGATTGCTGGTGCACGGCATCATCATCATGCTCGGCATCTGGAGCTTCAGGCACACCGATGTGCACAGTGATGATCCGTTTGAATCCGTCACCTTGGTGCTGATGGATATCCTGTTCTGTATCTATTTGCTGCTGTTGGTGTTCATCGAATCCTGGAATCGCGCGCGCTAGTTGGGTTAGTTCGCACGCACCCAGCGCAGTAACAGATAACTGGCACCGGCACATGCGGTCATGACCACAGCCATGGGCACCGCACCGTGCCCGCCGAAATGGCCAACCGCAGCACTGACAATACCGGCGATGGAAAACTGCATGGTCCCCATCATGGCCGACGCCGTACCGGCACGATCCCCAAACGGAGCCATGGCCGCCGCCGTGGAGTTGGGGAAGGTAAAGCCAAGACAGGCCAGACATAGCCATAACGGCGGAATGACGCCCCATGCGCCTCCCGTTCCAGTCACCGCCATGACACTCATCACCAGCGCTGAGACGGTATACGTTCCCAGAGCATAGCCGAGGACGTTCTGAGCCCTGAACCGGCTGAGCATCGCACGGTTGATTTGTGAGGCCAGAATCAAGCCAAAGGCATTGCCACCGAATAGCAGTGCGAACTGTTGCGAGGTCAGGCCATAACCTTCAATAAAAACAAACGATGAGGCCGAGATGTAGGCAAACATGCCGGCCTGGGCAACCCCGCCAGACAGCGCATAACCCATGAAGCGCTTGTGCGTCAGGACTTGGCGGTAGTTGATCAGGGCACTGCCAAAACTCAAGGACGGCTCACGCCGGTGAACCTCCAGCGATTCGGGCACCACCAGCGCCACGAGTATGGTGCACAGCGCCCCGAACACAGCCAGCAAAACGAACAGCGCCGGCCAGTCAAACCAGGTCAGCGTGATACTGCCGACAAACGGCGCCAGAATCGGGGCCACGCCCATGACCAGAACCAGCAACGACAACACCCGCGCCATTTGCTGCGGCGTGCAAAGATCGCGCACGACAGCGCGCGCAATGACCATCCCGGCACAACCGGTCATGGCCTGGACGAAGCGCCAGAACACCAGCATTTCAATGCTGTTCGACATCGCACACGCCAACGAGGCCAGCGCATATGCGGCCATCCCCAGCATCAAGGGCACGCGGCGACCAAAGCGATCACTCACCGGCCCATATAACAACTGACCCAGGGCAATACCGATAAAGAAGGCCGCCAAAGTGAACTGCACGGACGCCGCGTCGGTTCCAAAATAAGCCTGAAGCCGCGGAAACGCGGGGAGATACAGATCAATGGACAGGGGGCCAATCGCTACAACGGCCCCGAGAACCAGAATCAAGCGTGCCGCAACCACATGCATCTCCCACAAAGTGCTTCGCAATCCGCCAGCTTAACATCGCCCGCCTGCGCCGCCTTAAGACCACACAGCTCATGCTCGGAATTCACGCTTTGTTGACAGCGGCAAAGGTGAAATGCGCACCACATATGACGCGTTAAGCCCAGATCATGCTCAGTCCATTGCACAAGTTCGTGTTTGCAGCCGCAACCCTCAGCGGTTGTTTCGCCGCTCAAGCCTTGTTCGTCGACGCCCAGGATCTCGCCAGCGCCTCACAGATCGAACAGTTAACCAGCCAACTGGCCATTTGCCCCGAGCTTGCAACAAGCGTTGCCGGCGCGCTCGACCAGCACCAGGGGCAGCTGCCCAATGCGCTGGCCGAGCAACTCACCCAACAGGGCCAGCACTGTGAGCGGCAACGCCGTCACCTGCCGGCCAGCGCACGCAGCCAACTCGCTTACACCGCACTTAGCGCGCTCGCACATGACGGCGCAAACGGCGCATTGAGTGTCACAACTCAAACCCCAGCGGCCGCACCGCTGAACCTGCGACTAAGTCGAACACTGGGCCAATAGCAGGCACAAAAAAGGCGGGCCAAGGCCCGCCTTTTTCATGACTTTCTAGTCAGGTCACGATTACGGACCGACGTTCTGTACGCACACACCGTGGACGTTGAACGAGTCCAGCAAGGACAGCAACGAAGACACTTCGAACTGAACTTCGTCAAAGTCCTGTGTGGTGTTGATGCGAATCATCGATTTCGACTCATCGCCAAGCAGTCCGAGCAAATCCAATCCAAGCAAATCACTCACATTGGCGAACGCCTCGACCTGAGTGCCCGCAAGATATGTGCGCACGGTCAAACTTGGCAGCAGATCAGCAAGCAGCAGGTCGGCCGGCGGGTTGGACACGATGATCGCAATATCCCGACCGCCCAGATATGGCGCGCTGGCTCGTGACTCGTCCAGCACCGAAATCGCACCGGTCGCGTCCAGCAAACCCAAGGTCAGATCAATGACGCCTGCGGTATTGAGATCGCCGTCAATCGCATTATCAGGTGATGCGATTGAGCAACCCAGGCACAGATCAGACACGAAGGTGCGATCCGGCTGAATCACCGCCCCAGCAATGTTGGGGTCACCGGTCGCAACCAGTGGCTCAAAGGCTTCACCTAGCCCACACGACACTTCAGTCAGTTCGTCACAGGCATCACCAACGCCATCATTGTCGGTATCCGCCTGATCCGCATTGGGCACATTCAGGCAGTTGTCATTGTCATCAAGTATGCCGTCACCATCGGCATCACGCTCGCAGGCATCACCAATGCCGTCACCATCGGCATCGGCCTGATCCGGATTGTCCACCAGCGGGCAATTGTCAGCGCTATCGTCGACACCGTCGCCATCGTCGTCTGTGTCGCAGGCATCGCCTATCCCGTCATTGTC
>JBFKEC010000337.1:0-2956 GCA_041619315.1 Oceanococcus sp. | reverse complement strand
TGCCTGCCTGACTGCGTATGACGCCAGTTTCGCCAAGCTGGAGGACACCGCGGGTGTCGAGCTGGTGCTGGTTGGCGATTCTCTCGGGATGGTGATCCACGGCCAGCCGAGCACGGTTGCGGTGACCATTGATGACATCGTGTATCACACGCGGGCGACGGCGCATGGGCTGCAGCGCGGCTTTTTGGTCGCTGACATGCCGTTTCTGAGTTTTTCCACCACCGACGAAGCGATTTTCAACGCGCGTCGCTTGATGCAAGAAGGCTTTGCCAAGATGGTCAAGCTTGAAGGCGGGGCAGTGCAGGCCGAAATCGTGCGTTTTCTGACCGATCGCGGCGTGCCGGTGTGCGGTCACCTCGGTTTGCGCCCGCAGCTTATCCACAAGCTTGGTGGCTTCAAAGTGCAGGGCCGCGACGAAGCCGTCGCCGCCGAAATGATCGAAGATGCGCGGGTGCTGGAGCAGGCCGGCGCGGACATGCTGTTGCTCGAATGTGTGCCCAACAACCTGGCGCGAACCATTACCGAGGCTGCCGGCGTGCCGGTGATCGGTATCGGTGCGGGGCCCGATGTGGATGGCCAGATTCTGGTCTTGCACGACATCCTGGGTGTCAGTCGGGGGCGTCGGCCGCGCTTTGTGCGCGACTTCCTGGCTGATTCCGGTGATGTGGAAGGGGCCCTGCGTGAATACGTGAAATCCGTCAAATCAGGGGCTTATCCCGATGTCGAGCACACCTTCGGCGGCTGATTCGTCGCTCCGGCTGGTTCATCGGATCGATGAACTGCGCCAGTGCATTGCAGGCTGGCGGCGTGCCGGTCAGCGCATCAGCTATGTGCCGACCATGGGCAGCCTGCATGCCGGGCATCTGTCCCTGGTAGAAGCGGCAAAAGCGCATGGCGACCGGGTCGTGGTGAGTATTTTTGTCAATCCGCTGCAGTTTTCCGCCGGCGAGGATCTCGACAAATATCCGCGCACGCTCGAACAGGATTGCGCCAAGCTCGCGGCCTGCGGGGTCGATCTGGTGTTCGCCCCGGATGAGGCCGAGGTCTATCCGCATGGGCGTGAAAACCTCACCCAGGTTGCCGTGCCGGGGCTTTCCAGCCTGCTGTGCGGTGAATACCGCGCGGGCCATTTCGAGGGCGTGACCACTGTGGTCAGCCTGCTGTTCAATCTGGTTCAGCCCGATTGTGCGGTATTCGGACTCAAGGATTATCAGCAACTTGCGATCATTCGGCGCATGGTCCGCGACTTGCATGTTCCGGTTGATATTGTCGGCATGCCGACCTTGCGTGAGCCCGGCGGACTGGCCATGAGTTCACGCAATGCCTATCTCGGCGATGCGCAACGTGCGCAAGCCGAGGTGATATACGCCAGCCTGTGTCAGGCCGCAGAGGCATTGCGCGGCGGGAGTCGCGACTTTTCTCAGATCGAGGCTTGCGGGCGCAAACGCATCGACGAAGCTGGTCTGAACACGCAATTCTTCCAGGTGCGTCAGGCCGAACTGGACAGGCCTGATGACGCAACGCAGCAATTCGTGGTGCTGTGTGCGGCCACGCTGGATGGCACGCGTTTGATTGACAATGTTACTGTGGACTTGAGTTCGGCTTGATAGGCTAGGCAATGGCCGTTAAAATCGCCGGTTCGTTTTGCGCTCACGCGCTTTGAAATCAGCGTAAGTCGCTGAAATATATAGAATTCTAGAGGTTCGTCATGCAAGTTAACTTGTTGAAGGCCAAATTGCATCGCGCCTGCGTTACCCACGCAGAGCTGGATTACGAAGGTTCCTGCGCGATTGATGGCGATCTGCTCGATGCGGCCGGCATTCGTGAGTACGAGCAAATTCAGATTTACAATCTGGGCAACGGCGAACGTTTTGAAACCTATGCCATTCGTGCTGAGGCAGGTTCGCGCATCATCTCGGTTAATGGTGCTGCCGCGCACAAAGCACGGGTGGGCGATCGCGTCATCATCTGTGCCTATGTCGGCATGAGCAATGCCGAAGCTGAGGTGCACAAGCCCAAGCTGGTGTACCTGGATGAAGCTAACCACGTCACCCACACCCGCAACACCATCCCGGTTCAAGCTGCCTGATGTGCCGCTGAGCTAAAGCTGATGTTGCATGTCAGCAATACGCCGACCACGCAGATTCTGCGTGAGCACGCTGCGCGCTGGCAAAAACTACATCTCGGGCAAGTTATTGATGGCGATGCCCAGGCGCGTGCCGCACTCGCCCTAGAGGCCGGCCCTCTGCGTCTGGACTACGCACGCCAGAGGCTTGATGCGGCGGTCATGTCTGACCTTGTCGCTCTGGCCGAAGTGTGCGGCCTGCCGGCCGCCATGGCGGCCATGTGCCGCGGCGAAATTCTCAACCAAAGCGAAGGTCGCGCCGTTCTGCATGCGGCCCTACGCAGTGATCGCTGCGGTGCCGAAGTGCATGCGCAGGTGGTGGCCGAACAGCGGCGTATGCGCCAGCTTGTCGATGACGTGCTGGCCGGTCGGATCTGCAACGCAGACGGCGAGCCCTACACCGATGTCATCAACATCGGGATCGGCGGATCTGACTTGGGCCCGCGGCTGGTGGTCCAGGCTTTGGCGGGTTTGTCGCCGCAGGAGGATGGTCTGCGTGGTCACTTTCTGGGCAATCCGGACGCGGCCGATCTGAATGCGCGTCTACGCGCCCTCGATCCGCGTCGCTGTCTATGTGTGATCGCATCGAAATCGTTTACCACACTGGAAACTCAACTGGTTGCTCAGCATGTGCGTGAGTGGCTGGTTGCGGGCGGTGGTGATGTGTCCAGGCAGTGCCTGGCGGTCACCGCAGCAGTAGACAAAGCCGTTGAATTCGGCATTCCTGCCGATCAGACCTTTGCCATGTGGGACTGGGTGGGCGGGCGTTTCTCGCTGTGGTCTGCGGTGGGGCTGTCGGCCGCGCTGGCTTTGGGCTGGCCACGCTTTGAG
>JBFKEC010000336.1:0-2986 GCA_041619315.1 Oceanococcus sp. | reverse complement strand
GTCCGCCTACGGTGGTGCTTCGAACAGCTGTGGCAACCTGATTGCTGAACAGCAGCGTCAGGCTTTCCTTGAGCCGACTCTGAACGATGCTTTCCCGGTTGTAGCCAACGCTTGGGATGACCAGTTGAATGCGCCGGTCGTTGCCACTCCGTACTACGTGAGCATGGCTCCGGGTGCTAGCGTTCTTCGTGGCGCCGATGCGATCTCCGCAACCATTCAGCGTCAGTTCATCGTCAACGAATGGGCCGACAACAGTGCTGCCGGTGTCACCACCGACTGGATTGTGACTCAGCCGACCAAGCAGTACTACGTCGACGGCGTTGACCTGGATCTGGGCATCACCACCAACGAATCGATCCAGACTGCTCTGGCTCCGGAACGTCTGGAAGCTCTGGTTGACTGGCGTACCGATTCGGCTCCGACCTCGACCAACGACACGCCGACCCTGGCTATGTTTGATCCGATTGCTGGCCCGTACAACGGTGGTGGTACCCCGGCTTTTGAAGCCGCCAAGGAACTGCCGCTTCCGCCGTACGAAAATGCATGGGCTGGTACGCCGACCGCTTCGGCTTGCCACACCATCACCTTCCAGCCGTATGACCGTGCTGAGCAGACTGCCACCGCGCCGCCTGCTGGTGTGATCATTTCGCCGCAGCTGCCGGAAACCACCGTGTTTGACGAGCTGTGCCATGAAATGACCATCGTCACCTTCAACGGCAAATCGGCCTTCACCAGTGCTGCTGCCATGGCTGCTGCCAACCGTGTCGACGTTGACACCACCGGCATCACCGGCAACCCGGTTAACGGCTGGATGCTGATGGACCTGTCCACCGGCAACCCGACCACCAGCTTTGGTGCTCCGGCCACGCCTACCGGTCTGCCGACCGACGCTGGCAACCTGATGGGCCTGCCGGTTATTGGCTTCAACCTGAAAGTGCGTAGCCTGGGCAATGCTTCGGCAGCCTCCAACTACGCCAGCACCCTGGATCACGGCTACGTTCGCGTAACCAACTAAAACCATCACATGATGGTGCCCGGTCCGGCCGCAAGGCCGGATCGGTCTGATCTGGAACAAGCACCGCTGGCTCGCCGGCGGTGCTTTTTTTATGTCTGCCCCTTAGATTTGAGTCCTATGACCTTGCGCTACGCTCCCTTTTTGCTTGCACTGTTGCTCACTGCCTGCAGTGGAACTGACCGTGATATGGCTGCCTCAGCGGCGCCAACGGTGTCAGCGGACGACAACTTGTCGGCGACCGCGTTGACCACCGACGACTACCACGCCTATTTGTCGGCACGTGGCTACAGCGAACTGCATCATATGGTTGACAAACCCGCCATACAGCAGGAAATTGCGCTGGACTATCATTCCGATCGGGTGCTGGCCGAACACGCCCGTGCGATCGGTATCGATCAGGATCCACTGGTGCGCGAACGCATCGCCCGTGCCAATCGCCAGATTCTGATTACGGGGCTGGTCGAAAAGCTCAAGGCCGACATGGAGTACCCGTCGGACGAAGTTCTGGATGAACTGGCCTTTGAGTATTACCAGAACAATCTGCACCTGTTTACCCACAAAGAAGCCCGTCGTGTGGCTCACATCCTGCTCAAGGACCAATACGATTGCCCATGTGAGGTGAAAACCCTCGCAGAGCGTGTGGATGACATCTACGAACAACTTGATGCTGGTGAAGAATTCGCAGCCCTGGCGGCAAAATATTCAGCCGACCGCTCCAATGCGCAAGAAGGTGGAGAGTTGACCGAGCCGGCGCTGGAAGAGGGCCCGTACGTGCCCAAATTCACCTCTGCGGCGTTTGACCTGATCAATGAAGGTGATGTGTCCAAGCCTGTACGCACCCGTTTTGGTACGCATCTGATCAAGCTGCTGGAAATCATTCCGGGCCAGACACTGCCCTACGACGACGTGCGTGAGTCATTGATCGAAAGCAAGCGCAAGGAGCTGTTCGATTCCAAAATTGAAAAGCTGCGCTCAGATGCGTATCCGACTTTGGATTCATTGAATCTGGATGCAATGAACCAGGTGATAAAGGAATTGGTCAAACAGGCCAAACCGGAATCCTTTATACAATCAAAACGCAGCCCGCAACCAACAGCCGATGTTGCCAGTGATACAAGCCCCTCACCAACCCACTCAACAGACAGCACCGATGAGCCAGACAATCAATAAACTGTTTCTGCTTCTGGTCGTGCCGCTGATGTTTGTCATCGGCGGCTGTGGTCAGAGCACCAAATCCAGTACGGAACAAGCCAACCCCTATGTTGGCATGAGTGATGAAGAACAACTGCGTGTGCGCAGCCAGGAACGGTACGACGCCCTGATTGCCATGGATCTGGCCAAGGTCTACAGCTACGCCACACCCAGTTATCGCACCTCATTTGATCAACGTCATCACGCCGGTCAGTATGCAAGCCAGATCAAACGTGAACGGGCTGAGGTCACCAAAGTCGAGATTGCGGACAGCGGTGAAGTGGCCAAGGTTCAGATGCAAGTCTGGTCGCTCACATCCGGGTTTGGCAGTCAGATGATTGAACTGTCGACCTATTCCAATGGCACCTGGGTCAAACGTGATGGCATGTGGTGGTTTGTCGAGCCGCGTTGAGCACGCCACGCATTGCCAGCTGACGCGGTGAATACAAGCCGAGCCAGCGTTGTATTTGTGCTCGGCATGCACCGCAGCGGCACCTCACTGGCAACCCGCATGGTTGAAACCTGCGGGTTCCAGGTTCCTGGCCAGGCGTTAAGCGCCAACGCTGACAACCCGGAAGGTTATTCCGAGCCACGTGCACTGGTTCGCGCGAACAATCGCATCCTGACCGAGCTTGGGCGCCACTGGGCCGATGATCGGCCCATCGAAGCTGCTCAACAGCAGGTGGTGTTCGACGCATGGCACAAACGCGCCATGTGTCTGCTGCGGGCCTGGTTGGCGCGCGATGCGCGCTTGGTGCTTAAAGACCCGCGTCTGTGTCT
>JBFKEC010000335.1:0-2995 GCA_041619315.1 Oceanococcus sp. | reverse complement strand
TAGCGCGCACGACCAGGGACTGGCGGTCGGTGTGGGCTGGGAACGCAAGCACTGGCGTGCCGACATTGGCACCAGCGCGGTAGGTTTTCGCCAGCGACGCACCACCGGCGGGGTCTCAACCGCAGGAAAGATCGGGCGTCTGAGCTGGCGCCTGGCTCTCAGCCGAAGGGTGCAGACCAACAGCGTGCTGGCCTATAGCGGATTGCCTGTGCCGCACCGCTCTGGCAGCTGGGGCGGCGTGCTGGCCAGCGGCCTCAAACTCAGCATCAGTCGTGAGTTGGGTGGCCAGTGGGGAAGTTGGGGCAATCTCCAGGCGCATCATCTGGGCGGCACGGGCGTCGCCGACAATCAGCGTTACGCCATTCAGGGTGGTATATATCGGCGGCTGGCCGACACCAGCGATCTGCAAGCCCGCATCGGGCTCAATGTCATGGCCTTGCGCTACAGTCGCAATCTGGAAGAGGTTGCCCTGGAGCACGCAGACTATTTCAGCCCGCAACGCTATTTGGCAGTGAGTCTGCCGGTGCAACTACACGGCCGCATCAACCCGCGCTGGTCGTATGCCCTGTCTGGCGCGGCGACCTATTCGCAACGTCATGAGGATGCGCCCTACCACCTCGCGAAATCCGCCAACTCAAGCAACACGCTGTCGTATCAACTGGAAGGTCGCCTGGAACATCGCATCAGTTCGCGCATGTATTTGGGTGCACAAGTGCGCGTACAACGCTCCGAGTTCTACGACGCCAATCGCTTTCAAATCTACTCGCGCTGGACCTTTGCAGACCGGCTCGGCCTGGTTCCCGCACCTCCCCAGCCCGTAGACCTCTATGCGGAGTGGGACTAGACCGCGCTTTCGCTCAGGGCTGCAGTTTGTAATACGGGCCATCGACGGGTGTACGCACATCACGACGCATTGGCACCAGCCCGTTCTTGAACACTTCCACCGCATCATCGCGATCAGGCAATACCACGACATTTTCGTGGCCAAAATCAGCGTGTACGGCAGCAGGCAGTTCACGGCTACGACTGACGATCAGGCCGTGGGTGTAACGGTAAACCTCGCGTTCCTCGTCAATCAGTTCACGACTGACCACGCGCTCCACCGCCACCGCCTTGTTGACCAGATCCATATCCTGCACCACGCGCCGCCCTTCACCATCAATAACAATGCGTTGACCACCTGCGCTTTTTAACGATTGATAAACCACTGCGCCGGTACCGGGCGGCACAAATTGATAGGCGAAATACGGCTTGATCGGCACATCAGTTAAGGCTGGATCCAGCAGGCGCACCTGAGGTTCTGCGCGAAATGGCAGGAACTCTGCAAGCACCGGAAGCAGCGTATTGAGCACATCGGCGCCATCGGTCTGCGCATAGCTTTGAGGCACCAGCACTTCAGGCCCGGCGCTGAATTCACGCGGCATATCCATGAAACTGGCGACAGTGTCAGGCTCTGCACTTCCCAGGATCAAAGCAGAACGCGATGAAATCTGGACTGGCAGCCGTGCTTTGTCATGATCACAGCCACCTTCGTCGCGATGACGATAAAGGCTGATTTCCAGCCGGTTACGCAACTTCTGGTGGGCTCGCGGCAGGTCAAAATCCATGATGTGCTCATCGCCATCTTCGATGGTACGGCTGGCGATCAAGTGATCATTCAGCACCACACTGACGATATTCACGACATCCTCATGCGACACCGGCAGCCGCATGCCGAATCGCAGCTGCGCAGGAATACGCGACCCAGGCATGTCTGCAACAGCGTAATCCACCGACCATTTACGCCGGGTCGATACTTGCTGCACGCTGGTATCCACGCCCAATGATTCCAGCGGGATGTGGTCACGCCCCAAGGTGGAACGCACACCCTGCATACGGTTCGGCTGCACGGCGCTGAGCGTGGCCAAACTGCGCAATGGGTTGCTGAAGATTTCCCGTACCAGGTGCGGCTGCTGTGCGGTCACAGCAAGCACCATGCGACCATCGAATCCCTGGGCAAACACGTCAGGCCGATACTCAGCCGCCGGCGTACTGGCCGCGGTGGAGTCCTGCTCCGCAACCGACAGCGCCAGGCCCTCGGGGCTGAAGGCCAACCCGCTGCGCCCAAGCGTCGGCTGATCACCCAGCATAATCAGGCCTTGTTGATCATGCTGTTGCAACAGTTTGCGCACATGAGCAAGCTGCCCAAAGGTCACATCGTGGCCCATATGGCTGAGCTGAACCCCCAGAGCCGTGGCCGTGTTCAACCAGCCAGCCGTGTCTGTCACCTCGGGCAACGCGATGACAACATCGCGCGGCAGCAGCACCATCGCATCACGCACGCTGTAAACCGGCTGTTTGAGCGTGACATCAATAGCGGAATCGGGGCGGACAAAAACCACAGCACCTTCGATTTCGTCATCTTTGCAGACGATATCGCCGACCTCACCATCCAGTGCCAGCCCGACCCGAATGTAGCGTTGACGCTGCAAATTGGCCGTCACCGGAAAGTGAAAGAGGTAGTCCGTCTGGCCCGCTTGCAGCACCATTTCATGCGCACGTTGCCCATTCACACTGATCTTGAGTATCGCCACCGCTTTTTCACTCAAGTCCGTGCTCAGGCGTAAACGCACTTCGGCTCGTTCTACATCAACGTCTCGCGGCAAGGGAATGCTGAACGACGCATAAGACGGGAAGCCGGAAAGCCACTGCCCATTGGGCATATGCAATTGTTCCAGGGTGCGCTGGTAACTCAGCGCAGGATCCGCCAGCGGTCCGCGCAGCTTGAGTCGATCACCAAACAAGCTGAGCAGCACCGCCAGCAAAATGGCGGTGACCGCCAGTGCGGCCAAAGCCACACGAAAAGCCCGCCGCCCGGATGTGTCCGCGTCTTTAGCCATAGCCTAGGCCAGCACCCACACTGCCGCAGAATCCATTGCAGTTTTCCCCGCAGTGGCAATCAAGCTAGCCCTGAGCCTCGCTCAACTGCGAAGCCGCTTCTTCGGCTTCCTTGGCC
>JBFKEC010000334.1:0-2996 GCA_041619315.1 Oceanococcus sp. | reverse complement strand
TGCTCTTTCAGCCGTGCCAGGAAATCGACGTGACCTTTGCCGTTCTGATTAATCGGGTAGATGATCCCGCCCTGCGCAATCAGCTGCTGCGCCTGTGCATTGCTCAGACCACCCTGAGCACCATGCCCCGAAACCATGGGATAAGCCGGCTCAGTGATTGCCGAATAGTCGAGCATGATCTGCTTGCTGCGGATCTCGGCATGGTCGATGTCGATGACAAAACCCTTCTTCATCATCTTGTCGATGGCGTAGATGCCCAGATCGGTGACCGTCCGCAGATTGCACTGACGCCCACCTTTCAACGTTGGCGTCAGCCCCTGCGTCAATTCCAGCAACAAGTCGGTTATGGGGTCACCACCTAACGGCAAGGGTTCAACCAATGACTTCAACCCTGCATTGTAAAAATAGCTGTCACCTTCACCACCGTCGGCACAGTCATAGGTCTCCCAGAAGCGTCCGGTCCCGGCAAAATTGACCAACTCGATAATGTTCGAGAACAAGCCGGCGCCGCCCAGCGCGCTGTCCACGTCGTGGAATGGGAACACCTGGCGCACGCCAAGATCCCAGATCCGGTCAATTTCCGAGTCAATCTGCTCACGCGTACACGAGGAAATCTCGCTACCGTCCGGCAGGAACGTGACGTTGCACCCGAAAATATTGGAAAACTCCATCCCCGGCACAACGGCCATCTTGCCGTCAGCAATCACCTCGCGCGCCTCGGTGGGGCTGCCGACGATGCGGAAGAAGCCCTTGCCCGGACCACCAAACTGGGCATCAATGTAGTCCTGGATGTCGTACAGATATTCGACCTGGGCCACGCCCACCGGCATGTCGCGGCATTCGGTGTCCGTTAAATCCAGATCACGATCGCCGCCGGTCAGCAGAGAAACGTTGCAAAGCGCTTCGATATTCGTGGCATGAACCGTCATCAAACGCAGACCCGCCATCCAGGCACGCTCCACCCAACGCCAGTACATCTGCTGATGGGTCTGGGAATCGCTGTATGGCCAATCGACGAAGCTGGGCCAACCCTCAGTGCTATGCGTGTCGCCTGGTGACAAATCAAGAATCAGCGCTTCGAGCGAGGCAATACCGTTAGGGCCATGGACCTGCGCACAGTTCTTGAGTGCCTCGGTCACACCGAAGCGATTAACCGCGTGGCCATACATCACACCACCGGCAGACGGGCCCACCTCGCGACTGCCATCCGACATCTCACTGCCCATTGCCATATGGGTGTGGACCTCGGCAAAGCCCAGCACAGGCTCGTTCACATTGCCCTTGAAGGTATTGCCAATCACGGCCAACGGCATTTCCGGATACTCAGCGCAGCCGCTCGCCGGCTCGAACGTAAGCTGCGCGGGCTCATCACCCAAAACCAGGCTGCCATCACTGGCAACAGCCAGCATGCCTTCCAGGGTGGCCGCGTTCAGCGCATTGCCCGCTTCGCTAAAGGTCCAGTCAGAACCGTCTTCGGGCGCAGATTGCGCCACTGTGGTCACCGTCGCACCACTGGCCGTCAGCAACATCTCATCCGGCGTGTAGAACAGGTAGCGCGCCAGATTGGCGGCACGCATATAAAACTTTTCAGCATCGTCAGCGCTGGAGCCGCTGGCACTAAAGCCCTCACCACTGCGCACGACATAGGCGCCATCGGCCTGCATCACCCAGCACTGGTTGTACAGGTCGTATTTGCCTAGCACGCCGTCAACCACACCGTCGTTGTCGTTGTCTACCGGCGACTGCGCATCATCTCTGCCACCCGACACGTTGCAGGCGGTCAAGACCAGCGTGGCCAAGGTGGACGCCAAAATTGGCGCAAAACTCGACTTGAGTTTCAAACCGATACGCTGCTGACAAAGCTCATCCATGTGTGATCACGCTATCCGTAGTGTTCAGGGCCGAAAACAGCCTCTTTCCAGAAGCCCATCATAATCAGAACATGACCGTTGGTCGACTTTATGCGCTTAACACCGCAAGTACCCACCCACAGTCGTAAACCGCACGCGCGCCTTGCCCTTCACCAGCGCTAAAGTATTCACTTGGACAGACATTGCGCAGCCCGAATCGCCACCTATTCGTATCAGCGCCTGGTCATAAAAGATCCGCCCTGCCGGGGCCACTATTTGCGTAAGCAATTAACCAGCGCATTGGCATCATAATCGGCAATCACGGCACCAATAATTGAGGACAGCACACGCATGAATGACATCATCTGCCCCCATTGCAACAAAGCTTTCAAGGTCGACGAATCTGGTTATGCGGAGATCCTGAAGCAGGTGCGCAACAGCGAATTCGATAAGCAATTGCACGAGCGACTGGAGCTGGCCGAGAAGGACAAGCAAAACGCGGTCGAGATTGCCAAACAAACCCTGAGCAACGAATTGCACAAAACCGCAGCAGCCAAAGACAACGAAATCCAGGCCCTGAAAGCCAAACTTGAAGGCGAAAGCGTTGAACGCAAACTGGCGGTCAGCGAAGCCTTAAAGGCGATTGAACGCGAACGGGACAAACTGGCTTCAGCCTTGGCCCAGGCTCAGCACGACAAAGAAGCAGCAACCAAGCTCACCGAAGCAACCCTGCGCCAGCAGCTCCAGCAAACCGAAGCGCGCAAGGATGCCGAGATCCAGCAACTCAAAGCCGCACTTGAAGCCAGCGCAACCAATCAGAAGCTTGCGCTCAGCCAGGCCGTCAGCGCGGTTGAAAAGGAACGTGACACGCTGCGCAATAACCTAGACCGCGCCGCGCTGGAAAAGGAACTGGCCGAAAAAGCGCTCAAGGACAAATACGAAACCCAGATCAAGGATCGTGACGAGGCGATCGAACGCCTGCGCGACATGAAAGCCAGGCTCTCGACCAAAATGGTCGGCGAAACGCTGGAACAGCACTGCGAAACCGAATTCAACCGCATTCGTGCAACGGCTTTCCCGCACGCCCATTTTGAAAAAGACAACGACGCCAGCAGCGGCAGCAAAGGCGACTATATTTTCCGCGAC
>JBFKEC010000333.1:0-3046 GCA_041619315.1 Oceanococcus sp. | reverse complement strand
TCAGGTCTGTGCCGATGATGAAATCATGCTGATTGCCAACAGCGGTCAGCTGGTGCGTACCCGTGTCCATGAAATTTCCGTACTCAGCCGCAACACCCAGGGGGTCAAACTGATTTCCTTGCGTGACAGCCAACTGGTAGGTCTGGATCGGATTGCTGCCGAGCTTGCCGACAGTGGAGACGAAGACGCTGGTGAAGATGCTGGCGAAGACGTCGAAAGCGGTTCGAACGACGACGCATAAACGAAACACAATTCAGTCATCGTCGGGTTTCCCCCGACCCCCACACGAAGACAGTTATGAGCAGGGTTTACAACTTCAGCGCAGGTCCGGCAGCGCTGCCGGAAGCGGTTTTGACGCAGGTTCAGCAGGATTTGCTGGACTGGCAGGGCAGCGGCATGTCAGTGATGGAAATGAGCCATCGCGGCAAGGCGTTCGTCTCGATTGCCGAACTGGCCGAGGCCAATCTGCGTGAGCTGCTTGCGATTCCGTCCAATTACAAGGTGCTGTTCCTGCAGGGGGGCGCCGCCGGGCAGTTTGCCGGCATCCCCATGAACCTGCTGGGTGACAAAACCAGCGCCGATTACGTGGTCACCGGCAGTTGGGGCAAAAAAGCCGTCAAGGAAGGTGCCAAGTTCTGCGACGCCAAAACCGTGGCCCAGCCTGAAGGCGCCTTCACCAGCATTCCTGATCCGGCCAGCTGGCAAACCCGTGAAGATGCGGCCTATCTGCATTACACCCCGAACGAAACCATCGAAGGGGTGGAATATCACTGGATTCCGGAAAGCGGTGATGTGCCGCTGGTCGCTGATTTTTCCTCGACCTTTCTGTCTCGCCCGATTGATGTGTCCAAATTTGGGCTGATCTATGCCGGCGCACAGAAGAATGTGGGCCCGGCTGGCATGGTCATTGTGATCGTGCGTGAGGATCTGCTCGACCGCGCCAGTGCGCAGTGCCCGATGGTGCTGAACTATGCTCAGCAGGCTGCGGCTGACTCCATGCTCAACACCCCGCCGTGCTTCACCTGGTATGTCGCCGGTGAGGTGTTCAAGTGGATCAAGCAGCAGGGTGGGCTTGAGGCCATGGCCGAAATCAACGAGCGTAAGGCCGCGCGTTTGTACGCAACCATTGACGAGCTCGACTTCTACGCCAACCCGGTCGACCCGATGTCGCGCTCGTGGATGAACGTGCCGTTCACTCTGGCCGATGATGCGCTCGACGGTGAGTTTCTCAAGCAGGCCGAAGCGGCCGGCCTGAGCACGCTCAAGGGCCATCGTTCGGTGGGTGGCATGCGCGCCTCGATCTACAACGCCATGCCTGAAAGCGGCGTGGATGCGTTGATTCAGTTCATGATCGACTTCGCGCGCCGTCAGGCCTGATGCGACCGTGGCCGGCGCCAGGCGCCGGCCAAATAATTTAAGTGATTTCTGGATAAGTCCTGCAAGGCGTTGAAATCATAAACTTTTGCGGATATGGAAAACGCAAGCCCATGTACAAAATCCTCACTCTGAACAATATCTCCGTCGTCGGTCTTGAGCGCTTCTCGCGTGACAGCTACGAAGTGGCCTCGGACATGTCCACGCCAGATGCCATCATCCTTCGCTCGTACAAAATGCACGACATGGATATTCCGGCCAGCGTCAAAGCGATCGGCCGCGCCGGTGCAGGCACCAACAACATTCCGGTGCAGCGCATGAGCGAGGCCGGTGTGCCGGTGTTCAATGCGCCGGGTGCAAACGCCAATGCGGTCAAGGAACTGGTCGTTACCGGGATGTTGATCGCCGCGCGAAACGTGTGCCAGGCCTATGACTATGTGCGCGCCCTGGACGGCAGCGACGAGGAAGTCGAGAAGCAGGTCGAGGCGGGCAAGAAAAAATACGCTGGCTACGAACTGCCTGGTCGCACCCTGGGTGTTATTGGTCTTGGCGCCATTGGGGTCAAGGTTGCCAACGCGGCTCAGGCTCTGGGCATGCGCGTGCTGGGCTACGACCCGAGCATCACCGTAACCAATGCCTGGGCCCTGGATGCTGGTGTTGAGCAGGCCAGTTCAGTAGACGATCTGCTGTCGCGCTCGGACTTCATCACCCTGCACGTGCCGCTGATTGACGCCACGCGCAACCTGGTCAATGCCGAGCGTCTGCGCCTGGTCAAGAAAACCACCGTGCTGATGAACTTCGCCCGTGGCGGTGTTGTTGATGAAGCAGCGGTTGAAGAGGCACTCAACGCAGGCAAGCTGGCCTCGTTCGTGACCGATTTCCCGACCAATCGTCTGCGTTGCCATGAGAAGGTCATTGCGTTGCCGCACCTGGGTGCCTCCACCGGTGAGGCGGAAGACAACTGCGCGGTGATGGTTGCGGATCAGGTTCGCGATTACCTGGAAACCGGCAACGTGCGCAATTCGGTGAATTTCCCCGAAGCGCAACTGCCGCTGTCGGGCACGCTGTGGCGTCTGTGCATCGTCAATGCCAACGTGCCCAACATGGTCGGTCAGATTTCCAGTCTGCTGGGTAAGCACAACATCAACATCGTTGATCTGCTCAACAAATCGCGTGGCGAACTGGCCTACACGTTGGTCGATACCGATTCGCAGCCGCCAGCTGAGATTATCGATGAACTGCGCGCCATCGACGGTGTGCTGACCGTACGACTGCTTGCACCCAAAGACGTCTGAAAGCGGGTAACGGCGTGAGTGACGACAAGCTGCAGAATGCTCGCCAGCGGATTGATACGCTGGACGAGCAGATTCAGGCGATGATCAGCGAGCGTGCTCTGATCGCTCAGGACGTGGCGCGGATCAAGGCCGATATGGGCGATGGTGCCGATTGCTATCGGCCCTCGCGTGAGGCTGAAGTGCTACGGCGTGTGATCGAACGCAACATGGGCCCGCTGACCGATCAGAGCATCGTTCGGGTGATGCGCGAAATCATGTCGGCCTGCCTGTCGCTGGAATCGCCGCTTGAAGTGGCCTATCTCGGCCCGGAAGGCACCTACACCCAGGCTGCGGTGTACAAGCACTTCGGCAATGCGGTGAAAGCCCGTCCGTTGGCT
>JBFKEC010000332.1:0-3061 GCA_041619315.1 Oceanococcus sp. | reverse complement strand
TGCCCGGCAGGGCGATAGTGCACAGGCGGAGGCGACCCTGGCCCAGGCTGTGGCGCTGTCGCCCAAGAGTCCACGGCGTCAGCGCGCGCTAGCCGAAGCGGCCTTGCAAAACGACAACCTGGAGCTTGCCAAGCAAGCCTATGGTCAGGTCATACGCGAGGGCCGGCATTCGGCATTTTCCGGGCCCGAGGATTTCGCCGGGCTGGCCCGTGCGCAAGTCCGGTCTGGCGAAGCCGAGCTGGCCGGAAAAACGCTGTCACGCATGCATCGCAGCTATGCCCAGGCGGACCCGGAGATACGATTGCAGATGGCGGTGGTCGAGGCCAACGTGGAGCAAGCCATGGGCAATACCAAGGCTCAGACTGCGGCCGTGGTCAGGGCCGAGCAACTGCTCAAGGAGCATGCGCAGGTGCTCAGTGCACAGCAACGCATGATGCTGGCCGAGAGTTGTATGGCCTGTGGCCGAACCGAGGTGGCCTCTGATCTGGTCCGTCAGGTGGTGCGCAGCAATCACGACAATGATGGTCTGCTCGATCAGGCCCGTGAAATATTCGAGCAGGCGGACATGGCCGAACAAGGCGCTCAGCTTATCGATGCAGAGCGCGCGGATGTGATCCGGCTTAACAACGAGGCTGTGGCCCTGTCGCGCAAGGGCGATATCAAGGGCGCTGTCTCAATGCTGCTGCAGGCGGCTCAGGCCATGCCTGACAATATCGTGATCAATCTCAATGCGGCCCAGGCCATGCTGCAGATGATGCAGCGTGAGGGACCGAACTGGCGCTTGCTGCGTCGGGTTCAGGCCCTGCTTGCCGGCCTGAGTTCTCGAGCCAGCGGGCAGCCGCGCTTTCAGAAGCTGATTCGGCTGGCCCAGGCGCTGGAACTGCAGCTCGACAACGTGGCCTGATCAAATCGCTTGCCCCACATGCTCAAGGCTCTGTCGGGTGGGCCCGCTTTGCGTTGGGCTGAAGAACTCGGCGCTTGCTGCGCGGTTTGGCGTTCAGTTCGCGCTGCAGGTCATCCACGCGCGTGGGTCAGCTGCACGCCCTTCCTGAATATCCAGCAGGGCGGCCTTGAAGCGCGCCGCACACGCATCAACATCACGCAATTGGGTAATGCGCTCGCCGTCGGCCAGCACGCTAATCGGGTTGACGATGGCAGCCGTGCCGCAGGCGAACAGTTCAGAGCAACGACCACTTTCGATGTCGTTGAGCAATTCGTTGACATCTATTGGGCGCTCGACCGCGTGCATGCCCAAGTCTTCAGCCAGCGTGAGCAAGGTGGCGCGGGTGATGCCGGGCAGGATCGTGCCATTCAGGGCCGGTGAATGCACAGCGCCATCGATGATTGCGCAGATGTTCATGGCCGAGAGCTCTTCAATCGTGCGGCGTTCGATCGGATCCAGCCACAACGGCTGATCATAGCCACGCTCGATGCAACGTCGGGTGGCCTGAATGGAACTTGCGTAGTTGCCGCCAGCTTTGACATCGCCGGTGCCGCCGACAGCGGCGCGACAGGCTTCACGTTCGACCAGCACCCGTATGGGTTTTGCGAAATAGGCCGCCGATGGGCTGCACACGATGGCGAAGCGGAAGTTGTCCGAACCGGCCAGCGGGTATTGCGTATCCATGCCATATAGCATCGGGCGCAGATACAGGGATTCACCGCTGTTGCGCGGGATTAAGGGTTTCATTGCCTGAGTCACGGCTTTTACACCCTGCAGGAACAGCGCGTGCGGGACTTCGGGCATGCACAGTCGCTCGGCCGAGCGTGACATGCGCCTGGCGTTCTCATCGGGGCGGAACAGGGCGGGTTCGTCCTGTTCAACCCAGAACGCCTTGAGCCCTTCAAAGCACTGCTGGGCAAACTGCAGCGAGGTCGCCGCCGGATTCAGGGCGATGGGCTCATAAACCATCAGCTCACCCGCCTGCCACGCGCCGTCGATGTAGTCCGCCACGAACATCGCAGGGCCGGTTACGCGACCAAAGCCGAGAGGCTCGGGCAGCTCAAAGTTGGTGATTGCGGCGGACAGGGTCGAAGTCAGGTTCATAAGTGGGTTTTATGGTTATGCGGCAGGGACGCGGGGCTTTGCGCTTCGCCTATGCCTTGGGGCCAAGCTTGACCAGCAGCAGTGGCAGCAAGGTCAGATTGGCGATCAGGGCCAGCAGCATGGCCAGGCCGGTGAACAGGCCGAACAGCACGATCGGCACGAAATTGGACAAGGCCAGTATGGAAAAGCCCAGGGTCACGATGATCGAGGTCAGATAGATCGCCCGACCGACACTGCCATGGGTATTGATCATAGCCTGCCAGCGTTCCACGCCGGCGTGGATCTCGTCCTGGAAACGGTGGGTGTAGTGAATCGTGTTGTCGACCCCGATGCCGATGGTGATCGCGGCGATGGTGATGGTCATGATATCCAGCGGAATGTTCAGCCAGCCCATCAGACCCAGAATCATGCTGGCCGCGAACACCGTCGGCAGCACACCAATCAGGGCCAGACGCGGCGAGCGGAACAAAAACCACAGCATCAGCACGATCGCAGCAAACACGGCCGACAGGGTCAGAATCTGTGATTCGAACAGGCTTTGCAGCACATTGTTGTACAGCACCAGTGCGCCGGCCAGATGAATCTGCTCGGGTTTCAGATCGAACTGTTCCACCAGATCTTTGCGCACTTTCTTGAGCAGGGCATCGCGACGCAGATTCTGGTCGGAGTCGATCACCCGAATCGAAAAGCGCAGCTGATTGCCATCTTCCGCCATGTAAGGATCGAACAGCTGCTGTTTGATCGTTGGCGGCAGGCGACCGTGCATGATCGACAGGGTGAAATCGTCTGGGGCATCACCATGGTTGAGCAGGGTGATCAGCTCCATGGTGGTGGCCATGGACAGGACCTTGCCAGTTTCCGGCAGGTTGTCCAGGTAGTCGTGAATCTGCTTCACGTCCTGCAGGGCAAAGCTGTTGTACCAGTAGCTTGAGGCGGTGATGCCGGTGTCGTTCTGGGCGTATTCGTCGGCAAAGTCGTCGGCGAAGTCATCGGCAAAATCGGCGGCGAATTCGT
>JBFKEC010000331.1:0-3108 GCA_041619315.1 Oceanococcus sp. | reverse complement strand
TCACGAAGTGCGGACACCGCTCAATGGCGTGATCGGTCTGCTCAGCGTGCTCGGTGGCGACCCGGCCCTCAGTGCGGAGCAGGCCAGTTACGTCAAGACCGCCAGCGATTCGGCCCATCACCTGCTCGGCCTGCTCAACGAAATTCTTGATATCAGCAAGATGGAAGCGGACAAGCTTGAGCTTGAGGCCAATGATTTCCAGCTGGCTGGTCTGATCGATGGCGCAGTCGATCTTGTACGCGCCCAGGCAGACAGCAAGGGGCTGAGGCTGGATGTGGATTGGGACGTGTGCCTGCGTGCCTGTGCGCTGATTGGCGATGAGGCGCGCTTGCGTCAGATTCTGTTGAACCTGCTCAGCAATGCGATCAAGTTCACTGATAGCGGTTCTGTCACCTTGCGGCTGTCGATCAACGGCGTGATCGATAAAACGGTACCGCTGACCCTTGAGGTGATTGACACCGGTATCGGCTTTGATCCAGCCCAGGCCGAACGCTTGTTCACGCCGTTTGATCAGCTCGATGCCGATCCTGATCGCAGGTTTTCCGGCACAGGGCTTGGCCTTGCCATCAGCAAGCGTCTGGTCGAACTGATGGGTGGCAGTATCCAGGCACAGGGCAAGCCGGGGCAGGGCGCCTGTTTCCGCATAGATCTGGCCCTGCCGCTGGGCCAGGCGCCACGTGCAGATGAAACCACCTCACAGATCACCCCGGTTGATCTGCCCAACACACTTGGCTGGCCCAGCGTGCGGGTCCTGCTGGCTGAGGATTCGCCGACCAATCAGTTGGTGATCCGCGCCATGTTGCAAAACACCGGCTATCAGGTTGACGTGGTCAATAACGGTCAGGAGGCGCTGAATGCACTGGACAAACAGCCTTATGACCTGGTGCTGATGGACATCTTCATGCCGGAGATGGATGGCGTGGCCGCAACCCGCGAGCTGCGCCAGCGTTTCACGCGCGACGCGCTGCCGGTTATTGCCCTGACGGCCAACGCCATGCAGGGCGACAAGGAACGTTTTCTGGAGGTCGGCATGAATGATTATCTGACCAAGCCGCTGGAGCGCAAGGTCCTGCTTGGCTGTTTGTATCGCTGGCTGGAGCCACGCATGAATAACCGCAGCGAAATGCCCGCCAGGACGGAGGAACACACATGATCGATGAACAAGCGCTGGCCACGCTTAAGCGGGATGTCGGAGACGACATGTTTCCGATGATCCTGGAGCAGTTCGGTGTCGAGCTGCATGGCAAAATTGAATTGCTGAATGAGGCCTGTCGTCAGGCCGACGTAGCCCAGTTGGCTGAACTGGCTCATAGTCTCAAGTCCACGACCCGGACGCTGGGTTTGAACGGTGTCGCCGATCTTGCCGCCCAGGTCGAGCAGCGCGGCCGCGCTGGCGAAAATTCGGTTGTTGATGATATCGGCGAGTTGGTCGGCTTGTGCGAGCAGGCTGCCGAGCTGATTGATCAACGGGTGGCGGCGTCACGCTAAACGCTCAGCTTGACCAGGCTGGGCGGCGCGGTGTTACGTGTTGGCGCCGTGGTGGCGTGCGGCCTTCAGCGCGCGGGAACTGACGGCTGGCTGCGCTGACGCCGTCTTAACACCGCTTGTATGCGTGCGCGCAGTTCATCGGATGCGATCGGTTTGGTGTGAAAGTCGTCAGCCCCGGCATCGATCCCGGCAATGATGTCCGCCGTGGCCTGACGCCCGGTGAGCATCATGATGTGCGCGTTCTGGTGATGATCGGCCTGCAGCGCGTGGCACAGATCCAGACCATTCATGCCGGGCATGACCCAGTCACTGATGATGATGTCAGGACGTACGGCCCGGCTCATCTCCAGAGCGCTGTGGCCGTCGCTGGCCTCGTAGACCTTGTGGCCCATGCGCTGCAGTGTGACTTTTAGGCGCGCGCGCTCCGGCCAGCTGTCATCTACCACCAAAATGACGGAGTCGCGGGCTGCGGATGCGGTCGGTTTGTTTGTGGACATGTGATCTCCTGTTCAGGCTCACGCCGTTGGCGCCGCACTGTGTCCTGCATCTGCAAGCGCCATGCCGTAGAAATGATGTCGCAAGCCGTTGTTTGTATTGAATTCGTATGGATTTTTCGGGTGCCGCCACAGGCGTCATTCGTGCTGTGTCGTAAAGCGCGTTGCGAATTGCCAATGGGATTGTCTGCAATCCGGCCGATGGGCAAAAAAAAGGCCGCTGATTCAGCGGCCCTGGATAGGTATGCAGGCTTTTGTTCATGCGGCCAGCGTGGTTTCTATGATGTGGCTGGCGCTGATCACATTTGCGTATAGCGGGAACACGTTGTCGCAGTAAAAATTCTGTTCGAACACGGTGCGTCCGGTGGTGCAGTCGGACAGCACGCTGACTTCAAAGCCCAGATCAGCCGCATGGCGGCCGGTTGAATCGATACAGATTGAAGTCACGGCGCCGGCCAGCACCACATGTTCGATGCCGTGTTTGCGCAGGGTTTCTTCTAGGGCCGTGTTGGAAAAAGCATTCAGTCCGCGCTTGCCGGGAATTTCCGTGATCAGGTCACTGAAGCGTTCGAGTTGCGGGATGGTCTGACTGCCAGGTTGGGTGGCCTGAAACGCACCGACGTCGACAATGGCTTTGAGGATGCCAACCGGGTTGTCGAGTTCGCGGTAATCTGGCGAGAAGATGATCGGGGTCGATACCACCAGACCGAAATCATCACCACGCATGTCGAGCAATTTGATGGTATTGCCCAGCGCATTGCTGACCTGGGCCGATTCCTCAATCACGCTGTGAAGAATGCCGTCGTTGGCGAAGTAATCGTTCTGAAAGCCGATCAGGATGAGTGCGGACTTGTTCAAATTCATAGGGGCTCATGGGTTCAGGTTTGCAGGCTGGTAACGCAACAACCATTCCATACGAAAATCTTATCCATGATGCTGAATATAAAAATAAAAGTCTGATTCTGGTGAGCGCGGGCAGAGGGAATTCGCAAAATGCCACGCAAAACGCAATGCATTTTGCGTGGCCGGCCGCGCCTAGTTCTGATCCTGGCGCAGTTGCAATACCAGTTTGCCGATGTGCTCGCCGGACTCCATGCGCGCATGGGCCTGGCTGGCTGCGTCCAGC
>JBFKEC010000330.1:0-3127 GCA_041619315.1 Oceanococcus sp. | reverse complement strand
CGCGATCTGCAAAGTCCGCAGCAGCGTGACGACGCGGTGCGTCTGCGCCATTTGTACTCGGCCTATCGGCGCAATCAGGACATGATCCGGCTGGGCGCTTACGCGCGCGGCAGTGATCAGCAGGTCGATGATGCGATTGCTCACTGGCCACGCATCAACACCTATTTGCGCCAGGATGCGGGCGAGGCTTGTCGTTTCCAGCAGGCCGTTGCGCAGCTTGCCGATGTGGTCGGTGATGTTGCCGAGGCGGCCTGATCGCGGCGCCGATCAGGCGCTGGCCTGGGCCCTTGCGGCGAGCATGGCTGCCATCTTTTCATGGATCAGATGGATTGCCTTGAGCGGCCGGACCATGACTTTGAAATCGTCAATCTGACCGGCTTCGTTCCAGTGAATGATGTCCACGCCATTGATCACGATGCCATCAATCTGGGTTTCGAATTCGAGTAACGCATCCGATGCGCCGCGAATTTCGCGGACATAACGGAAGTGGTCGTTGAACAGAACCATAAAGGCTGCGGACAGATAAGCCTGAGTCAGGGCTTTGCCGCGCTGTGGGGTATGCACAACCGGCGAATGAAACACCGCATCGTCGGCCAGCAAAGTGCTCAGGCCGCGTGGGTTTGCGCTTTCAACCAGATGATGCCAAGTGTCTATGGGATGGGTGTTCATGGTGTTCTGCCTTGAAAAGTCTGGCGACACTTGATCACGTTGCGGGCTGTGTGCGCAAGCACGCATCCCAGGGTGGGGCATCACCAAAGCGCCGGGCCAGAAAATCAATCAGATGGCGAACCCGGGCCGGCAGGTGGCGGTTTGGTGGATAAACCGCATAGGCGTGCAATTCTTTCCAGTGGTAGTTCAGCAAGGCCGCCTGCAAGCGACCTTCAACAATCGCGTCGTTGGCAATGAAGGTGGGTTGTATCAGCAAGCCCAATCCTTGCTCTGCGGCCTGCAACAGAAAATCGCCATTGTTGGCCTGCAAGCGCGTTTTCAGGCGCAGTTCACCATGATCTCCCTGGGCGCTGGTCCAGCGCCAGCCCTGACTGGCGCTATTGGCATAGCGCAGCATGGCCTGCTGGCCAAGCTCATCCGGATGCTGCGGCCAGCCATGTTGCTGCCAGTAGTTGGGGCTGGCGCACAGCACATGGCGAATGGTGGTGAGCTTGCGCGCAACCAGACCGGAACTGTCCAGATTGGCGATACGTATGGCCAGATCAAAGCCTTCGCCAATCAAATCAACCGGGCGGTCATTCAGGTCGATGTCGATATCCACCTGCGGGTACTGCTGGGCGAATGCGGTGATGGCCGGGGCAAGTTGGCGCAGGCCGAACGACAGCGGCGCGGCCAGGCGCAGCCGGCCAGACACCTGGCTGGCGACGCCGCGTGCTTCGGCTTCGGCCTCAGCCAGATCATCCAGCATGCGCTGGGCGCGCTGATAGAAACTGCGCCCGGGGTCGGTCAGCGTCATGCGCCGGGTGGTGCGGTTGAGCAGGCGAACCTGCAAATGCTCTTCCAGTTCGCTCAGGCGGCGAGAAGCCGCCGACTTGGCCAGATTGAGTTGATCGGCCGCAGCGGTGATGCTGCCGGCGTCAACAACGCGCACGAAAATGCGCATCGCATGCAAGGTGTCCATTGTTGCGATTATAAGAACAATGAGTTCACAAATGTGCTGTTTATTGCTGTGGTTGTTTGTCTGAATATGTCCGCACACATTCTTTTCAGCCAGGGGCCATGTCATGAAACACCTTTTCAACCTCACCGATCTGGGCGCGCGGGTCTTTCTCGCCGCGATATTCGTGATTGCCGGCGCTTCAAAAATCAGCGCCTATGAAGCCACCCAGGGTTATATGCAGGCGATGGGGGTGCCCGGGTTCTTGCTGCCCCTGGTTATTGCATTGGAACTGGGTGGTGGGCTGGCCCTGATGGGCGGTTTTCAGACCCGCATTGCGGCTTTGCTGCTGGCTGGTTTTTCTTTGCTTGCAGCGGTGATTTTCCACTTTGATCCGAGTGATCAGATGCAGACGATACTGTTGTGGAAAAACGTTGGGCTTGCCGGCGGTCTGCTCATGCTGACCTTGCATGGGGCCGGGCCGTGGTCGCTGGATGCTCGGCGCAAGCCAGTTGTCCACGCAGCCGGCCACGCATAAAGGGCAGGACCGGGGCGGTTGTTTGCGCCCTCGGTTACCGATTCATCGCACAAGGAAAAATCATGGGTTTGCTGATAAACGGTAAATGGCACGATCAGTGGTATGACACCAAGCGCACCGGCGGAAAATTCGTCCGCTCGGAATCACAGTTTCGCAACTGGGTAACGCCCGACGGGCGTGCCGGGCCCAGCGGCGAGGGTGGTTTTGCTGCCCAGCCCGGGCGCTACCACCTGTACGTGTCCTGGGCCTGTCCCTGGGCTCACCGCGCAATCATCTACCGTAAGCTCAAGGGGCTTGAGGATGTGATCTCGATGTCGGTGGTCAATGCTCATATGGGCGAGCAGGGCTGGACCTTCGAACCCGGTCGCGGGGTCGTGGCTGATGAGGTCAATCAGGCGCAGTTTCTGCATCAGATCTACACCCGCGCCGATCCGGATTACAGTGGTCGGGTTACCGTGCCGGTGTTGTGGGACAAACAGCGCGACACCATCGTCAACAACGAGTCGGCCGAGATCATCCGCATGCTCAATGATGCGTTCAATGCGGTGGGTGGCAACACGCTGGATCTGTACCCGCAAGCTCAACGCGGCGCGATTGATGAACTCAATGAATGGATCTATCCGCGCATCAATAACGGGGTATACCGAGCCGGTTTCGCGACCAGTCAGGCAGCCTATGATGAGGCGGTGAATGATCTGTTTGCCGCGCTGGATGAACTGGAAGTACGGCTGAGTGAGCAGCGCTATCTGGCAGGCAGCAGCATCAGCGAAGCGGACTGGCGTTTGTTTACCACGCTGGTGCGTTTTGATGCGGTGTATGTCGGCCACTTCAAATGCAATCTGCGCGAGATTCGCGATTACCCGGCGCTGTGGGGTTATCTGCGCGATTTGTATCAGCAGCCCGGCATTGCCGATACCGTGGATATCGACTACATCAAGGAACATTACTACCGCAGTCAAACCACGGTGAATCCCAGTGGGGTG
>JBFKEC010000329.1:0-3130 GCA_041619315.1 Oceanococcus sp. | reverse complement strand
GGCTCCATCACGTCGTTCCTGGCCGCGTCGTGCAACATCCGTTCCAGAGATGGTTCCAGTGTCATCACCGGCAATTCATCAATCTGTGGAGCAATGTTTTCAAGAATCTGACGGCGCAACGCGCGGCGCGCCGCGGCCGTCAAAATATCCACACCGGCATCCGGCGCGGCGACTTCGGCCAGCGCCTCGAGCACGCCACGCATATTCTTCACCGGTATGCCCTCGCCCAGCAGGTTCTGAATGACCCGCACCAGGCTCGCCAGCGGCAGTTTCTTGGGCACCAGATCATCAACCAGGCGCGGCACGTTTTCGGCCAGGCGATCAAGCAGTTGCTGGGCATCGTCGTGACCGAACAGCTCCGCCGCGTGCTGCTGAATCAGGTGCGACAAATGGGTCGCCACTACGCTGGCCGGGTCAACAACCGTAAAGCCCTGGGCCTGAGCCGCCGCACGCTGCGCCGGCTCGATCCACCAAGCATCCAATCCGAATACCGGATCGGTGGTCTTGATCCCGTCGAGTTCGCCAAATGCCTGCCCAGACGACAAGGCCAGCTCGCGGCCCTGATGCAAAGTCACCCGCGCCAGCGTGCTGCCATACAGGGTCACGCGATACTCGGTGGGCGCCAGGTCCAGCCGATCACGGATGTGCACGGCAGGCACCAGAAAACCCAGATCTTTGGTCAGCTTGCGCCGCACCGCCTTGATCCGGCTCATCAGATCGCCACCCTGGCGGCTATCGACCAGCGGAATCAGGCGATAACCCAATTCCAGGCCGAGCGGATCTTCGGTTTCGACATCGTGCCAACCCACCTCAGCCGGCGGCTCAGGCTCGCTCAAGGCGTGCTGCTCGTCGGTGTCGGCAGTCTCGCCCCCGACCGGCTGACGCATACGCCACCAGGCCAGCGCGGCACTGGCCGCAGCAAGCAACAAAAAGGGCATATTCGGCATGCCGGGAATTACGCCCATGACCAGCAGCATGGTGGCGCTGATGGCCAGCGCCCGCGGCGAGCCAAACAGCTGCCCCATCACTTGCTCGCCAACATCCTGGGCCTGCGACATGCGGGTCACCAGTATGGCCACCGCAGTGGACAGCATCAGGCCCGGGAGCTGGGCTACCAGCCCGTCACCAATGGTCAGCAGACTGTAGGTTTTGCCCGCATCGGCCAGGCTCAGTCCATGCTGGGCCAGGCCAATAATCAGCCCACCAATCAGGTTGATGAACAGAATCAATAAACCCGCCAATGCATCGCCGCGTACGAACTTGGACGCGCCATCCATGGACCCGTAAAAGTCCGCTTCGTCACGCACTTCTTCGCGCCGCGCGCGGGCTTCATCGTTGCTCAGCAAACCCGCATTCAGATCGGCATCAATGGCCATCTGCTTGCCCGGCATGGCATCCAGGGTGAAGCGGGCCGACACCTCGGAAATGCGTTCGGCACCCTTGGTCACAACCACGAAATTGATGATGGTCAGGATCGCGAACACGACCAGACCCACCGCGTAGTTGCCGCCAATTACGAATTCGCCGAAGGCCTCGATGACACGGCCGGCAGCGCCACTGCCCTCATGCCCATGCAGCAGCACCACGCGTGTGGACGCCACATTGAGCGACAAACGCAACAGCGTAACGACCAGAAGAATGGTCGGAAATACAGAAAATTCCAGCGGCCGGCGCACATAGACGACAGCAAGAAGTATGGTGATCGACAGGGCGATGTTGAAGCTGAACAGAAGGTCCAGCAACACCGGCGGCATCGGGATAACCATCATCCCAAGCAGGGTCATCAGCAGCGCGGCAGCGCCCAGACCCGGAGTCGTCAGATAGCGTTTTAACGAATTGGCGGTGAGATGCTGGGACACCCTGTACGTCCGACGGAAAGCCTGCGCCGCATCGTGCAAACTCCGGGCCGTGACAGCATTCCGTCACCGCTTCACTAAAACGCCATAAACGTGCTCATCGTTGTGCGGGCGCAGCCATCACCACAGCATGGCCGAACAGCTGTTCAGCATTGTCAGCGTGACAGGCGCGCAGCACGCCAACACCCGCCGCAGCAAACACCACCGCCAGGAACGCAATGCCCAAACCGATGGCGTGACGAACAGAAAAGGACTCAAAACGCGACAACGCGGAATTCTGATTCATTTAAGGACATCTCCTTACTTCCTGAAACAGATATTAAGGCCATCTCCTTATTTTTCAAGTGGCAATGTCTGCGCCCGCGCCGGAAAACCGCCACCGCACAACGCAGCAACACCCTGTCCGGCATCCTCTGCACGCCCGTAATATCGGCAGCCGCAGGACAATTTCAATATCATGCCCAGATGCACTGGTGGCGGATATAAATGACTAGCCGAAAAAACCCGGCCCGGACAGAGCGCAGCGCGGCAACCCGGAACAAAATCATTCAGGTGGCGGTCAGGCTGTTTGCCGAACGCGGCATTGAAGGTGTCTCGCTCAATGACATCAACAAGGCGGCGGGGCAACGCAACAAGAACGCCACCCACTATCACTTCGGCAGCAAGGAAGGCTTGCTCCAGGCCATATTGGACAAGCACGAACCACCGGTCGCCAAACGTCGCGATCAGCTGCTTGATGAATATGAAGCGGCGGGCGAACTGAACCTGCGCAAAGTGCTGCGCGCGGTGATGCTACCGATGGTGGAAAAGCTGGATGACCCGGACGGCGGGGCAGACTTTGTCCGCTTCAGTGCCCATCTGGTGATTACTCATACCATGGCTGCACTGCATCTGAACGCGCCAACGCTGCGCATACATTCGGTCGAACGCATCGCCCAGGCACTGGATCAGCAACTGGGCACACTCACGCCCAGCGTGAAATTCCACCGCGGCATCATGCTTGGCGTTTTTCTGACACATGGGCTGGCTGAACATTCACGCTTGCGCGACACCGCCCCGCCCGGCGCCGACATCAAGCACATGACGGCGCTATATGTCGCCAATCTGGAAGATGGCCTGACTGCGATGCTGCAAGCTCCGGTCTCGCAGCAGACGCGCGCCCTGCTCTAGCCTTACACCTTCCGGCGTCAGCCCGTGACCAGGCGTCGCAACGAACGGATGCGATTGAGCAATCCGCTGGCCAGCGGCGCCGTTCCCGATTTGGACTCGGCTGG
>JBFKEC010000328.1:0-3137 GCA_041619315.1 Oceanococcus sp. | reverse complement strand
TGCGTTGGCTGGCCGGCGCGCACTGGACCGTCGACTACAGCTTCGATCGCAGCGAAATTGATTTCTACAATTATCAGTATCAAGCCGTGCTCACGCCCGAAGGGGACAAGGGTCAGGTTGAACTGATCAAGCGCGAAGCACAGGCCAACAGCATCTACAGCAACCGTCGTTTGGCGGCTCTGGCCACCGGCATGCCGCTGGAGGAATCCTCCACCGTGATCAACGGCCATGCGCTGACCGTGCAACGCGCATTTAATCACTTCGATGTGAAGTACATCGGGGCCTACCGCGACCTGATGGAATCGTTCTACACGGATCTGGGCGGCGGCGCCGGCTCGACCCGCTACCGCCTCGACACGCATGGCTACGACGGCCCGGCTGCCACCAGCCTGCAAGGTGGTCCGACGCCACTGGTCATCCCCTATGTCGCCCAGGACCAGTGGACGCATGAACTGCAGATTTTGGGCTCCAGCGCCGGCGGTGCCATCGACTATGTGGCCGGGTTGTTCTACTTCGAGGAATCCGCAGTCGAGGACTGGCAACCGATCATGCATCAGTTCAGCGCAGCGGTGAACCCGCTGGCCACAACACCGGGGCTGGGCGAACTGGTCAGCACACTGGGGCCACGTCTGGTCGCGTTCAGCGAAATTTTCAATGAGATCGAAAACCAGTCGGCGGCCCTGTTCGGCCAGGCCACCTGGACCCCGCAGCACTGGGATCAGCGCCTGCACCTGACGCTGGGCTACCGCTATTCCCGTGATGACCGATTTGCCCGCAAGAGCAAGCGCGCGCCGACCTTCCTGGAAATCAATCAGGGCGGCCAGGGGATTGCGCTGGACCTGGGCAATCCTCTACCCATTCCCGGCAATGCGCTGACCGATCTGATTCTGGACAACGTGTCGCTGGCTGGTTCGGACAGCTTCGATCGTGTGCCCGGCGAGATCAGCTTCAGCGATCACTCTTTTTCGCTGATTGCCGCCTTCGACTTCAGCGACGACAGCAACCTCTACGCCAAATACGTCGAGGCCTACAAAAGCGGTGGTTTCAACACCCGCGACCCGCATGCCGACAGCGACAATGAATACGGCTTTGGCTTTGGCGACGGCTTCGACAAAGAGAAAGTGCGCAGCTGGGAGGCGGGCCTGAAGAGCCTGTGGCTACAGCGCAGGCTGCGCCTCAACACCAGTCTGTTCTATACCGACTATGACGACATGCAGATCAACTTCATTCTGTCCGGCACGGTGTCCGACACCAAAACCACCAATGCAGGCCAGGCGCGCATGTGGGGTGGCGAACTGGATGGCACTCTGGCACTCACGCGGGATCTGCGCCTGGATGCCAGCTACGCCTATCTCAACGCCGAAATCACCCAGGTCACCGATGTGGTCAGCGGCGACAATATCGCCGAGCGTTATCAATTCAACTCCGCACCGGAACACGCGCTGACCGCCAACATCGACTGGACGTTTGCCCATCTGCAGCGCACCAGCCTGCGCCTCAATCTGGGCTATCAGTACACCAGCGCTCGCGAAGGCGGTGCCAATGCCGGTGCGCCTGTCGACCTGCCCGCCTTCGATCTGCTCAACGTATATCTGGGTGCCAGCCCAAGCCGACTGGGCGACTGGCAGGTCAGCGCGGGTCTGTGGGTGCGCAATGTGCTCGACAGCGATCACGAGATCAGCGCCATCGACAATGTCCCGCATGCCGACCGGGCTGTGTTGTGGAATGAGCCGAGAACCTACGGCCTCGATTTGCGCGCCGAGTTCTAGTCGTTCAAATGGACGAAGCAAAAACCCCTCCCTCACACCGACACTGAGCACCTGTATTCAAGGAATTCCGCCATGGCCGCTGTCATCAAATCGCCCTCAACCATCACGCCTCTGCACGAAATTCAGGCCAAGGCACCGCCCGAGCGCTTTGCCCGCGGCTGGCACTGCCTGGGCCTGGCGCAGGATTACAAGAACGGTGAACTGCACCGTCTGGACATCTTCGGCACCCGCATGGTCGTGTTTCAGGGTGAAAGCGGTCAGTTGAACGCAGTTGAAGCGTGGTGTCCGCACATGGGCGCCGACCTCTCCCTGGGCCAGATCGAAGGCGACTCCATCGTGTGTCGATTCCACGCCTGGAAATGGAATGGTGACGGCTCCTGCGGCGGCATCCCCTATGCCAAGCGCGTGCCTCCCAAGGCACGCATCAAAACCTGGCCAACCTGCGAGGCGAGCAAATTCCTGTTCGTGTGGAATGACCCCGAAGGCAAGCCCCCGATCGAAGAACAGGCAATTCCCGAAATTGCCCAGGTCAATGATCCCGAATGGGCCGACTGGTCCGTGGTCAAATGGAAAATCGACATCAATTGTCGCGAACTGGTCGACAACATTGCCGACATGGCCCACTTCATCCCGGTCCACGGTTCAACCGATGTGATTTATTTCACCAACATCTTCGAAGGTCACAAAGCGACCCAGATTATGGTCGGCGAGAACGAACGACTGGGTGGCAAGGGCAATTATCTGACCACCGTGGCGACCTATTTCGGCCCGGCGTATCAGATCACCCACATGTTTGGCGAAATGAACGGCATGCCGGTGGAGTCGCTGCTGATGAATTCGCATACGCCGATCGACAAGGACAGCTTTGAGCTGCGCTTTGGCGTGCTGGTCAAGAAATTCCCGGGCATGACCGACGAGCAGTGCAATGAGATGGTGCAGGGCTATGTTGACCTGACCAACAAGGCATTCTCGGAAGATGTCGAGATCTGGCACAACAAGGTGCGCGTGGACAACCCCATGCTGTGCGACGGCGATGGCCCGATCTACCAGAATCGCCAGTGGTACGAGCAGTTCTACCATGACGCGAACAACGTGGATCCCAAGCTGCGCGAGCGTCAGGTCATCGAAATCGACCGCGGCCTTGCCAACAAGCCAACCATCCGCCACGCACTCGAGGACTAGACACACAGAGCCTCAAACGAAAAGCCCGCATAACGCGGGCTTTTTTCATTTGGTCACCATCACGCCAGCGCTTATGCTTGCTGCGGGGATATAAATCAAAACAGCACGCATGACGTACATCGACCCACGCAAACCACGGCCCATGACACAACGTGGACGCGCCGCAAAAGCCCGCGCTCTGGCCCG
>JBFKEC010000327.1:0-3165 GCA_041619315.1 Oceanococcus sp. | reverse complement strand
TTCATGCCATCAATCAGGGCCAACGGAAACGCTGCGCTGAGCAGATGGCGCCAGGAGCGGAGATGACGCGGCCCTTGCGCGCCCGCACCACGCTGGAAGATCCAGCTGCCGGCCAGACACACCAAAGCCGTTACTGCGAGATAGCTGATTGCAGCCCGCTCGGGCGTGAGCAGCCCCAAATACGCCAGAGCGATCGCGAACAGCGCCATCAGCAAGGGCAACATGGCCGACTCGACCCAGGTTGCGGCCACGGCGCGATCGACCGCCTTGAGCACGCCGGACTGGATCCAGATCAAGCTGAACGGTGCTATCGCCAGAGCCAGCCACATCATGACTGGCCTCAGCTCGGAATTGCCGAATACGGTGTCAGACAACCATGCGCTGGCCGGTAACAGCAAGGCTGTCACAGCCAGCGCCATGAACAGTGCTATCAGGCAGGCCTGACGATACAGCCCGCGCACCTCGGACAGATTCCCGAGCTTGTAGGCGCTGCCACCAAAACGCATGAGCGCCGTATCCAGACCAAACTTTCCTATGGCTGCTCCAGCCATCATCACGGTCAGCCCAAGATAGAACAGCCCGGCACCTTCTGCGCCCAGGGTTCGGGACAGAATGACATGCATGGCAAAGCCGCAAACCACGCCAAGCCCGCGCACCGCAAAGCTTGAACTGACCAGCATGATCAAGCTGCTTGCGGGTCTTGCCACTGCTGTATGTGCCTGCGCCATGCGGGTACCAGCGCCGGGCCTAAGCGCGCGGCCTTTGCTCCCAGCGCCAGGCGTGCTCGACCATGGTGGTTAAATCGGCATAGGCCGGACGCCAGCCCAACTCCTGCATCGCACGGCGGCTGTCAGCCACCAGCCGAGCCGGATCGCCTGGCCGGCGCTCACCGTCTCTGACGGCAAACTCACAACCCGTAACACGCTTGACGGTGTCGATGACCTCTTGCACCGAAAACCCCTGCCCATTGCCCAGGTTATAAACCCCTCCCGGACCTCCATCCAGCAAGCCCTGCAGAGCCAGCTCATGGGCTGCACACAGATCCACGATATGAACGTAGTCGCGAATACAGGTGCCATCCGGGGTGTCGTAATCGCGGCCGAAAACGGTAATCGCCTCGCGCCGGCCCGAAGCCGCTTGCAGCACCAGTGGAATCAGATGGGATTCAGGTTCGTGACGCTCGCCTAAACGCCCGCCCGGATCGGCGCCTGCCGCATTAAAGTAACGCAGCGTGGCGTAGCGCAGACCATGAGCGGTGGCGTAATCCTGCAGCATCCATTCGACCGCCAGTTTGCTTCGACCATACGGGTTGATCGGCGACAGCGGGTGATCCTCGGCGATGGGCACCTGATGCGGCATGCCGTAAACCGCTGCCGTGGACGAGAAAATGAAATTGCTGACCGAATGCCGACGCATCGCCTCCAGCAAGACCTGCGTCTGAGCAAAATTGTTTGCGTAATATTTGCCGGGCTCGCGCACCGACTCGCCAACCTCGATGTAGGCGGCAAAATGCATCACCGCATCGATCGATTGACGACTAAACACGCTGTCCAATAGCGCCGCATCACCAAGCCGGCCTTCAACCACCGCAACACCATTCAAGGCATCGCGATAACCGGTTGAAAAATCATCCAGTACGGTCACCGCATAACCCTTGGTCTGCAGCATATCCACCATGTGAGAGCCGATGTAGCCCCCGCCTCCCACAATGAGCACCTGCGGCATTGTTTTCTCCATCGTGTGTTTAGTCCGCCTCGATCACGCCGCGCGACCAGGCGCGGCGACTCAGCAAGGCGCGCAGCCCCAGCCCCCAGCAACGTAACTCGCGCGCCACGGAGCGCTCGGCCGCAAAGCAGACCTCAAAAAGCTCGACCTCTTCAACCGGAGCCGACGCATCCAGCTCCAGCGCCGAAGGCGCAACCAACCCTGCTGGCGGCGACTCCAGATGGACAGGCATGTCCTGCGCATAGGCCAAAGGTGCCGGGCGCGCACCGAACAGGCGCAAATGCCCTGACATCACGGCCAATAAACCAGGCAAAGCACGCAGCACAGGTGGACTGACGCGAAACTCCAGCAGCTGAAACTCATGCCGTTGACCACGCAAATCCCGGCGGTTGCCCTGAACCGCACGGCGCCGCCAGACAGGCCCATCACTCAGCCCCGCCAGAACAAGCGCCATGCACCACAGTGGCAGTGACAACAGCAACAACAGTGCAGCCAGCAGACGATCGCCCAGCGCCCCTGCCCCCGCCCCCCGGTTCGGCGCCATCGGCGCAACCCACAGGGGGTCATCTATCGGCAGGCTCAAATCATCACGCGGGTGCACCAGCAGTCCTTCGCCGACAATCGCATCCTTAACATCCAGACCGGCGCCAATATAGGTGTGCGACAGCACCAGACTGTCACGCACCTGTGTGTCTTGATCGATAAAGCAATTTTCACCGATCACCACGGGGCCATACAAACGTGCACTGCGGTGCACACTGCTGTGATCACCCAGCGACACCGGCGGATCGACCACGCTGGCCGCGTTCAAATGACTGAGGCGCCCGACCATCACACCGTCCTGCTGCATCAGCCCGGCCGACACCAGCCCCGGATAGCGCCCACCGGCCAGATCCAGATTGGCGTCCAGCACCCCCTGCAATGACGCCAAGGGATTGCACCGATGGCCCGGCATGTCCAGGCCACTGAAGGACGGCAAAGGCCACGCCAGCGCGGCCAGATCCTGTGGGTCACCGCTGGTCACCGCCAAACCGACACTGTGTCCGTCGAGACAGGCCACCGCATGACCGCTATCCACACTGGCAGCGAGTATTTCCTTGACCATCGGCGTGCGCATCACATCACCACGGATCGCAATGAAGCTCTCATCCAGCAGGGCACGAAAGCGCCGCAGCAGGTCGTTCGGCGCTTCCTCACCACGCGAGAGCACGTATTCCAGCGCCATGCCCCAGGGCTCGCCATCTGCCAGGATGGCCTGAACCTTTTCGCTGGCGTGCGAAACCACCACCAGCGCCCGGCGCACGCCGGCGCTGGCGAGGTCATCCAGGCAATAATGCAAGGGCGTCTTCTGGGCCAACTCAACCAAGGCCGGGCCCGTGTCCTGAAACAGCGGCGCGAGTTCACGCCCCAGGCGATCCGCAAAGATCAATGCTTGCGCGC
>JBFKEC010000326.1:0-3168 GCA_041619315.1 Oceanococcus sp. | reverse complement strand
GGCCTCGGCGGACACATTCAGGCTCGGCAGCAAGCCCGCACGACTCGACGCCAGACTGGCCTGAGCGGCGCGCAAACGCGCATCGGTAAGCGCCAGGTCGGGACTGTCTGCGAAGGCCTGATTGATCAGCGCCTCAAGCTCGGGCTGCTCCCAGGCCTGCCACCACAGACTCGCAACCAGCTGCTCGCCACTCGGCGAAAACTGCTCGGGCAATAGCGGCTGAATCTCGCTGCGCTGGGGCGTAACGGAACAGGCCGAAAGCACCAGAGCCAATGCAAGCACTAGTTTATTCATCAATTCTTTGGATTCTCATAACGAGCACAACGCGGGCCAAAACATAACGTCGAACCTGCCAAATGGTTGACTGCAACCCGACACTCAGCGATGCACTGTTGATTGTTTCGAGCAGATTAGGTCCAATCCCCCCACAAACAATAAATGATGCGCGGCGGAAATTCCGTCGGCCGAGGGACAATGAATATAAAAATCGCTTCGCTGCTAGGCGCCGTTGTGGTGGCTGGTGCAGCTCTGACATGGCAGTTCGCAAATCAAACCACCGGTGTTGAAGCCGCTGCCACGCCCGCGTCAGACGCGGTCACGGTCGACGTGGAATGGTTTATCGGTGACGCGGAACTGGTGCTTGGAAGCACCCAGCTGCGAATCCCTCAGGGTATGAATGTTCGGCTCATGATTGACAGTGATGCCCAGCACCAGCTGACCATCGCCGACTACGGCGTTCAATCCGAATTGGTTGCCGATGCGGTCACTCCGGTGCATTTTCACGCCTACAAAAACGGGATTTACGAGGTTCTGCTTAGCGATAAGGGCCGCGCGCTCGGCACGCTGGAAGTCTACTCAAAGAACCCCAGCTGAAGCGGTGACATAGAAAACAGCCGGAGCAGTAAGCTGCGCCGGCTGAACACGATGAGGATACTTGCCGGCTGGGAACCGCCAAGTGGCCCCACTCTATCATGCGAATGATTCTCATTTCAATGGTGCTGCGAAATGATCAGCGCGCATGTGTTCACGCCACAGTTTGAGCGTGACTAATCACTGCTCCAACGCGGTGCACGCACTTCAGCGACCAGCCAACCGCTGACCATGACCGCGCCAAACCAGATCAGAAACGCAGCCGCACTGGCACCAAGCGCCAAGCCAAGCCCCGGCAACAGCGTGGCTACAAAAAGCCCCAGCCGCACATTGCGTCCATGTGGCCGCGCATCACGTTTGCGCAATGCGCGTAGACGCTTGGGGTCTCGACCGGCCAGCAGCCACAGTGGGATCACACTCAGCAGCGCAGCCAACAGCCCCAACGTCATACCGCCACCTCAACGATCGAGCGCGCCTGGGCCGCTCGGCGGCGCGCCGGGCGCAGGCAAAACAAACCGGCAATCATCAGGGCCATATCCACACTGACAATCACGCCCTGCCCGTGTTGCAACGCGGTTGCCCAAGACATACCGTCACAGAGCCAGCGACTCAGCGGCAACAGCAATAGGCTCAGGCCACACAAACGAATCATCCAGCGCCGCGCCACTGCGGTTCCGCTTACCGCAACCAGCACGGCCGCAACGGCAGCTGTCGACCAGAACACGCTCCACTGCACCTGGCCCACACCCATCGCGCCGGCACGACCCCAGAAGAATGCGTGCGCGGTCATTGCCATGGCCCAGGGCAAGCCGTAACCCATCCAGTGGACCAAGCGCGACATGCGCTGCCAGGCGGGCCGCTCACCGCGCCGCAATGTCCACAGCAACATTCCAGTCAAGGTCACATAAGCGGCAGCAAAACCCAGGGCAAACCACACCGCCTTGGATACCCAACCGGCGAAGTCACCAAAGTGCAGCGGTGTCATCAGCGAAGCCACGGCATTGCCCGCCGAAGGTGCTTTGCCGACCAGTACCGGGTTCTCACGAAGAAACTCGCCAGTGGCTGCAGAATAGTCAAACGCTCGCGCGCTCAGATGACCTTCCTCGGCGCGTGTGAACACGCGGGCAAAAGCATCGGCGCGTCCGGCATAGTGCATGGAGACAAATACGGCCTGCGCGCCTCCGCGTTCTGCAGCGTCAGCGAACAGACTGTCGATGTTGGCAATCGGCGCTGCGGTGTCATCGTAGGCCTCATGCCGGCTGAACAACTCTGCCACCGCGCGCTCCTGATCCCCGGCAAACGCGACCATAGCCATGGCCGGCAAGCCCACGCTGGTGGCAAAACTGAAAAAACTTCCGGTAAAGGCCAGGACAAAAGCAAACGGCAGGCTCCAGGTGCCGGCGATCACATGCGCATCTCGCGCACGCAAGAGTGCTTCCTTGTTGCGACGGATGGTGAACGCTTCCCCGATCAGGTGACGGTGCACGACAAAGCCGGTCAGCGCCGCCACCATCATGCCCAGCCCCAGCACGCCCGTTAGGAACAAACCCCACGGATTGGGCAGATGCAGACGCACATGCAGATCAACAAAGAACTCGGCCAGCGCACCAGCTTCGCGCGCGGCCGAGAGATCCTCGGCAAGACCTTCGGTGCGCTTCAAAACCTCCAGCGAGTTGCCATCGATCTGATATTCGACGCCGTAGTGTTCATGCTTTTCAGCCTCACCGCCGGCGTGCTCACGCTCGCCTTCAAAGCGCAGATAAATGCGCCCGCCATGCGCTACGAATGCATCGATATCTTCGCGCCAGCGCGGATCGACGTCCTGATAGAGGCTCTGAAACACCTCGTTGAATCCCGGCGCAAAGCCATCCACGGCCTCACCATGCAGCGAACTCGACCAATTGCTGATCTCATCGGAAAACACCGCCATGGTGCCGGTACAAATGACCGCGTACAGCAACAAGCCGAGCAGAATGCCGGACCAGCCGTGTATATCCAGCACTTCACGGGTGCGTTGTTGCGACAGCTTGATCATGACGTCACGCTCATATGGCGGATCAGCACGACGAGGTGTATCGCGCTCAACGCGACAATCACCAGATAGGCTCTTGCCAGCCGCGCATCCAGCAGGGTGTACAGGAACAGACAGCTCCACAGCAGTGGAAACAACAGGATCGGAAAGACCAGATTGTCGACCCCGGCAGCCCCGGCTGGCAGATACAAGGCGGCGCCTGCCATCAACAGCCAGCTGCAGATGAAGCTCAATGGCCCGGCGAGTAGGCCACGGGCCCAGGGCCG
>JBFKEC010000325.1:0-3175 GCA_041619315.1 Oceanococcus sp. | reverse complement strand
GATCCCAAGTGGTATCCGCTGGATCCTACCGACCGCGCTGTCGCAGCAGCCGGCAATGCGGTGACTTTTGGCTCCAACCCGGTCAATTTCTCGCACATCACCGACTACAACTTCCAGAACTCGACGATTTCGCTGTGGTACAAGGACAACAAGCAGAGCACGGTTGATGCGGCCCTGGCCAGTGCGGCCCGAGCGGTGGAAGCGGTCGGCGTGGAGCATGAAGATTTCCGTGTGCGCCTGGCGTCCGGAACCATCGCCCTGCAGCAGGCTATGAACCTGGTGGTGAGCCGCTATCACTGGCTCATTCTGGGCATGCTCAATGTTGCCATCTTCTTCATCGTGGCCTACGCCTATCGCTCGTTCATGGCCTCGATCATCGTGCTGATCCCGGTCAATCTGTCCAACTTCCTGCTGACCGCAACCATGCATCTGCTGGGTATTGGTCTGGACATCAACTCGGTCATGGTCGCGGTGCTGGGGGTTGGTGTGGGCATCGACTACGGCATCTATCTGCTGTCGCGTATCTGCGAGGAGCACGTCAACCAGGAACGGCGCTGGGGGCGAACGATTGAAAAATCGCTCACCACCACCGGCAAGGCGATCATGTTCACCGCCACGATCATGCTGATCGGCATCACCCCCTGGTATCTGCTTTCCGACCTCAAGTTCATGGCGGATATGGGCTTGCTGCTGGTCGCCATCATGCTGATCAACATGGTGCTGGCGCTGGTCGTGCTGCCTTTGCTGGTCTATCTGATCAAACCCGGTTTCGTCGGCAAAGGCGATCTGCTGATCGGGGAAAGCGTGGATTTAAGCCTGTTTAAGGACGACGCGGATTCCAGTCTCGATGGTGGGCGTCAGAACCCGCCGCTGGTTGGTGACAAGGCCGCCATAGCAACCGCATAAGCAAAAGATTTACACCGGAGGAGCACAGCATGTTTGTCAAAAAATTCGATTTCAACTACGGCCGGCGAAAGCTGATGGAGAACGCCGCACTGGGGCTGGGCGCGGGTGCGCTGATGCCGCTGAACAATTTGTTCGCCAGTGAGGGGGACATCGCCAAGGCCTATCCCGACGAACTCATGTCAGTGGACATGATCACCAAGGGCAAGGTCAGCACCGGTGACATCATTTCCGACAAGAACGTGGAGCATGTAAAGGATCTGCTGGACCCCATCGTCTACGAACAGATCAAGACCCAGGGACGGCGTATCAAAATTCGGCCGACCCAGACCGACTGGACGGCTCTGTTCCCCAAGGACTATTACGAGCGCACCCTGCGCAATCAGCGTGATGGCATCAAGGCGGTGTTCGATGACACCGGCAATGTGCGTTCCAGCAATGGCGGCAACTGGATTGGTGGTCTGCCGTTCCCCGACCCCAAGACCGGGCTGGAAGTGCAGGCCAATATGGCCATGAGCTGGGGCCGCGCCGACTACAACCAGTATGCGATCAACGATGCGGTGTTTGATCCGGATGGCAAAAAGGCCTACGACTACGAGTTCATCTGGGCCGAGTTGCAGGTGCAGGCGCGCATGGACGGCAAGGTCTTCCGCAACATGGATGACCTGGTGCGCTTTCAGACCGTGTACTTCGTGGCCACGCAGGATGTCGCGGGCAGTTCCTTCCTTTCGACCTGGTACTACGACCAGAGCAAATTCCCGGATCTGTACGGTTACCTGCCGCAATTCCGCCGGGTTCGTCAGTTCCCGACCAACCAGCGCTTTGAGCCGCTGATTCCAGGGGTGACCTGGTTCCTGACCGACCCGTGGGCGGCCGGCGACCCGATGCTGACCTGGGGGGATTACAAGATTGTCGAACGCAAACCCATGCTGGGTGCGTTCAACACCCGCTGGCATGGGCAGAACGAAAACTGGGTGCCCAATTCGCACGGCGGCGGACGGGGTGAAACCTTCTTCGACACGGAATACGAACTGGCTCCGGAAGTCATCATTCTCGAGAGCAAACCGATTCACTACCCGCGTGCGCCCATTGGTCGCCGGCTGGCCTACGTCGATGCGCGCAACTGCATCTACTGCGGCAACATCCGCTTTGACCGTCAGGACAAGCCCTGGGTCAACTTCGAAACCGGTTTTGGCCAGTACGTTGATGGCGACAAGGTTCTGCGCGATCCCAGTGGCCATCCGATCTGGTCGTGGGTCTACGTCATGTCCTACGACGTGCAGACCGGTCGCATGAGCCGTGCCGCGCATCAGGAAAGCGTGACGGGCGGCAATCGCAGCGTGTTCTACGGCGACAGTGAAGAGGCCTATGACACCTACTTCACACAGCAGGCCCTGCAGAGACTCGGCCAGGTCTAGTCCGACGGGCGCAGGCCAGATTGGCCTGCGCCGATTCAGGAGACAACACATGAATGGTATTTTCAGGCCGCGTGCGACGGCCAGGGGGCTGCTGTATCTGCTGCTGGCCGTGCTTGCCTCAAGCCCGGCATCGGCGGGGCAGGATGGCGGCCATGATTATCGCTATCAGGGCACGCCCCACGACGCCTTTTTCTCGGTCGACATGGATGGCCCCAGCGGTCTTGTTGTGGGCGCTGCCGGGCGCATATTCAGCTCGTCCGATGCGGGCATGAACTGGCAGGCGGAAACGTCACCCACGCCGCTTTCGCTGCTCGGTGTCGCCAGTGCTGCGGAGCATGCCATTGCGGTCGGACAGATGGGCGTGATCGTGCGCCGGGTTGCGGGGCAGTGGGAAACGCTGGACAGCGGAACTCAGGAGCGCCTGTTTGACGTCGACGTCAATGAGCGCGGCCGCAGTGTCGCCGTGGGCGCGTTTGGCACGGTGCTGCGTTCACCCGACGGTGGTCGCAACTGGGAACGCCTGCAGCCGCAATGGGCCGACTGGTTTGATGATCCCGATGGGCGCCTTGGCGGCATGTTTGAGCCGAGCCTGTACGGGGTGCAGGTGACCAGCGATGGCACCATCTATGTCTGCGGCGAGCTGTCTCTCATCATGCGTTCCCGCAACGGAGGGCGCAGCTGGGAGCCGCTGCTTGCTGGGACCAATTCCGCACAGGAAATTTCGCCCACCTTGTCGGCGATTCGCCTGACTGATCAGGGCCTGGGCTTTGCCGTGGGGCAGGAAGGTCGCGTGCTGCGTACCCGCGACGGCGGACAGAGCTGGCAGCGTCTGCCGCTGGACAGCCACGCCAACT
>JBFKEC010000324.1:0-3195 GCA_041619315.1 Oceanococcus sp. | reverse complement strand
TTTTCGAACGCGACGGGCGCATCGCCGGGCGTTATCGCAAGATGCACATCCCGGACGATCCGGGCTACTACGAAAAATTCTATTTCACGCCGGGCGATCTGGGTTTCCAGCCCATCGACACCAGCGTGGGACGGCTTGGCGTGCTGGTGTGCTGGGATCAGTGGTTCCCGGAAGGCGCACGTCTGATGGCCATGGCCGGCGCCGAGCTGTTGATCTACCCCACCGCAATAGGCTGGGACCCGAATGACGATGCCGACGAACAGGCGCGCCAGCGCGATGCCTGGATCACCGTTCAGCGCGGCCACGCCGTGGCCAACGGCCTGCCGCTGATCGCCTGCAACCGGGTCGGCCACGAGCCAGACCCGGCCGGTGGCGCGGGCGCGCAGTTCTGGGGCTCAAGTTTCGTTTGCGGCCCGCAGGGCGAATACCTCGCCCGCGCCAACGAGGATGCGATCAATCTGTGTGTTGATATCGACCTGGCGCGTGCGGAAAGTGTGCGCCGGATCTGGCCGTTTCTGCGTGACCGCCGCATTGATGCCTATGCCGGTCTGAGCCAGCGCTACCTCGACAAGCCGCAGGACTGACCGCTGCACGGCATCAGCCGAGCCGCCGACTAACGCACCTCGTCGCGCGGGTTGATCTGTTCACCCTGCAGCAAGCCCTTTTGACTGGACGGATTGTCCGGGTCCAGATTGCCGTTCCAGGTGACGCCGCTGGTGAGTGCTATGGGTGGTCCGTAGCTGTCGAGAAACGTGGCCACATCAAGCTCCGGCACCAGGCGTTCAGCAACCAGCTTGGCCCGCGCTATAACCTGAGGGTCGCTGACCCGGCGACGCTGCCCCCAGTCAACCACATGCGGTTCGTCGTCAGCCGGAACCGGCGCCACCGCAACATCGCGCTCAACCGCAAAATTCAGCGCCATCATGGTTTCCTCGAACAGCATGGCCACGTCTTCGAAACGACTGGCGTAGGCATAGTCGTCGTTGGCCCCGTCGGCAGCGAATTCAGCCGACACATCTGATGCGTTCAGCGCGCGCTGCGCCGCACTCGCATCCTGGCCATAGAAATTGACCCCAGCCAGGTCATACATCATCTGCGAGCCCAGCGGCGCTTGCGCCTCGAGCGCCTGCGACACCTGCAAGGACTGCCTCTCGACGTACTGCGTTGCCTCCAGCACGGTCCAGTTTGAATTGAAGCTCGCCATCCGCTCGGCCGGCAGGAAATCTGCGGCATGCGCCAGCTCGTGATACAGCAAGCGCGCCATCGGTAAACGGATGTCGGCCAGAGTGCGCTCGGAATCGTCACTCAGACTGTAGCCGTACCAGGCGTATTGATTGTTCAGCACATAGCGGTTGATGACCCGGTGCATCAGCTCGGAACCGAAACCACTACGGTAATCAGGCTGCGGATCAATCGTGCGCTTTTCCTCCACACTCAGCCACAACCCTGCCGGATCGAGATAGATCGCGCCGGTCTGGCTCCAGTAGAACGACGGTCGAACATCCGAGCCGATAATGATCGCGGTCACACTGCGCATCAGGCCCAGCAGATCTTCAGGCAGGCTGTCGAGCAAGCTTTCGAAGCGTGTCGCCATCCACGCATGGGTCGTGGCCACGCGCGCCATCACCGCCGCCTTGTCTGGCGACTGGGTTTGCATCCCCAGCAGCGGCAGCTCACTGAGCCTGCAACTGCGCTGATCGCCGGATTCACGCGCGCACGGTCCGAGCACGGCTGCGTAAGGGCTGTCCGCAACCGCGGCCTGCACGGCAACCACCTGCGCCCCGCCGCCATTGCTGCAACCAGCCAGCATTCCAACACACAGCAACACAGGCAACCGGCGACGCATCACAATCTCGACTAGCATGTTCACCTCTTCAGTATAGGACTCTGCCGAGCCGTGTCACCGCGCCATTCTTCCATCACCCTGACCAGCCCGGACACAGAACAGGACTGGGCGGCTTACCAGACGCTGCGCTGGAATCTGCTGCGCGCACCCTGGTTACCCGGCCAGCCCGCACTGTTCGAATCGCCGGACAGGCCAAATATTGAGCATGTTATCGCCAAGCACGAAACGGGCGCCGTGATTGGCTGTGGCCGCCTGCACTGGCTGGGGCAGGGCCACGCGCAAATCCGCGCCATGGCTGTGCATCCTGATTTTCAAGGCACAGGGCTGGGGCGGCGCTTGCTGCAGCGCCTGGAGCAGTTGGCCCGCGGGCGAGGCGTCACCCAGATCAAGCTGCAGGCTCGGCAAAGCGCGGTCGCGTTCTACCAGCGCTGCGGTTATGTGGTCACCGGTGCTGGCGAGACGCTGTTTGAAACCATTCCCCACAAATGGATGGCCAAAGCCGTGGATTGTCATGATTTTTCCGACTTTGAGCTGATCCGCCGCAACGCCCAAAACAGCGATGGTCCGATGCTGGCCCAGTTTGTTTTCGACATCCTGGCCGAGTACAACCTTGCCCCCGAACTGGACGGCATTGACCGCGATCTTGAGAACCCGGCAGACACCTATGCCAAGGGATTTTTCGAAGTGCTGCTCGATCAGCAAGGCGCGCTGGTCGCGACCTGCGCCATGTTGCCGCATTCTGCCGAGCACGCCGAACTGCGGCGCATGTATCTGGCACCGGCGTGGCGTGGACGCGGTTTGGGCCGAGCCTGCCTGGGTCATGCTCTGGCCTGGGCCCGCGAGCATGGTTTTAGCCAGGTCAGCCTGGAGACTGCCACCGTACTCAAACAGGCCCGCGAACTTTACACTTGGGCAGGTTTTATCCCTGAGTGTGGCGACATGGCCGCCCAGCGCTGCGATCTGCGTCTGGTTCTGCCGCTGGCTTAGCCTGGCTGTTTGGACATTGCGGGCCGCACAACGGCCCGCCGCCCTACAGCGACTTGATGCGCCGCCGTGCGAATGGCTTGTCGGAGCCGGCCAGATTGCGCTTGACCGAAATGCGCTGATTTTCGCCGGTCAGCAGGCGTCGCTGCCAGCGCCGTTCCGCAGCCAATGCCTTGCCGTCGTCAGCCTGCCAAGTCTCATGCAGCAGACCCTTGGCTGCGGCCACCGCGTCGGGCGAGCGCTGGGCGATTTCGAGCAGCAGCGCGCGCGCGGCCTGCTCCGGGTCATCCGCCAACGCGGTGACCAGATTCCAGTCGCGGGCCTGCTGTGCGGAAAACACTTCAGCAGTCATGACCAGGCGCTTG
>JBFKEC010000323.1:0-3201 GCA_041619315.1 Oceanococcus sp. | reverse complement strand
CTTTAAAGAGTCACCTCAAAGGCCGTGTTGTGGTCGATGGGCGAAATCTTTGGGTGCCGGAAGAACTCGCCCGCGAAGGCTTTTACTACTACGCGATTGGGCGGCCGGTGGTTGAGCCGCTTGCTGCTGGATAACGGATTGTGCTGCCAGTTTTGGGCAGTGTCCTCCGCGTCGCGCCTTGACGGCGCGATGCCCTCCACAGGCTTTCGCTTTGTGAGGTCGGCGTGACGCGACATCCTGTCGCGGCACACCTCAATTCGCCGTCCTGGCGAATTGCCCTCAGTCGCTAAAGCCTGTTGCGGCGCTCCTCCTTGATCTGCCCAAAACCGCCAGCGCAATCCGTCAGACGCATGGGGTGGTCGGTGGTCGAGCTCAGGATTTTGGGCTCATAAAGGCAGCGCGCCGGCGTTTCTGCAGGTGACTGGTGGCGATTCGCCAGGACGGCGAATCGAGGCTCGTCAGGGCAGGAAGCCCTGTCGAGCCGACACCACAAAGCCTGCTGAAGCGTCGGGTATCGCGTAGCGACGCGTTGACAGAGCCCACAAACCTGAGCTCGGCCATTCGCGCGCGTGGAAGACTACTTAAACGACGCCAACGTGATCGCAATCATGCGTTTGACGAAGTTGTTGTACGGCGGTGCCAGCCACAGGCTGACCGAGAATTTGTTCTCGACCACGGTGCGCTCATGGGAAAACGCCTTGAAGCCCCAAATTCCGTGTGAATTGCCAATCCCGGAATTGTTGACCCCGCCAAACGGCGCGTTGATGTGCAGATATTGCACCACGCAACTGTTGATACAGGAGCCGCCAGCAGACGTCTGGGCCAGCACCCGCTCGGCCTGCTGTGGGTTCTTGGTGTAGATGTACAGCGCCAGCGGCTTGGGCGCCGCGTTGATACGCTGAACCACCTGATTGATGTCGCTGAAGCTGAGAATCGGCAGCACCGGACCGAAGATTTCCTCTTGCATGATCCGGGTGTTGTCGGGGATGTCGCCGATCAGGGTCGGCGCGATGAAGTTGTCGTCGCTGTCCGTGTCGCCACCGGCGAGCAGCGTCGCGCCGTTGTCCAGGGCCTCATCCATCAAGGATTTGATGCGCCCAAAGTGGCGTGCGTTGACCACGCGGGCAAAGTCCGCGCTGGCCTTGCTGTCCTTGCCGTAGGCGTGTTCCAGCTGTTCCCGGCAGGCTTTGATGAACGCATCCTTGACGCTTTCATGCACGTACAGATAGTCCGGTGCGATACAGGTCTGGCCGCAATTGCTGAATTTGCCCCACATTACGCTTTGTGCGGCGCGTTTGATGTCAGCGGATTCATCCACGATGACCGGCGATTTGCCGCCCAGCTCCAAGGTCACGGAAGTCAGGTGCTTGGACGCGGCCGCCATCACCACCTTGCCCACCGCCGGGCTGCCGGTGAAGAAGATATGGTCAAACGGCAGTTCCAGCAGCGCGGTGGACACATCCACCTCGCCTTCAAACATCGCCACTTCATCTTCGTGGAACACATCGCTGATGATGTCGCGCAGCACGGCCGAACAATGCGGCGTCATTTCCGACGGCTTGACCATCGCGGTGCAGCCGGCGGTAATCGCCGAAACCAGCGGCATCAAGGTCAGATTGATCGGGTAGTTCCACGGCGCGATGATGAGCGACACGCCCTTGGGCTCATGACGAATGCGGGTTTTGGTGCCGAACATCAGCATGGTTGGCCAAACTTTCTCGCCGCGCATCCATTTGCCAATGTGGCTGATCGAGTGCTTGATCTCGGCCAGCACCGGGGTGATTTCGGCCAGATCCACTTCCACGGACGGTTTTTTGAAGTCGGCGTAGCAAGCCTGCTGGATCGCGTCCTGGCGAGACAGAATCGCCTCGCGCAGTTTCTTCAGTTTGGCCACGCGCTCGGTTTTGTTGGAGCTGCGAAGGGCCAGCGCTTTTTGCTGCTGCAGGGCAAAGACACGTTGGATGTCAGCCTGCATGGCGCTTTCGAATTTGGGGTGCGCGTCTTGGGCAACTGCACTCATGGGGATTCTGCCTGTGTTCATGGGGAGCAGCGCCTAACCGATCGGTTAAGCGCTGACCGCCTAGTCCACCACCCTGATCCCCCACTGTCAATACGAACCGACAGGCGGCCTGCGTATAATGCGGGCAAATTCTAAGGGCGCAGCCAAAAGGCGCCTGCAACGGACACAGCATGAAAATTCTGGTCACGGGCGGCGCCGGTTTTATCGGCTCGGCCCTGATTCGTCATGTATTGGCTCAGACCTCGCATGACATCGTCAATCTGGACAAGCTGACCTATGCGGCCAGTCTGGAATCGCTGCCCGGCGCGCAGGAATCGGGGCGTTACGTGCTTGAAGCTCACGATATCTGCGATGGCCAGATCGTGCGCCAGATTCTTGAGCGGCATCAGCCCGATGCGATCATGCACCTGGCTGCGGAATCGCATGTCGACCGCTCCATCGACGGCCCGTCAGCGTTTATTCAGACCAATGTGGTCGGCACCTTCGAATTGCTGCAAGCGGCGCGTGACTACTACGAAAGCCTGGCGCAGGAGCGTCGCGCTGCCTTTCGTTTTCACCACATCTCCACCGATGAGGTCTATGGCAGCCTCGGTCACGAAGGTCTGTTCAGCGAACAAACCGCCTACGCGCCCAATTCGCCTTATTCAGCCAGCAAGGCCGCCTCGGATCATCTGGTCCGGGCCTGGCATCACACCTACGGGCTGCCGGTGGTGACCACCAACTGCTCCAACAATTATGGGCCGTACCAGTTCCCGGAAAAGCTCATTCCGCTGATGATTCTCAACGCACTGGATGGCAAACCCCTGCCGGTTTATGGCGGCGGCGAGAACGTGCGCGACTGGCTGTATGTCGACGACCACGCCCGCGCCCTGCTCACCGTGCTGGAGCGCGGCCAATTGGGCGAGGAATACAACATCGGTGGTCACAATGAGTGGAAGAACATCGACGTGGTGTTGGAAATCTGCCGCTTGCTCGATGAGCTTGCACCGGCCGCCCAGCCACATGCCGACAAGATCAGCTATGTGCAGGATCGGCCCGGTCACGACATGCGCTACGCCATCGACGCGAGCAAAATTCAGCGTGAGCTTGGCTGGGCCCCGCAGGAAACGTTCGAAACCGGGCTGCGCAAGACCGTGCAGTGGTATCTCGACAATCGTGAGTGGTGTGAACTGATCAGTGCG
>JBFKEC010000322.1:0-3225 GCA_041619315.1 Oceanococcus sp. | reverse complement strand
GGCAGCGCGTTGTGACTCGGGACATAAAAGGCAAGGCTTTCCAGGCGTTGAGTCTTGGCCCGCTGACCTTACGCAATCGTCTAATCAAATCTGCGACCAACGAGGGCATGGCGCCTGGTGGCGAAATTACCCCGGATCTGGTCGAGTTTCATCGGCGCATGGCTGCTGGGGGCGTGGGGATGACCACGCTGGCCTATTGCGCCATCAGCCCGGATGGGCGCACGTTTGTGGATCAGCCCAGTTTGAATCAAAACAGCGTTGCCGGGTTTCGTCGTCTGACCGAGGCGGTGCATGCCGAGGGCGCGGCCGCCTGCGCCCAGATCACCCACGGCGGGGCCTTCAATTTCCTGCCGCAACTGCTTGAACATCCGCGCCCGGTTAGTGCTGATGGAGGCTTCAATCCGCCCGGTGTGATGGCCGGGCGCTGGTTTAAACGGGCCGCAACCCTGCAGGACATGGAGCGCCTGTGCGATCAATTCTGCGCTGCCGCACGCACCGCCCGAGATGCTGGTTTTGATGCGCTGGAAATCCACATGGGCCATGGCTATCTGCTCAGCCAGTTCCTATCGCCAGCCTACAACCATCGCAGTGACGAATTTGGCGGCGATGCGCTGCGTCGCGCACGTTTTCCGAACATGGTGCTACAGCGCGTGCTCGAAGCGGTTGGCAATGACATGGCGGTGCTGTGCAAGTTGAGCATTGTTGAAGGCCATGCCAAGGGCAATGCTTTGCCCGAGGTGATTGAGATTTGCCAATCATTGGAACGCTCGGGCGCGCATATGCTGGTGCTGTCTGCCGGCATGAATGTCGAAGCGCCGTGGACAATTTTCGGCAGCCCGCTGCCCATGCGGTCGATGACTGCTGCGGCACGCGGAATCTTCAAATATCTATCCGCGCTTATGGCCTTGCGTCAGCCACGCAAGCCATTTGAGCCCTTGTATCTGTTGCCGTATTCCAGCCAGATTCGAGATCAGGTCAGCGTGCCGCTGTGCTATCTCGGCGGGGTCAATGCGCCTGAGCAACTTGAGCGCCTGTGCGATCGCGGCTTTGATGCCATTGCCATGGGCCGTGTGCTGATTCACAACCCCGATCTTATAGGCCAGTGGCAAGCCGGTAGCCAACAGGCTTCTGGCTGCACCGCCTGCAATCGCTGCGTTGCCGAAATGTACTCGCCAAGAGGCACGCATTGTGTTTTAACGGATCAGCCCGTGGCGGCCGCTCGGTTGAGCTGACCGGCCACAGGCCTCACGCTGCGATAACAATGCGTGCGCTTGTTAAAAGTGCAGGTTTAACGTGAGCGTTGTCGTGCGTGGTTGAATGAAGGTCGCGCGATAATCGCCTTCTTCGCCGCTGGCATAGCCCACAACTGTTTCGTTGAGCAGATTGGTCACGTTAAGACGCAGCTCGGGAGCGAGCATGACGCCTTCCCACGACGATGCCAGCGACAGGCCGATCGTGCTGTAATCCGGCAGCGTGATTTCGCCCTGCAGGTTGTTTTTTGAACGGCCTTGCCAGGCGGCATTGATTTCACCACTGAACGAGGCCGGGCCCCACTGAGCGTTGGTCGCCAGGCTGACAAAACCATTGTAGTAAGGCGATGCGGGCAGCCGTGTATCCGGCGGGACGGTGCCGTCTGCGGACTCGAACACAACGGCCGTACGTGCATCGGTGTACGAGGCGCCAGACTGCAAGGTGATGTTCCAGGGCAAGGATGCGCGCATCCCCAGCTCGACACCCTGGCTGCGCGCCGCACCCACGTTGCCGACATAAACAAACAGTTCGTCGGGCTGAGTCAGCTGGCTGATCTGCAAGTCGGTCCAGTCGATATAGAAAGCCGTCAGGTCAAGTTGCAGGCGGTTATCCAGCCAGTCGGTTCTCAGGCCGAGTTCGTAGTTCCACAGGAAGTCGGACTTGTAAGTTTTGGGCGCTGTCGAGGTTGCCGGCAGGATGTTGATGCCGCCATAACGGAACCCGCGTGCAGCACTGGTGACCAGCGACATGTTGTCGCGGAATCGCCAGATCAAACCCAGTTTCGGACTGATGCCTTCATCTTCGGGCGCCGCTTCTGTGCGTTGGATGTCCTGGCCTTCGGCCTGGTCATACAGCAGGGCTTCCGACTCCTGTTTGAACAGGCGGGCGCCCAGGCTCAGTTCCAGCGTGTCGGTCAAATCACGATTCAGCTCGAAGAAAATTGCCTGTTCGACCGCATCGGCACCGCCGTAGGAATACAGGGCCGAATTGGATTGGCCGCCAATCTCGGGCAAGCCGACGCCACCCACCGGGGTGGACGGATCGGAGGGGTTGATGAAGATTTCCAGCTGTTGATCGGATTTGACCAGATACAGCCCGACCAGGTAATCCCAGCCGCCGAGGAGCCAGCCGCCTGAGGTCGGCTCATTCGAGGTCAGTCGCACTTCCAGCGCCGGCTGGGTGGTTTCCGTGTCGATGGACTGGTAGATCGTTTGCGTGCTGTCTTCCAGATCAAGGGCCTTGGTGGCGTCACCGAAGTAGGTGTAGTTCTTGTCAACCTGACTGACGAGCGCCTTGAGCGAAGCCCAGCCCAGATCGTAGGCAACATCAGCCTTGATGATGCGTACCCGCGTATCGGTGTAGTCGCTCAGACGGCGGCTGTCGGTTTCCGGCCGCTCCAGGTTGTCCGCAACACTTCCATCGTCGGATTCGTAGCGGCGCTGCATCACTTGAAAATTAAAGGCGAGGCGGGAGGTGGGCTCCCAGCGTGCCAAGGCGCGCCCGCTAACGCGCTCACTGCTGTTGATGTCCTTCCTCTCGCGATAGGTGTCATCGATATAGCCTGGACGGCTTAAATACGAGCCGGCCGCGCGAAAAGCGAGCTCATCATTGACCGGCACGTTCACGCTCAAACGTTGGCCGAAGCCGTCATCATCACTGTGTCCTAAACGGATGTAAGAGGTCGATGATTTGCCGTAAAACTCGTCAAAGTCGGGAAGGTTGGGCACGTAGCGCACCGCGCCGGACAGGGCACCGCCGCCATACAGCGTGCCCTGCGGCCCCTTGAGCACCTCAACCGAAGCCATGTCCCACGGATCGAAGTCGGGCTGGGCACCGCGGAATGTCGGGTTGATCAGGGACACATCGTCATAGAACAGACCAAAGGTCCGGCCAAACAGTGACGAGCCCGATTCCGAGCGAATGCCGCGGAAGGAAATCTGCGAGCTTTCCCCATCGGTGCTGGTTGCGGTGGTC
>JBFKEC010000321.1:0-3232 GCA_041619315.1 Oceanococcus sp. | reverse complement strand
TTGGTGCTTAAAGACCCGCGTCTGTGTCTTGTCTTTCCGCTGTGGCAGCAAGCTGCCCGTGAGCTGGATGCAGACATTCGCGTTCTGCTGATTCGGCGAAACGTACATGACGTGTCGGCTTCATTGGCGCGACGCTACGCCAATCCGGTCTTTCGCCCTGCGGCCATTGTTCAGACTGAGCGCAGCGAACTGTTGTGGCAGCGTTATAGCCTGTGGGCTGAATGGCACTCCCGCGGCTGCACACGCGCGCACATCGAGTATGAGCAACTTGTTGCCGGCGACATTGAGCCTTTGCGCCGTCTGCTGCACCCGTGGTGGCCGCAAAATGATGGGCCAATCGCAATGGTTCAAGCACCGCCTCGGGCCAAATATGAAGATGCGCAGAACTTAGCCGGCCAACAACTGCCGCCCGAATCACCCGATGACGTGCACCATCAGCAACACAACGATCAGCAAAGACAGGCCTATGACAAGGTACAGGCCCGCTACGCTGAATTGCGCACTGACGTGCCGTCGCCACCGCAAACAGACCGCTATGCCGCGCAGTTACTGCGTGCATTCCAACACGCCGTTGCAAGCGCCTCAGGCGCGCGCGGCCATGTTGTGTTCATTAGCGACTCCCCGGCCAGTCGTGGCCATATCTACCGCGTGGAGCACGCCGCGACGGCGCTCGCCACACACGGACTGCGCGTCGATATCAGCGAAACACCACAGCAAGTGCAATGGTCAGACGACACCTGCGCCGTGGTCTTGTTCAGGCTGCGCTGGAACGCTGAACTGGCCACTCTGGCGGCACGTTGTAAACAGCGTGGCATAGCCCTGATCTACGACATCGATGATGCCGTGTTCGACAGCGCATTGATGACCCCGGCGCATTTCGACTATCTGCGCGTGCGCCGTGATCAGCATGAGCACTGGCAGCGCAGTGCACCGCTATACCGGGAGGCTTTGCAGCAATGCGATGCCGCCATGCTCACTACCGCTGCATTGGCGGCACGTGCCCAGCCAATACAGCCAAATGTACATGTGGTGCCCAATGGCCTGGCGCCAAACCGCATGAGCGCCTCGCCGCGCAGGGCTGAACGCGACTTGGTGCGCATCGGCTACGCCAGCGGCACCCCAACCCATCAGAAAGACTTTGCCGAAGTTGCCGAGGCGCTGGTTGAGGTACTGGCCCGCCATGCCCAGGTGCAATTGTGTGTACTCGGTTAGTTGAATCTTGAGGAATTTCCTGCGCTTGACCGATTTACGCATCAAATTGAACAGCGTGACCTGGTCGGCTTTGATCAACTGCCGCAGGAGCTGGCCCGCTTCGACATCAATCTGGCCCCCCTGCAGCGCGACAACCCGTTCTGTGACTGCAAAAGTGAACTGAAATACTTCGAAGCCGCAGCCGTGGGGGTGGTCACTGTCGCCTCAGCAACACCACCCATGCGTGAGGCGATCATCGATGGTCACACCGGTTTTATCGCTGCCGACCACGCGCAATGGCTAAGCCATCTCAATGACTTGATTGAACACCCGGATCGGCGTGAAGCCTGCGCCCGGCGCGCGCGCCTGCATGCACGGGCCTGCTATGGCCCAGAAGCGCGTGGCGAATGGTATGTCAGCGTGTTTAGCCAGATTGTTGAGCACGTTCAAGCGCGAAAATCAGGATTTGAGCCTCAAAGCTGATCGTAACGTCCGGCGCGATACCAGCGCTGTTCTGCACCCAAGCGCAAACGCAGCCACAGACGGCTGAACCAGCCAGGTTCAACTTTGTCCTGGTTGACGAAACGGCGGCGCGGCGCTTGGCCCGGGTCTATCTCACTCAGCCCGAGAAATCCATACACCCGTTGCAGGCTGTCGCGATGCTGCGCAAGCAGGGCGCGGGAGTCCAGCACCAAAACCTGTTCAGGCGAAAACAGGCGGTACAGGCGGCGCAACTGACGCCGATAAAGACCGCGACTGGCGTAGGAATAAAACATCGGCCGTATGCGCGGTCCGGGTGTCAGTCTGAGCCACCACAGCCGCGGTGCTTCCAGCAGCAGGGCCAGCCACAATGGCCAGCGCTCATGTCCCTGGGCGCGTTCCATGGCGTAGTGCGACAGCGCACGTTCAATGGGGTCGCGCAACAGCACGATCAACTTCATGTCCGGGTTGTAGCGTTTGATTTCGCCCAGGGCGGTGGGATGAAACAGATAGGCTGGGGTCGATTCGCCGCGCAGTGCTTCGCCGTCGTAGTGCTGGAAATAACCGGCATAGAACTGATCCAGACGTTCGCGCTGCACATAGGGCGTGTCCATCAGATCGAACAAATGGACCTCACGACCCCAGGCCATGCAGGCTTCTGGATGATCGTCAAGATAGCTCCACAGCGCTGTGGTGCCCGCTTTCTGGGCGCCTACAATCATGAAATTGACGATCGGTTGGGGAGGTCTGGCCATCACACCCGGCTTGAACAATTGGATTGCGGGATAATACGCAGATGACCCAATCCCCGCTAATGACCCACATCCTGGCGCGCCGCCCGTGGTTGGCTGACATCGAGGCCGTGAGTGGCTATGGATTCACCCGTGCTGTGCGGCCTGCTGATCCGGCGATTGCTCAGCGCCTGATTGACGCGTACCACTGTGCAGAACAGCAATGCCCGGACAACTTTCGCCCCAATGACGTGTGGCGCCAGTTTGTCGAGCGCCATTATGGCGACATGCTGGGCTTGATTCGCGATGCCAATGCGCCTGCGCTGGCCAGCTATCTGCAGGCTTTGCCGCGACAAGGTGGTGGCCATGGTTATTTTCAGGGCAAAGCGGCCTGGCAGGCCCTGAGCGACAACCCTGCGCAGCAGCGTGAGCGCGCCATCTGGTTGGCTGATCATCTGGCCGGCTTTGCCGAAAGCCAGGGGTTACTGCGCGAGCGCTGCCCCGAGCAAGGCGAGTGGAGCGCGCCGGCATTCCAGTCCGTGCCCCAGCTGTGCGCTGAGCTGGAACAGGCTATCGGTATGCCAGTGACCCTGCCTGAGCTGTTTGACGGCCTGTTCGCGCTGGAACCGGAGCAGGCGCCTTGTCATCTGCGCAGTCTGATGCCGGCCTATGCATTGGATCAGTTGCGGCGCTTTTTTGCCGTGCATGACGGGCGCACAGTGGCCCAATTGCGTGTTGCCGAGATCGGTGCCGGTGTGGGCCACACCGCGTATCTGGCCGCGCATCTGGGCATGGCCCGTTACAGCATTTTCGATCTGCCAGAAATCAAT
>JBFKEC010000320.1:0-3248 GCA_041619315.1 Oceanococcus sp. | reverse complement strand
GCCCTGTTTCAGTGGCTGGTTGGTCGTGACCAACACATCGCCATTGATCTGCCTCCGGCGCCGGATGCCAGCCTCGCGCTGTCACCACTGACCACCAGCGTGCTCGCCATCGTGTTCGTGCTGCTGCTGCCGCTCGTTTTCCTCACCACCGGCATGCTGCGCTGGTGGTTACGCCGCCGCCGACGCTGATCCGAAATGACCAAACAAAACCGCATTAATCTGGTCCTGGGGCTGATCGCGGCGCTGCTCAGCCTGATTTTGATTGTGGATGCGCCACAACCCGCCAGCAGCCCCAACCAGCCACTGACGGATCTGGACCCACAGCAAATTCAGTCGATCACCCTGGCACTGGGCGATGGCCAGCCGCCAACACTGGAACTGTCGCGCGACGCCGACGGCTGGGTCCTCACCGCCCCGGTGTCGATGCGCGCCGATGACATGGCGATAGGTGAAATCCTGCGCCTGCTTACGCTCACCAGCGCGCGGCGGATTGATCTCGATCTGGTCGATCTGAACGCCATCCGCATGGACCCACCACTGTGGCGCGTCAGCCTGGATGACCAAACCTTTGAAATCGGTGGGCGTGAAGCGCTGAGCGGTGATCGTTATGTGCAGCATCAGGGACAGATTCATTTGCTCCCCGATCTCAATCCAGCGCGCCTCGACAACAACTACGCCGACCTGGTCAGTCGGCGCCTACTGCCCGCAGACCCGCAAATCCAAAGCATTCGCCTGCCAGAACAGGACGTCACCTTGCTGCAGAACGACAGCGCCGAGCTGTTTGCACACTGGCGCAATGCCGAAGCGCAGTGGTTGGTACGCCCCAGCAAACTGGATTTTGACGATGTTCGCGAACGCGTCACCATCACCCTGGATAACGCCAGTATTGATTTTCTGATCCGCAGTCGCGAGCCGCGCCTGGAGTTGATCCGCCCGGATCTGGACCTGATGTACATGCTGCCCGCCTCGGCCAGCCAGGAATTGCTCGGCCGCTAGTCCATGCCCGAACTGCCTGAAGTTGAAACCACCCGGCGCGGAATCCTGCCGGCACTGCAGGGTCAGCGCCTGCTCGGCGCCGATGTGCGCGAGACACGCATGCGCTGGCCGGTGCCCGATGACCTCAGCACGCTGATCGAGAACCAGCCGGTCATCGATGTAAAACGTCGCGCAAAATACCTCCTGATCGAATTGCCACACGGCGACATGCTGCTGCATCTGGGCATGTCCGGAAGTCTGCGCGTGGTCCCGGCTGACACCGCCCTGCGCAAACATGACCATGTCGATCTGCTGATCGACAATCGGCAGGTCCTGCGCTTCAACGACCCGCGCCGCTTCGGCCTGCTGCTGTGGCAACCGCGCGAGGCCGGCCCCCACCCGCTACTGGCCAAACTGGGCCCGGAGCCGTTGAGCGATGCGTTCAATGCGCAAGCGTTGTATCAACGTTCGCGCGGGCTCAAGGGCGCAGTTAAGAACTACATCATGGATCAGAAAACCGTGGTTGGCGTAGGCAACATCTACGCCTCCGAGGCCCTGTTTCGTGCCGGCATACATCCACGCCGTGCGGCCGGCCGGATCGGTCTGAGTCGCTATCAAGCCCTGGAACAGCACATCCGCGATGTTCTGGAAGATGCATTGGACAGCGGCGGCAGTACCTTACGAGACTTTTTGCGCCCGGACGGCGCACCCGGCTATTTCGTCCAGTCGCTCAAGGTCTACGACCGCGCTGGCCAGCCGTGCCTGCACTGTGCCACGCCAATACGCCGCGAAGTCATTGGCCAGCGCGCGTCGTACTTTTGCCCGCAGTGCCAACGTTAGCGCTGCGGCAAACCACGATGCCGAACAACACCACCGCACCGCCCACAGCCTGTATCGGCGAGACCGCTTCGGCCAGCAGAAGCCAGGCAAAACCAGCCGCAGCAACCGGCTGCACCAGCAGACCCACGGCGGCAAAAGCCGACGCCAGATGCGCCAATGCATAGGCAATCAAACCCTGCCCCAGAATGTGACTGATCCCTGCCAGGGCGAGCAACCAGACCCAATCCGTACCGCTTTGCGGCAACCAGTTGCCGGCAGCCAGGGCAAAGGGAAACAGGCACAGGGCTGACACCACCGTTGATATCCACATCAACTGCCAGGTGCCGTAGTGGCGCCGCGCCCCAGCAATGAACAGTTGATAGGCGGCATAAAAGGCAGCCGTCAGCACCCCCAAGGCATCGCCAAACAGCGCGTCGCCCTGGCCAAAATTAACCCCGACCAGCACGCCCGCCCCAACCAGCGCGAGCAAAAGCCCCAGCCAGTACTGTCCGCCCAGGCGCAATCCCAGCACAGTGATGGTCCAGATCGCGATGAACACCGGCGCCAGATTGGCCAGCAGTGTGGCGTTGGCCACGCTGGTGAATACGATCGAGTAGTGCCACACACCCAGATCACCGGCAAACGCCAGCCCGGCGGCAATGGCCAGCAGCATGGCCCGCCGGGAGAAACCCGTGGCAGGTGCCTGCGCGCGCTGGCCTCGCTGAACCCTTGCGCTCATCAGCCACAAGACAGGCGCGGCCAGAGCAAGCCGCCAGAAGGCCGAGGCCACCGGCTCCAGCTCGATCATGCGTACGCAGATCGGCGCAAACCCGATCCCGATGGCGCCCATGGCCAGCGCCAGCAAGGCGCGCCAATGAACCCTCATGGGCCCGAATGCACTAAAATTGAGAACTTTATCAACGGCGCGCTCGTCATCACTCCCGCGCCACACGGAGCACCATGTCGGAAGGCAGCAGCGGCAGCGTCGGATTTATCAGCCTGGGATGCCCCAAGGCACTGGTCGATTCGGAGCGCATTCTGACCCAGTTACGGGTCGAGGGCTATCAGGTTGTACCCAGCTATCAGCAGGCCGACGTCGTTGTCGTCAACACCTGCGGCTTCATCGATGCTGCGGTGGAGGAATCCATGGGCGCCATCGACGAAGCACTCAGCGAGAACGGCAAAGTCATTGTCACTGGCTGCCTGGGCGCCAAGGCCGAGGTGATCCGTGAGCGTTTCCCCGACCTGCTATCGATCACTGGCCCGCAAGACTATGCGGCCGTCATGGACGCGGTGCACACCCAGTTGCCACCGGCGCATGACCCCTATCTTGATCTGGTTCCGGACAGCGGCATCAAGCTGACCCCGCGCCACTATGCCTATCTGAAGATATCCGAAGGCTGCAATCACAAATGCAGCTTCTGCATCATCCCGTCGATGCGCGGCAAACTGCG
>JBFKEC010000319.1:0-3266 GCA_041619315.1 Oceanococcus sp. | reverse complement strand
TGAATTGAAGTCACAGTACGGGCACTTGCGTACGCACCAGGGCAGGTGAACGTACAGGGTCAGTGGTAACTGAGTGCTGGGCACGGATCAGGCTTTGCGCAGCTGGCGTAGCAGGTCGGCAATGGCGTGACCGCGGTGCGAGCGTGCCAGCTTGTCCTCGCGGCTCAGTTGAGCAGAGCTCAACTGCAATTCGGGATCGACAAACAGCGGGTCGTAGCCGAACCCGCCGTCGCCGGCAGGCTGGGTCGCAATGATGCCTGGCCACTCGCCACGAGCAAGCAGCGGAGCGGGGTCGTCGGCACTGCGCACCAAGGCAATGACGCAGACGAAGCGGGCGCTGCGCTGTGCTGGCGGGGTTTCCTTGAGCGCACTGAGCAGCTTGCGGTTATTGTCCGCGTCGCTGGCCTCAGGGCCGGCATAGCGGGCTGAGTAAACGCCCGGTGCGCCGCCCAGCGCGTCCACAGCCAGGCCGGAGTCATCGGCCAGACTCGGCAAGCCGGTGAGGGCGGCCGCATGGCGCGCCTTGATCAGGGCGTTGGCTTCGAACGTGTCGCCGCTTTCTTCCGGACTGTGGTCGGTCCACTCGCTGATCGGTTTGAGCGTGTGGCCCAGAGGCTCAAGCGCATGCTGCAATTCGGCCAGCTTGCCGCGATTGCCGCTGGCCAACACCCAGACATCTTTGCTCATGCTGATTATCCGGCCAGGGCCTGAGTCTGCATTTGATGCAGTTCGCGTATGCCTTTTGCGGCCAGGTCGAGCATCGCATCGAGCTCTTCGCGGCGGAACGCATGGCCTTCGGCGGTGCCCTGTACTTCGATAAATCCACCGGCCTCGTTCATGACCACATTCATATCGGTCTCGGCAGTCGAATCTTCGTCATAGTCCAGATCAAGCACCGGCGTGCCATCAAAGATGCCGACCGAAATTGCCGCCACCTGGCCAAATACCGGGTTGCGTTTCAGGCCGAGGGTGGCAATGGCCTGGCACAGCGCCACGTAGCCGCCGGTAATGCTGGCGGTGCGTGTGCCGCCATCGGCCTGAAGAACATCGCAGTCGACCACAATGGCGCGTTCTCCCAGTGCATTCAGATCAACGGCCGCTCGAAGCGATCGGCCGATCAGGCGCTGGATTTCCTGGGTCCGACCCGATTGCTTGCCGCGCGCGGCCTCACGGCCCATGCGCGAATGCGTTGAACGCGGCAGCATGCCGTATTCCGCCGTCACCCAGCCCTTGCCGCTGCCGCGCAGCCAGGGTGGCGTGCGCTCTTCAACTGAGGCGGTACACAGAACATGGGTGTCGCCAAAGCGGACCAGGGCGGAGCCTTCCGCGTGACGTGCAAATCCAGGCTCGATAGAGACCGGGCGTAGGGCATCGGCGGCGCGGCCGCTGGGTCGTGACATGGGTATTCCGGGGCTAAAAGCCGCGGATTATACGGACTCGGGTCGAATGCGCAGGGCGGTACAGTTGTCAGCCGTGCCCGGATTGCGCGAAACCGCGCGCCGGGCCAGTGCGTCGAGGGAGGTATCGCTGCTCAGTTCGGCATCGCTGAGCGGATCCCAGAAGCCATCGGAACACAATAATAAGGTGTCGCCGGCGCGTAATGGTGGGCACGGCGTGAGTTCAAGTGCTGGCGCCCGACCCACGCCACCCAGGCAGCGCGTCACCTGGTTTCGCAGGGGATGGCGTCGGGCTTGTTCGGGGCTCAGGTCGCCGCGTCTGACCATCAGCGCTACCGCAGAATGATCGCGGGTGATATGAACGATTTTTCCGGCGCGAAGGTGATACCCACGGCTATCGCCGGCATGTCCGAACAAAACCTTGTCGCCATCGATGACCGCACACACCAGCGTTGTGCGGGGTTGTTGACGCTCGCTCAAACCAGGCGCCAGCGCCTGTATGGCCAAATGTGATTCCAGGCCGATACGTTGCAGCAGTTGGGCGGCAGGTAATTGCGCTTCGCTTGTGAACAGGCGGCGGACGACATCAATAACGCATTGCGCGGCGGCGGCGCCGTCGGAGTGCCCGCCCATGCCATCAGCAATCACCAGCAACTGGCGTTGGTCGGAACAAAACCATTCGCCACGGTCCTGATTGTTTTGCCGATCCCCTAGCAGGCTTACGAAATCGCAGTGCGGTGCGGACGGCTTTGGTTGGGCGTATATACTCGTGGCCCTCTCCCATCTTCACAGGCAACAATGGCAGCTTACCCCATCAGCAGCATGACTGGATACGCGCGCGGTCGATGTGATTCGCCGGCCGGTGAACTGCAGCTGGAACTGCGCACCGTTAACCATCGCTACCTTGATATCAGCCTGCGTGTTCCCGAGGAACTGCGGGCGCTGGAAAACCCATTGCGAGCCAAGCTCAAGAGTGGTTTGGGGCGCGGCAAGGTGGAAGCCTACGTGCGCTTGCGCAGCGCCACCGATGAGGCTGCGGCGCTGGATATCAACCGCGCGGCGCTGGCACAGCTGGCCACTGCGGTGCGTGATGTGGAGGTTGAGTTTCCTGAGGCCACCCGTGTGGACCCGGTCGCGATACTTCGCTGGCCTGGGGTGTTGCGCGATAGCGATATGGACATGTCGGCCATGAGCCAGGCTTTCAGTCGTCTGGCTGATGAAACCATCGCTGAACTTCAGACTGCCCGGCGCGATGAAGGCCAGCGCATGGCTGAGGTCATCGCGGCCAGGCTGGACAGCATCGAAAGCCTGGTTGAGCAAGTACAAGTACGCTTGCCGGTGCAGGCCCAGTTGTGGCGGGAAAAGCTCGAGCAGCGCATGGTTGAAATGACCGACATGGAAGTTGAGCGGCGTGAGCAGGCGCTGGTTCAGTTTGTGCAGAGGCTGGATGTAGATGAAGAAATCGAACGCCTGAAGAGCCACGTCGCTGCTGTTCGCGCCGAACTGGGCAACAGCGAGCCGGTTGGGCGCAAGCTGGATTTCTTCATGCAGGAATTCAACCGCGAAGCCAACACACTCGGCTCCAAATCCATGGATGCCGAACTGACCCGGCTAGCGGTGGAGCTCAAGGTCGTGATTGAGCAGATGCGTGAGCAGGTGCAGAACATCGAGTGATGCCCTGGGCGCCAAGCCGCGTTAACCGAGCGCACCGTTGAAGCGTTGGCCGGCGACGGTAGATTTTCCAGTTCGCGTGATGCGGGAGCTGCGTTACTTTGACAGTCCCGCTCCGCCCATTTCTGATGGCTGGTTGCGCAACATTGTCTGAATAGTCATGGATTCTATGGATGCCGGCTTTCGGCTGGTTTGGGC
>JBFKEC010000318.1:0-3328 GCA_041619315.1 Oceanococcus sp. | reverse complement strand
GTAGCGGGTGTATTCGAAGCCACCGGTGGCCGCGCCGTAGTCCACGTCGATGAGCTGTGGAGGCTGGCCCGGCACCTGCGCGAGCTGACCCTGTTCGCGCCATGCGGCCTCCAGCTTGAGCAGCCACGAACCGATGGTGTACTGGGCATCCAGACTGAGCTGGTCAAGCAGGCCATAGAACGGCTGCAGCGCGGTGGGCTGCGGGCCGGACGGGGTGTCGATCACATTGGCGGCGAGCAGCTGAGGATTGCGCGCAGTGCCACTGAACCAGGCCAGACCATAGTCGAGCGCGCCGGCGTAGCCCTGAATGCGCAGGGCGTAATCCAGATGGCTGTCCTTTTCCGAGGATTGGTACAGCGCATCGTCCTGCAGCACCGGAAGTGGTGCGCGCAGGCGGCCGTTGTCACCCGGGAACGGGCGTTCGCGGAAATAGGGCAGGGCGTAGGCCTGCACACTGACACTGCCCAACGCCCAGTTGACGCGCACCATCGGCTGGCCGAGTTTGTCCTCGCCGTCGACGTTTTCCACCGCGTCGGTCTGGTTGATGATGTCGACCAGGTGCAGCAGTTCGGTCTTGCCCCAGAACACCTTGGAGATGCCCAGACGCAGCTCCAGGCTGCTGAACACGCCCTGCCAGTAAAACTCGCGCAGGTCGATATGACTGCGCTCGTCATCCTGGGCATCGAAACGTGCGAACGGGGCAATGGTGACGCTGAAATCGCGGTTCCATTCGGCGTACCACTCGCTCAGCAGCGACACCGACAGGTTGCCGTCACTCTGGCTGGCGAAGGCCGCGTTGTCCGGAAAGGCGCGTGCCTCCAGACTCCATTCGCTGTCGAGTTGCTGATAGAACTCGGCCGTGGCGCTGTGTGTCGCCAGCAGCAAGCCGGCGGCAACGATGTGGGCAATCCGGCGCATCGGGTTCTAGCGCGCCCGAGCCAGACTGGCCTGGTCGAAGTCGCGCTCGCTCAGGCCGTTCTGGAAGGCATAGTCGGAGAAGGTCAGAGTGGTCGACTTGCCGGTCTGCAGATTGACCATCTCCATGCGTGCCGGACGCCAGTGCTTGTCCAGATACTGGGCGTAGTCGTGGAAGGTCAGGGTCTTGAGGTGGCTTTTCTTGCGGTCGTAGAAGTCGATCTTCTGAACCCGGTACTCGCTGCTGTCGATCCAGGAAATCTGCCGGGTGTAGCCGGATTTTTCGTCCACCGGGTAGCGCTCCACGACAAAGCAGCTGAGTTCGCCGCAGGGTTCTTCACGCAGGTATTTGTAAGTGTACTTCTCGACTTCCTGCGAGGAGATGTCCTCATAAGCGAACTCCGAGCCCATGAAAGGCCCGGACTTGTTGTTCGAGGCGATGCGTTTGACCCGTTTGAGCGCCGGCAGATACAGCCATTGATCATCATTGCCATCCTTGTGGCTGAAGGTCAGCAGGGCGGTGCCGCGCACGTCCTTGGGCTGGTCAAAAATGATCAGGCTTTTGTCGCCGTCAGCGTCAACTTCCAGCGAGCGGTTACGCATCTCGCGCACGCTTTCCTGGCCGTGCTTGTTGCGCAGGACCATGGTCATGGTTGATTCGGAATCACCCCAGCCTTCATCGCGCTGGTCCGCTTCGGTCGCAATGGCCAGGCCTTTTTCCTCCGGGGTTTGTGCCAGCGATACCAGTGGCAGGGCGGTCAGCGTGGCGATCAACAGATTCTTAGGCGTAAGCAGCGTCATTTGAGGGCTCCTCAGTTTGAATATTTTTCGACGGGGGATCACGGTCCAGCAGCATGAGTATTGCCGGTAACAGGAAGAAGTCAGCGATCAGTGCGCAGACGATCGCCATCACCGTGATCATCGACATTGACACCGTGGGGTAGAAGGCCGATGTGGTCAGCACCAGGAAGCCGGCGGCGAGCACGATCGAGGTGACCAGCAGGGCGGTGCCGACGGTGCGGAAGGAATACACGATGGCCTGTTCGGTCGACAGGCCCAGCTCGCGCCGGGCGCGCAGGTATTTGCTCAGGAAGTGGATGGTGTCATCGACGATCACACCCAGCACCACACCCATGGAAAAGGACATGGCGAAGTTGATCTCGCCGTTGTACAGCGCCCACAAGCCGAAGGCCATGCCCATCGGCAGCAGATTGGGAATCACGCTGATCAGGCCGAATTTGACGCTGCCCAGGGCCCAGATCAGCAGTATGGATATGCCCAGCAGCGCCAGCGGTATGCCGATCGCCATGGAGCTGAAATTGCGGTCGGCAATGAATGCGAACATCACCGCCGGAGAGACCGGATGGCCGTCCATTTCCGGGGCGTTGGTTTCAAGCCAGGCCAGTGATTGCTCGACCAGTGCGCGGGTTTCGGCCGATTTCAGATGCTCGAACACCACGATGAAGCGCGAGGCGGTCTTGTCCAGATTGATGGTGTTGGTCAGATCCAGCCCGAACGGCAGCGAGAATTCATACAGCAGCAGATACTGCGCGGCCAGCTCACGATTTTCCGGCAGGCGGTACCAGTTCGGATCATCACCATGCATGTTCTTGTTGAGGCGCTTGAAGATGTCCGACACGCTGGACACTTGCATCACCTCGTCATGGCTCAACCACCACTGCTTGAACGCGTCCAGCTTGGCCAGATACGCCGGCTCGGCAACGCCGTCGGGGGCCTTGAGCGAGAACTCCATGGAATACAGGCCGGTGATGTTCTCGGCCATGAAATCCGAATCGTTGCGGAAGTCCACGCTGGTGTCGAAGTAGTGCACAAACTTGTCGTTGGCCACGTTGAGCGGGGCCAGCGCGGTAATACCCAGGGCGACCACCGACGAGATCACCAGCAGCGTCAGCGGACGCTTGCACATCAGTTCGCCAAAGCGTTGCATGCGGCTGGACAACCAGGCCCGGCGCTGCGGCGGCACCTTGACCGGGAACATCGCGATCAGTGCCGGCAGGGTGGTGATCGACAGCAGCCAGGCGATGATCGCACCCATGGCCGAGATGTTGCCAAGATCGGCCAGCGGCGGGGAGTCTGCAAAGTTGATCGACAGCAGACCCAGCGCGGTGGTGACAGAGGTCAGCAACACCGGCATGAAGTTGAGGCGCAGGGCTTCGATCATGGCCTCGTTTTTGGCCTTGCCTTCGCGCATCTCGGCAAACATCGAGACCAGAATATGTACTGAGCCGGCCACGGCCAGGGTGGTGATGACCACCGGTGCAATCACCGAGGGTGAGGTGAGCACAAAACCCAGATGGCCGGCCATGCCCATGGCGGCACCGGCCGACAGCAGGATCACCCCCAGGGTGACCAGGGTGGCAGTCACCGAGCGCAGCAGCAGGAACAGGATCAG
>JBFKEC010000317.1:0-3336 GCA_041619315.1 Oceanococcus sp. | reverse complement strand
GATCACTTCAAACAGATCAACGATAGCCACGGCCACGCGGTCGGCGATCAGGTCCTGCGTGTGGTTGGCGACAGGCTACGTCAGATGATGCGCAAAACTGACGTCGCGGCCCGTCTTGGTGGTGAGGAGTTTGTCATGCTGCTGCCCCACATCGATGAAGAAAAAGCACTGGAAGCTGCCGAACGTTTACGCCAGGAATTTCAGGCCATAAAGCTACCGCTACCCTCTGGCGCAACTGTTAGCTGGACCGTGTCCATCGGTATCGCAACCCTGCACCAAAGTGACATCACGCCAGGCGATCTGATGCGCCGCGCTGATGAGGCTTTGTATGCCGCGAAAAATCGCGGGCGCAATCGGGTCCACAATGCACAGAAACCAATCAAACGGAACGTGCGCCGCCTGCTCGCCAAACGCCGCCCACCAGCCTCTCCAGAAAGCGGCGACGAAGACTGAGACATGCGACCATAGTGGTCCAAACACCTCCTGACATTTCGATGCAATATCTTCACACCATGGTCCGGGTTGCTGACCTGGATGCCTCACTGAACTTTTACTGCAATTTGCTCGGCCTCACCGAGGTCAGCCGTGATGAATATGAGCAGGGTCGCTTTACCCTGATCTTTCTGGCGGCTCCGCAAGACCTTGAGCGCGCCCGCGACAAGCAGGGCCCAATGGTTGAATTGACCTACAACTGGCCGGACGAAAACGGCAACGTCGAATCCTATGACGATGGCCGCAATTTCGGTCATCTGGCTTATCGTGTTGACGACATCTATGCAGCCTGCCAACGCCTGGCTGATGGCGGCGTCACCATTAACCGGCCGCCGCGTGACGGCTATATGGCCTTTGTGCGTTCACCTGACGGGGTTTCGGTCGAGCTGTTGCAGGCCGGCAAACCGCTGCCACCGCAGCAGCCCTGGGCCGACATGCCCAACACCGGCAGCTGGTAAGGCAGAACACAGGCCTGCGCTTGCGATGATCGCGGGCCTGATTCTCTTGCCCAACGCTGTGACCACACCCTCCAGCTTTCGCCCGCTCGCGCCCCGCACGGCTCAAGCGAGACTTGCTCACGTCTATTCTGGAGCGCACCCCTGACCACCCTGGCTTTCTGCAAACCCTTCCAGGTGCTGTCTCAGTTCAGCGCCTCCGGCGACAAGCAAACCCTGGCTGACTTCATCAATGTCGCACAGGTTTACCCGGCTGGACGGCTGGACTATGACAGCGAAGGATTGATGCTGCTGACCGATGATGGCGTGCTGCAGCAGCGCATCAGTTCGCCACGCAGCAAGCTGGCCAAGACCTACTGGGTTCAGGTCGAGGGCTGCATCAGCGATGCAGCGCTAGAGCAATTGCGCAATGGCGTGGTGCTCAAGGATGGCAAAACCCGGCCAGCGCACAGTCAGCGCATGGCAGAGCCCGCGTTGTGGCCTCGCAATCCCCCGATTCGAGCGCGCCAGAACATTCCGACCAGTTGGCTGGAATTGCGCATCAGCGAAGGCCGCAACCGTCAGGTCCGCCGCATGACCGCTGCCGTAGGTTTCCCGACATTGCGTTTGATTCGCGCTGCGATCGGCCCGCTGACGCTGGACAAACTGGCGCCCGGAGAATGGCGCGAAGTCGATGTGGATGCCGAACTGCCAGGCGCCCTGTTCAGGCCGGCTGCAGCTCCTCGGAACACACCAGCACGCCGTCCGCATCGGCATAAACCCAGGCGCCGGGATTGATAGTGACCCCGGCAAATCTGACAGTCAGATTTTCCTCACCAACACCTTTTTTCAGACTTTTGCGCGGATGCGTTGCCATGGCTTTGACCCCGACCTGCTGAGTCGCAATGACCGCAGAATCGCGGATGCAGCCATAAACCAGAATGCCGGCCCAGCCATTCTTGACCGCCAGTTCACCGAGTTGATCGCCAACCAGTGCGCAGCGCATGGAACCGCCGCCATCCACCACCAACACCTGACCATTGCCGGGCTGCTCGAGACTGGCACGTACCAGGCTGTTGTCCTCAAACAACTTGAGCGTCTTGGCCGGGCCATGAAAATCAATCCTGCCGCCAAAGTCACGAAAGATCGGCTCGGCGACCTGAACGGCATGGGTGTACTTGTCAGAGAGATCAGTAGTTGCAAACGACATGGATAAACTCGTGCGAATGTGAGGCGTTGAAACAGCAAACGCTCAGGCCACAATGGCCTGACGCTTGGCCAGAATCCCAGGCAGGATAATACACACCAGCGCCCAGCCCGCGAGCAGCAGGAACCCTACCCCGGTCCACGCCGGCAGGCTCAAGCCAAGCACCGTCCAGTCGATGACCGCGCAATTGCCATCACCACGCAGAATGGATTGCACAACCTCCCACAGCGGCATGATGTCCATCAAATAGTTCAACGCCGGGCCGCAAGCCGGAACCTGATCAGCCGGCAACGATTGCAACCACACATGGCGAGCCGCAATCCCAAGACCGCAAAGCGCGGAAAACCCAGCCAGCCCGGTCCAGATCCAGCGCCACAGCGCCACCGGCCCAATAATTGCGGCAAGCAAAAAGAATATGCCGGCGGCAATCATGGCGACACGCTGAAACACGCACATGGAACACGGCTCCAGGCCCTGTCCATGTTGAAGATATAGCGCAAAGCCCATGGCGCCAGCGCAAATCAGTGCGCCCATCAGGCTAAGCAGTCGATACAGAGTCTTTTCGTTCACGTGCAGGGTCTTGGATAAATTGTGAGGTTTGAGAGTGACAGGTTGAAAAAGGTTCCCGTCACAGCCGATAGGGCTGATCGACTAGAATAACGGGTCTGACTTAACTACACGATTCTTCATGCGCCTGAATGCCTTGACTGCCCTGTCCCCCATCGATGGACGCTACGCTGATAAAACCTGGGAACTGCGGGAAATCTTTTCCGAATATGGCCTGATCCGCCATCGCCTGCTGGTCGAAATCCGTTGGCTGCAGACACTCGCTGCAACCGATGGCATTGACGAAGTTGCCGCCATCCCTGCGGACGCCAATCAGAAGCTGGACGACGTATTCAATAACTTCACGGTGGAAGACGCGCAGCGCGTCAAAGCGATCGAAGACACCACCAATCACGATGTCAAAGCAATCGAGTATTTCCTCAAGGAAAAGATCAAGCTGATCCCTGAGCTGGCGCAAAACATGGAATTCATCCATTTTGCCTGCACCTCCGAGGACATCAACAATCTGGCCTACGCGCTGATGCTGGACGGCGCACGCCGCGATTGCCTGCTGCCGTATATCGATGGTCTGATCGACACACTGACCAAACTTGCACATGCTCTGGCCGAGCAACCCCTGTTGTCGCGCACCCACGG
>JBFKEC010000316.1:0-3348 GCA_041619315.1 Oceanococcus sp. | reverse complement strand
CCCCAGACTTCATCGAAGGACTGTGTCGGTGCGCTGTCCACAATCGCTTCGATCGAGCGCCCGCTATCCACCTGTTTGGCGATGCGGGCGCGCAGCGTGGTCAGCATGTCGCGGTAGGCAAGCAGGCCTGTGCGGTCGGATATCGGGCCGTGCCCGGGCACGATCACGGTGTTCTTGTCGCTGAGGGCCAGGCCGCGATCGACCGCAGCGATCACGCCATCAATTGAGCCGCCGGAGCTCAGGTCGATAAACGGGTACATGCCATTGAAAAAAGTGTCGCCCATGTGCACCACATTGGCCTTTTGAAAGTGCACCAGACTGTCACCGTCGGTATGCGCATGGGGCACATGGATGCTGTGCACGCTGTCGCCGTTGAGGTGCAGGGTCAAACCGGATTCAAAGGTCACCAACGGCAGGGCCTGTTTGGGTGAAGGCTCAACCTTGCGTTGAAAGGCCGTCATGAACTGTTCGCTGGACAGTCGTTGACGCACGTTGTCGTGGGCCACGATGATGCTGCCGCCAGCGCCCAGGTTTTCATTGCCGCCGGTGTGGTCGGAATGCCAGTGGGTATTGAAGACGAAGCGTATCGGCTGCTCCGACAGAGTGCTGACCGCAGCCTGGATCTGTGCGCTCATGGGCGCATATTTGTCGTCGATCAGGTACACCCCGTCCGCGCCGCTGAATACGCCGACATTGCCACCGCGGCCAAACAGGACGTGGAGGTTTTTGGCAATGGCATGGATACGCAGTTCAGGTTCGGGCGCAGATTCTGCAGCGCTGGCCAGGTTGGCGCTGGCCGCCAGAGCGACAACAAAAAGACAGCGAATCATGAGGCAACACCTTGCAGGCTGGGAAGGGCCAAGTATCCGCCCTGGCTGCCCATGCGGCAAACCTTACGCGCTGTTGAAGTGGTTGATCAGTTCCTGTCCGAGACGCGGCATCAAGGCTTCCGGCAGGTCGTGCCCCCAGCCGTCGATAATCAGTTTGCGTGCATGGCCGATACGGCGGCCAAGATCATGGGCAGCGGCCACCGGTATGAGCGGGTCATGGCGACCGTGAAGCACCAGTGTGGGAGCGTGAATGCGGCTGAGCATGGTGGCGCGACTGCCGGAGGCGACGATCGCGGCGAGCTGACGCATGGTGCCCTGCGGGTTCATGTTGCGGTACATCTGGCGCTCGATTTTGGCGCGCAGCTCCGGTTCGGGCTGGGGGAAGCCGGGGCTGCCGATCATGCGGAAGGTGTTGATCGAATCCGCGATCGCCTGATCCAGTTCGGACGAGCGTTTGCGCAGCATGTGCATGCGCAGCTTGAGGCTGGGGCCGGGCAGGCGGCGGTGGCCGCTTGACGTCATGATGGCGGCCAGGCTGGCGACCCGTTGCGGATGCTGCGCGCTCAGGACCTGGGCGATCATGCCGCCCATGGAAACGCCGGCGACATGGGCCTGTTGAATATCCAGCGCATCCATGAGTCCGATGCTGTCGCTGGCCATATCGGTCAGAGTGTAGGGCACCCGGGCACGCCGGCCCAGGCCTGCAGCCAGGGCAACCCGGGCCAGATTGGGTTTGCCGCAGTGGTCAAAATGTGTCGACAGGCCGACGTCGCGGTTGTCGAAGCGGATCACCTGATAACCGGCATCGACCAGTTGCACACACAGCGAGTCCGGCCACATCACCAGCTGGCCACCCAGGCCCATGATCAGCAGCACCGCCGGATCATCCGGCTGGCCCCAGCGTTCGTAGGCCAGCGAAATGCCGTTGGCGCGGGCGTGGCCGCTGTCGATGTTCAGCGGCGTGGTTTCAGTTGGCGTCATCGACTTTCACAACCAGCTTGCCGAAGTTTTCACCGTTGAACAGCATCAGCAGGGCTTCGGGGAATTTCTCCAGCCCCTCAACCACGTGTTCGCGTGATTTGAGCTGGCCGTCCTGTATCCACTTGGCCATATTAGCCACCGCTTCACCGTAGCGCGGGGCCCAGTCGAACACGACCATGCCGGTCATGCTGGCGCGGTTGACCAGCAGCGACAGGTAGTTGCTCGGGCCTTTGACCGGCGTGGTGTTGTTGTATTGCGAGATCGCACCACACAACACGATGCGGGCATGCATGGCCAGGCGGGTCAGCACCGCATCCAGGATGTCGCCGCCGACGTTGTCGAAGTACACGTCCACGCCTTTGGGGCAATGCTGCTTGAGGCCGTCCTTGACGTCGCCGGCCTTGTAGTCGATGCAGGCGTCAAAGCCCAACTGCTCCACGACGTAGTTGCATTTTTCGCTGCCACCGGCGATGCCGACCACGCGGCAGCCCTTGATCTTGGCAATCTGGCCAACCACCGAGCCGACCGCGCCGGCCGCGCCAGAGACCACCACGGTTTCACCGTCCTGGCATTTTCCAACCTCGAGCAGGCCAAAGTAGGCGGTCATGCCGGGCATGCCCAGGGTGCCCAGATACAAGGGCAGCGGCGCGGCATTCGGATCGACCTTGTTCACGCCTTTGCCATCGGAAATGGCGTAGTCCTGCACGCCAAAAAGGCCGCTGACGCTATCGCCCACGGCAAAGTCGGCATGTCGGGAGGCGACGATCTCGCCCACCGCGCCGGCGCGCATGACCTCACCGATGCCAACCGGCGGGACATAGGATTTGCCTTCGTTCATCCAGCCGCGCATGGCCGGATCGAGTGACAGATAACGCACCCGAACGACAAACTCCCCATCGCCCGGTTCGGGGCAGGGGCTGGTTTCGAACGACCAGTTGTCGCGATTCGGCAAGCCGACCGGGCGCTTGGCGAGTTTGAACTGGCGATTGGTCTTCATGATGTCTCCGGGGTGTGGCCTGGCCCGGTGCTTGACCGGGGCAGGTGTGTTTGCGGCTGAGGGGAGCGTCGAACGCCTGCAGCCCGGCGTCCGGGCTGGGTGGCCGCGCAGGATTGTGTCGGCCCAATTGGCCAGAGCATAGGCAGGCTCGTAGAATCAATCAAATGTATTTGTTCTATAGCAATTCATTCATTTCGTGAATATCAGCAAAATGGACCTCAACCTGCTGGTGGTGTTCGACGCCATCTTCAGTGAAGGCGGCATTACCCCAGCGGCGCGCAAGTTGCACCTGACCCAGCCGGCGGTTTCGCATGCGCTCAATCGTTTGCGTGATGCGCTGGGTGATCCTTTGTTCGTGCGTGAAGGGCGCGCGGTGGTGCCCACCCCGCGGGCCCGCAAGCTGGCCCGGCCGGTGCGCAATATTCTGCGCGATGTCGATCTGCTGCTGATCGATCTCAATCACTTTGACCCGACCGCAAACCCGCACAAGTTCACCCTTGGTATGCGGGATCTGATCGAGCCTCTGCTCCTGCCCGCCTT
>JBFKEC010000315.1:0-3401 GCA_041619315.1 Oceanococcus sp. | reverse complement strand
CCGAGGAAACCGGCCTGCCGGTGATCATCGCCGACGATCCGCTGACCTGTGTGGCTCGCGGTGGCGGCGCCCTGCTGGAAATGGAAAACGAGAAAGCGACCAGCTTTATCCTGGATTAGCGCAAGCACGCTGCAGGTGGGCCGACGGTTCTGATAGCCGGTCGTGCCGCCTGATTCGCTCAGCCCCTGATAGACATTGAATTTTTCCCGCCAATTCAGGGGCTTGTATTCGCACACCCGACACACTCCCGACTTATTCTAAGAAGCTGCATTGCGTTTGTCGTATAAACCTTTGCTGTGCAAGCATTTTTGTCTATGCTTTGAATCTAGCGATTGGCGTGGACGCAGACCCGTGGAGGAGATTCGGTGAGCGCTTACCAGTTTGATGACGATGCCCGGCCGATTTTTTCGCGCGGGCCGCTGCTCGTCCTCAAGTTGGCCGTGCTGTTGATCGGTTCCGGTGCACTGATGTACTACGACCGGGTGGCCGAGGAGCAGGAACTGGCCCCTGTGCGCGACAGCATCGCTGTGGCTTTGACGCCAGTGTTCTGGATCAGCGACATCCCGCGCCAGCTCAGCAACATGCGCGAGCACCTGCACAGTCGCGAACAACTGATTTCCGAAAACGATGATCTGCGCCATGAGCACCTGCGGCTGAACGCACGCCTGCAGAAGCTGCTATCACTGGAAGCGGAAAATCACCGTATTCGTGCCCTGCTGGATTCCTCACGCCAGATTCATGAAGCGGTCATGATTGGTGAAATCCAGTCGACCAGCCTGGACCCCTATCAGCAACGCCTGCGCATCAACCGCGGCAAGCAGGATGGGGTGATTGAAGGCCAGGCACTGATTGATGCCCACGGCATACTCGGCCAAGTGATTGAAGTCACACCCTATGCGTCCACCGCGGTGCTGATCACCGATCAGAGCCAGGGCGTACCGGTACAGGTCAACCGCAACGGACTGCGGACGGTGGCCCACGGCAACGGCTCACCCATGCTCAATCTGCCGTTCCTGCCCGCCAATTCCGACATTCAGGTTGGTGACATCCTGGTCAGCTCTGGCCTGGGCGGGCGCTATCCGGTGGGCTACCCGGTCGCCATCGTGGACAAGATCAAACATCACCCGGGCGAGCACTTTCTGGAAATTGTTGCGCTACCCGCCGCACGCATTCCCAATGGTCGCGAAGTTCTACTCGTTCGTGACGGCGTGTCTGCTCCCAGCACCGCTCAGTTAATTGACCCCGAGGCCAAACCCGGCCGCGTAGCAGCGGCGGAATAGGCAGAGCACCGCATGGTACGCGCCGGCTGGCTAGGCAGTCTTGCGGCACTGTCTCTGGCCCTGATAGTGACCGCCCTTCCCCTGCCCGACGCCATGGCTATCGCCCGACCAGCGGTGGTTCCGCTGGTGCTGGTCTGGCTGTGTATCCATGTACCTTCGCGCTTCGGCATTGTCTGGGCCTGGTGCTTGGGCCTGGTGCTCGACGTTGTTCACTCGACCAGCCTGGGTCAACACGCTGTAGCCTTGACTCTGCTCAGCTATCTGGTGATTAAATTGCGTGGCAGCCTGCATCTGCTACCGGCCTGGCAACAGGCGCTGGTATTGATTCCTGGCTGGGCGGGTTACCAGGGCTTACTGTTGTGGCTGGATGGATTTGTCGGCCAGTCCATCGACCCGTTATGGCGCTGGCTGCCGGTCATCAGCACCAGTTTGTGCTGGCTTCCGCTCAGTGCGCTCTTTGCGCTCGCGGACCGGCCACAGCATCATGAGGCATGAAGTCACCCCAACCTGATGCGCCCGGAGTGTTTTTCCCTGCAGGGGCGTTAAGTTAACCCCCATGGCCGGCGCTGCATTCAAAAACACCTGGCAAGAAAAACGCGCATTCAGCACGCGAGTCGCTGTTGCCTGCGCACTGGTCCTCGCGTTGCTCGGCGTGCTGGTTTACCGGCTGGTGCAACTGCAATCGGTGCAACACGAATATTTCGTGACGCGCTCGGACGAAAACCGCATGCGGGTCCAACCCGTGGTCGGTGTGCGCGGCTTGATCTACGACCGCAACGGGGTTGTGTTGGCAGAAAACCTGCCGGCCTATCGGCTGGAAATCACGCCCGAACAAACACCTGATCTGGTCGATACTGTCGACAGATTGAGTCAGATCATCAGCATCTCCGAGCGTGAATCCGAACGCTTCTTCGCCCGCGTTGAAGCCTCCGCCTCGTTCGATCAAATTCCGCTCAAACTCAATCTCGACGGGGATGCGCTGGCTCGCTTTGAGGTCAACCGGCGCGACTTCCCCGGCGTCAATGTCCGCGCGGGCCTGACCCGCCATTACCCACTGGGCGAGGTGACTGCACACATCATTGGTTATGTTGGCGGTATTACCGCCGGCGATCTTGCACGGGTCAATCCGGAACGTTATCGCGGGGCCTCATACATCGGAAAAACCGGCATTGAACGCCAGTATGAATCACTGCTGCACGGCGACCCAGGCAGCCAGCTCATCGAAGCGGACGCACTGGGCCGTCGTCTGCGCCAGCTCGACTACACCCACCCCAATCCAGGCAAGACGCTGTATCTGACTCTTGATGCACGTTTGCAGCAAGCCACCAAAGCGGCGTTCGAAGCCCGCAACGGGGCGGCCGTGGCCCTGGACGTCAACAGCGGTGAAATCCTCGCCATGGTCTCGGTGCCGAGCTACGAACCCGGCGATTTCATTGATGGCATCAGTCACAAGCGCTATGCCCAACTGACCGCTGACACCTCCCGCCCTTTGTTTCATCGCGCCATACAGGGCCAGTACCCACCGGGCTCCACGATCAAACCCATCATGGCCCTGGCCGGACTGGAAAGCGGCGTGTTCAATCGCCGCTCACGGGTCCATTGCCCAGGCTACTATCAGCTCCCCGAGAGCACCCGCCGTCACCGTGACTGGAAACGCAGCGGCCACGGCACGGTCAATACCCACGAGGCCATCGCACAATCCTGCGACGTATATTTTTACGACCTCGCCCATCGCCTGGAAATCGACCGCATCCATGACTTTCTGCAGCAATTCGGCCTCGGTACACGCACCGGCGTGGACATCCCCAATGAAACCACCGGCCTGCTGCCATCACGCGAATGGAAACGTCGCGTACGCTCGGAAAACTGGTACCCCGGCGAAACACTCAACATTGGCATCGGCCAGGGCTTCATGCTGACCACCCCGCTGCAACTGGCCAATGCCATTGCACGACTGGCCACGCGCGGCGCCGGTGCGCGCCCGCATTTACTGCGCGAGGTCAAGGACAACAGCAGTGGCACTCGCCAGGCGGTTGCGATCGAGCCACTCCCGCGCATCACCTTGAACGATGACGCACACTGGGATGAGATCCACGATGCGATGGTTGCTGTCGTTCATGG
>JBFKEC010000314.1:0-3446 GCA_041619315.1 Oceanococcus sp. | reverse complement strand
GCGCTGAGTGCCGGAGAGTTGCGCCTGCTGGAGCAGACCGATGGCGGCGAAAGGGCGCGTCGGGTTGTTGCTTTGTGGGCGGCCAAAGAGGCGGTGGCCAAGGCACTGGGCCAGGGATTACAGGGGCGTCCGCAGGATTTTCTGGTGACCCAGGCGGTGTTCACGCCGCGCGACGGTCGTCCGGCGCTGGCTCAGGTGCATTACCAGGGTAGTGATTACGGTGTTCAGTGGTTGAAAAGCGACCTGGACGGTCCGCTGGCGCTGGCCAGCGTGATCAACATGTCACATCAGCATGCCACGACAGGCAGCAAGCAAACTGGGCGGGTTGTCTGATCACCATCTGGTGATTGCACACCCGCACAGACAAGAGAGGTAGACAGGATGTCATACGCGCAATGCAACGGATGCCGGATCGCTTATCAGCAGTTTGGCGAGGGGCCGGATCTGATCATGATCCATGGCCTGGCCACGAACCGGGCATTCTGGTTCGCCGATCTGGCCCAGCGACTCAAGGCTCACTTTCGGGTCACGCTGTATGACCTGCGTGGACATGGTTACAGCGAGCGAACCGAGGGCGGCTATGGCGCCCAGGACATGGGTATAGACCTGCTCGCGCTTATGGACGAGTTGTCGATCCGCCAGGCGCATGTGGTTGGGCACAGTTATGGTGGCGGGGTTGGTCTGGAGCTTGCGGTGCTGGCGCCGGACAGAGTCCGCTCGCTGGCCTTGCTGGACACCAAGATCAATCGGCTGCAGCCTGAGCAGCGACTGGACGATTCCGATTACCTTTCAGCCGGCGAGCAGGATGTGCTGACCACCGACGGGCGTGACTGGCGCGATGAAAAGCATGTCGGGCTGAAGTATCTGGAAGTCATGGCGCGACTGCGTCTGAATGGCTATGAAGCCAAACCGGGTGAACAATACACGCCATTTGGCGCCGGTCGCGGTGGCCTGCGCACGGCCAAGCAGTATGTGACGTTGCTGGATGAAACGCGCGCCGGCAATGAGTTCTGTCTGCAGGGTGCGTGCCGTGATGAACTGGCTGCGCTGCGCATTCCGCTGCTGCTCATGTACGGGGAATTTTCCCGCTGTCTGCCCAGTGGTCGGGCCATGCTCGGCCTGCAAGACCATGCGCGTTTCTGCATCGTGCCGCAGGCCGGGCACTTCTTCCCGGCCAGTCATCCCAGTGTGGTGATGCGTGAGCTGAACGGGTTTCTGGGGCTGGAAGGCGGTAGCCGTGAATTTGCCCCGGCAGAATTGATGAGGAGTGTGTCTTGAAGCTGAAGCTGATGGCCGTGATGGCTGCGGGTGTGGTGGCGGCGTGTGCGATGAATGCACCACCGGCCCAGGCCAAGGCCTGCGACGGCAAGGCCGAACCGGGCATGCATGAAGCCGAGATGGAATTCGGCATGCTCGATCGCAGCTACAAGGTGTATGTCCCCAAGCAGTGGAATGAGAAAGTTCGTCGGCCCATGGTGCTTGGGCTGCATGGTGGTTTTGGCACCGGCAAGATATTCAACGAGCAGACGCAGGCCTCGGCCCAGGCTGACAAATACAACATGTTGCTGGTCCTGCCGGATGGTCGGCTCAAATCGTGGAATGCCGGAACCTGTTGCGGCGCGGCCGCCAAGTTCGGTGTGCGCGACGTCGATTTCATCGCCGCACTGATTGAAAAGGTCAGCAGCGAATACTGCGTAGACGACAGTCAGGTGTTCGCCACCGGTTTTTCCAACGGCGCCATGCTCAGTCATCGGCTGGCCTGCGACAAGCCGGGCCTGATCAAGGCGATTGCGCCGGTATCCGGCGGCATCATGAGCGAGTGCGAAAATGGCGGTGCGGTTTCGGCGTTGCTGATTCAGGGGCGCGACGATCCAAGGATTTTCTGGGACGGCGGCACCTTCGATGACAGCTACCGTCCGTCCATGCGTGAGGTGGTCAGCGCGCTGGCCGGACGCAATGGCTGTGCCGGGCAGGAAAAGGCCATCGACAAATCGGCAAGTGGGGTAGAGTGTCGCCAGCGTTCCGGTTGTGGGGATCATCCGGTGACGTATTGCGGGGTCGACAAAGTCGGGCATCAATGGCCCGGTGGCAAGTCCTACTGGATTGATAAGCTGGGCCCGAACACGCAGTCTTTTGACGCCACGGCCGAGATATTCAAGTTTTTCGCCGAACAGGCACAGTGAACGAAAGAATGGAATGAGTGCAAAGCATGTGGTCGCTTTGGTGGCGCTTGTGCTGCCCGTTGTGGCCAAAGCCGGGTTGCTTGCTGATCTGTACGCAGAAGCGTTGCGCACCGAGCCGGGTTATCAGGCTGCGCTGAGCGAGCGTGATGCGGCGCTGCAATCGCTGCCCGTGCTGCGTGCCTCGATGCTGCCGCAGTTGAGTGTCGATGGTTACTACTCGCATGTCATCGACGACACCGAAAGCACGCGTTTCCCGGGTTACGAGCCGCAGGAAATCGAAGCCGATATCTGGCAGATCGGGGTGCGTCTGACCCAGCCGGTATTTAACGCGGCCGCGTTTGCCAGACTGCGGCAAATGGATGCAACGGCTGCGCTGGCGGAACTGGGTGTACGTCAGGCGCGTCAGGCTCTGCTGCTGCAGGTTGGGCGGCGCTATTTTGGCTGGTTGGGTGCGCTGGATGATCTGCGTCTGGCTACCCAGCAGAAACAGGCCATCGCCGAGCAGCGTAAGGAAACCGAAGTCCGGGTGGACACAGGTTATGCGACCAAGGCCGATTTGCAGCAATTGATTGCGCTGTATGACAGCGCGGTTGCCGATGAACTGTCCGCCGCTGCGCGTCTTCGCGCCGCGCGTGAAGCGGTGCTGGAGATCACCGGTGTGGCCCCGCGTTTTCCGCAATCCTTGCGTGCCAGTCTGGACACGCTGGCGCCCCAGCCGGCACAGCCGGAGCTGTGGGTTGAGCGCGCCGTCGACAACAATCTGGGCTTGCGCCTGGCTCAGCTGGAGCTTGATCTGGCGCGAGAGGAATATCAGATCGAGCGCGCTGATCACCTGCCTAGCCTGGCGCTGGAGCTTGAACATCGCTGGCAGGACTCCAAGGAATTGCAGCTCGGGCGCGAAGCGGAAACATCCAGCGCTTTGCTGCGTTTGCACGTGCCTTTGTTCTCCGGTGGCGCAACCTTAGCGCGGGTGCGGGCCAGCGGTTTGGGCCTGGATGCCGCACAGGCACGCCTGGATGCGCAGCGTCGCAGTGTTGTGCGGTCTACCCGAGATGCCTACGACGGAGTCGTTACCGGCATTCAGAGGTTGCGTGCCACTGAACAGAGTGTGGTCTCGGCCCAGGCCGCCCTTGAGGCGATCGAAGGTGGCTGGGAAAGTGGTCTGCATACCGGCGCCGAACTGATTGAGGCGCGCAAGAATGTGCTCCAGGCTGAACGCAACGCGCTCGCCAACCGCTATGCCTTTCTGCTCAGCGTGTTGAG
>JBFKEC010000313.1:0-3479 GCA_041619315.1 Oceanococcus sp. | reverse complement strand
CGTGAAAACAGCTCGAAAGCACGCCCGTAAGGCGGCCGGATGATGCGCCCAATATCCCAGCGGGTTTGCTCGTACACGGCACGCGCATGGGAGAACTGACGGAACCCGTCAACGCCGTGATAGGCGCCCATACCACTCGGACCCACGCCCCCAAACGGCAGATCGTCAAAGGTGTAGTGCATGACCACATCGTTAACCGTGACCCCACCGGACACCGTGCCTTTGAGCACCTGCTCGCGCTCAAGCGAATTGTTGCCAAAGTAGTAAAGCGCCAGCGCCCGTGGACGCGCATTGATATAAGCCAGCGCCTCGTCGAAATGGCTATAGCTGTGCACAACCAGCAGCGGGCCAAAAATCTCTTCCTGACACACCCGCAGGTCGTCCGGCGGATCAATGATCAGGGTGATCGGAATACGTCGACCCTGCCCGTCATCCGCTGCCCATATGCGTGCTCCGGCCTCACGCGCTTCCTGCAGGTAGGCGTGTATGCGATCACTCTGGCGCTGATTGATCACCGCCACGAAATCCTCGCTCATGGCGCCATCCGGCAGGCTGCGCCGTATCTCGTTCTGGATCTGCTCTATGAACGCCTCACGCTGACGCTCATGCACCAGCACATAATCCGGCGCCAGACACACCTGCCCGGCATTGAACACCTTGCCGAACACTGTGCGCTTGGCCGCCAGGGCCAGGTTGGCATCCTGGCCGACCAGCACCGGTGACTTGCCACCCAGCTCCAGTGTCAGTGGTGTGAGGTTGTCGGATGCTGCACGCATGATGTGGCGCGCGATCGAGGTGCCACCGGTAAAGACCAGATGGTCGAATGGCAGGGCGCTGAAGCGCTGACCGATATCGGCCCCGCCGGTCACCGTGGCGACTTCATCCGGGTTAAAAGCCGAGGCAATCAGTTCAACCATCACCTCGGATGTTGCCGGCGTATGCTCCGAGGGTTTGATCATGGCCCGATTGCCCGCCCCCAGCACACCGGCCAACGGGGTCAGTGTCAGGTTCACCGGCACATTCCACGGGCTGACAATGCCGACCACACCCAGCGGCTGGTTATGCACGCGGGCACGCGCCCCGAGCATGGAAAACGGAAAATCGACCTTGCGCTTTTGCGACTTCATCCAGCGCTTTACACCCTTGCGGGTCTGGCGGATGGATTTGCCGGTTGTCGCAATGTCGGTGAAGTACGACTGGCGCATCGAGCGATAGCCAAAATCCGTATTCAGCGCCTCGCACAAGCGATCGGCATGGGCATCCAGCGCCGACCATAAACGCTGCAACCGATCCAGACGCATCTCGGCACTGGGGTAGCGCTCGCTTTCATAGCCGGCGCGCAACACACCAAGGCAGCGTTCCAGCGCAACTGACGCGTCATTGAGGGTTGCAACTGCACTTTGTGACTCTGCGGTCATGTCTCCACCTGCGATTGTTGAAAACCGCCGGCAGATTATTGTCGCTTATTGATAGTGTCAATTCGACATTATTGCCCGCAGCCCGTTAGGCCGCTCATAATGGGGCTTCGCACAGATCGGAAAGAGACACTTGATAACTCTGGACACCACCGTCGACACCATTACGCACGAAGAGGCTGCGGGGCAATTTCTGGAATTGTTCTACCCCATCCATTACGCGATCGGGATGCAGGTTGAAGATGCGCTGCGCTGCGGTGGTGAACTCGACCGACACCAGACCGTCATCATGTGGCTGTTGCGCACAGAGGGGCTTAAAACCGGGAGTGCCAGTCTGCGCCGCAAGGACATCGAACGTTGCCTTACGACCTGGTATGACATCACCAGCAGCACCGTATCCAAGGCTCTGCGCTCACTGGCCAAACCGCCGCACAATTTCATCACCATCAGTGAAGACCCCAATTCCGGCCGCGAGAAATTGGTGACCGTGACGCCTGCGGGCAAGCGCTATTACAAGCGCATGGTCGACAACGCGACCAGCTTCATCAAACTCGCCACCGACCGCATGACGCTGGAAGAAAATTCCATGGGCATACACATGTTCCAGCGCATCACCGACATCTTCCAGGATCTGCGTGAAGAAGGTCGTATCGATTCGCTTGAAGACAAGGCCAATAGCCGGGCCAAGGCCCGCGCACGGCGAAAAAGCGCCGACTAAACGACGCTGCCCCGTGCACTGAAGCTGCGCCCTGCCCGCGTGCTTATCGTGGCAGGGCACATGAATTCAGATTTTCTTAACGAACTGCGACTTCAGCTTCATTGCGCCGATCCCATCGATCTTGCAGTCGATATCGTGATCACCGTCAACCAGACGGATGTTCTTGACCTTGGTGCCGACCTTGACCACCGAGGAAGACCCCTTGACCTTGAGGTCCTTGATGACGCTGACACTGTCGCCGTCCTGCAGCACATTGCCGTTGGCATCCTTGATAACCGGCTCGTCTGACACCGCCTCAGCATTTGCCGACCACTCGTGCCCACACTCCGGGCAGACCAGTAGATGGCCATCCTCGTAGGTGTAGCTGGACTGACAGGCAGGACAATTTGGCAGGCTGGACATCGGCAGATTTCTCGCTTGGGTGGAACACAAAAAAGAAATGCGAGCGCCCAAAAAAGCACGCTCGCATTGCACGATTATAACCGCCGGCCTGAAATCAGGCCTTTCAGCGCAGGCGGGGCCGTTCAATCCCGGTGACCGAGGCGCCCATTCAGCTCGATTGGGCTATCGTCCATTCAACGGCTGAAACGCCATCAATTGCAGGCTTTCACAGCCTCAAACGCCTTGCCTTCTGGCTGACAACACGCGTTGCACAAACGCGGATTTGGCGCCTGAATATGCGTCGCGATCATTCTTGAACTGGCGTGCGAGTTTGTGTTTCAAACCTGCATATTCTCGTGCCAATGCAACGTCAGACCGCAGTGCATTTCTGAAGTACCGTGGAGACGGGCAAGAAAGTGGACACCAGCCTTCACGATGCTAGTCAGTTTGGGTCAATGGCAATGCAATGGACGGTACGATCAAGGCGTTGGATACCACACATTCGATGACTGGAAAGCGAGGGCGGCATTGGGCGCGTAGCGGAAGGTCAGCATGCCATTACGTCTTGTAATTGCACATTACATCATGTAATATACCTGCATGAGAGTCATCGCCAACAGACGATTGCTTGAGTTCGCTGCAATCCACCCTCAGGCAGCCGACCCCCTGCAAGCGTGGCGAAAGTTGATGGAGTGTCGTTCTTATTCCAACTTCGCTGAGCTTCGGGATGTCTTTCGTGGCGTCGATAAGGTCGGTGATCTGCATGTCTTCAACATCGGAGGCAACAAATTTCGGCTCATCGGCTTCATTCAGTTCAAGCGACAGATTTGTTACATCAAGGCCGTGTTGACTCACTCGGAATACGACAAGGAGCAATGGAAATGAATACGCAAGCAGCTTATGAAGCCTGGTCTCAATTCCATGCTGCAGCCGGGCTCGGTGGAAAGGATGAGTATGATCGGCTG
>JBFKEC010000312.1:0-3535 GCA_041619315.1 Oceanococcus sp. | reverse complement strand
GCTGACGCTTGAAATCCTGAGTCAACTGGGCAGGGGAGTAAAAGCCCATGGGCTGACTGTTGAGCAGGCCGGCGAGAAATGCCGCTGGATAATGGCGTTTGAGCCAGGCTGACACATACACCAGTACGGCAAAGCTCGCGGCATGTGATTCGGGGAAGCCGTAGTCTGCAAAGCCTTTAATTTGTTCGAATATGCGTTGGGCGAATTCGGTCTTGATGCCGTTGTGTTCAAAGCCTTGTTTCAGGCGTTTTTCAAATCGTTCCAGTTTTCCGTAACCGCTGCGTCCCCACGCCGCCATTGAGCGTCTGACATGATCGGCCTCGCCGGGGCGAAACCCGGCGCCGACAACGCACACTTCCATGACTTGCTCCTGGAAGATTGGAATCCCATGGGTACGGGCGAGAATCGCGTGCAATTGTTGCGGATATTCGGGCCGATAGTTGGGGTCGTCACGCTGACGCATGCGACGTTCGAGATATGGGTGGACCATGCCACCCTGAATCGGTCCGGGGCGTACGATGGCGGTCTGTACGGTGAGATCGTAGAGATTTCGCGGGCGCATACGCGGCAGCATCGACATCTGGGCCCTGGATTCGACCTGGAATACGCCGACGCTGTGGCCCTGGCCCAGCATGGTGAAGACTGCGCGCGCCTGCTCATTTTGTGTTCGCTCGGTTTCGAGTATCTGGGCGATGGTGAGTTTCTGGCCCTCATGGGCGGCGATGAATTGCAGGCTCTTGCGAATGGCAGTGAGCATGCCAAGGGCCAGGCAGTCGATCTTGAACAAGCCCACTGCGTCAAGATCATCCTTGTCCCACTGGATGACAGTGCGCTCAGACATGCCGGCATTTTCGATAGGGACCAGCGCATCCAGGGCCGATTCACAAATGACAAAGCCACCGACGTGTTGGGACAGGTGGCGAGGGAATCCTTGCAGTGCCTGGCTGAGTTCAAGCAACTGCTGAATATTGGTCGCGTCAGGATCAAAGCCCAGGGCACGTAAACGGTCCGGTAGATCTTCGGTGCCATCCCACCAGGCTAAAGACTGGCTGATGCGGCTGAGATCATCGCTGCTAAACCCGAGTGCTTTGCCAACATCACGCAACGCACTCTTGGTGCGGTAACGGATGACGGTTGCGGCCAGGGCTGCCCGCTTACGCCCATATTTGGCGTAGATGTACTGAAAGACTTCTTCACGTCGCTGATGTTCGAAATCGACATCAATATCAGGCGGTTCCCTGCGTTCAGCCGAGATGAAGCGCTCAAACAGAGGTGAGGCCCGCTGCGGATTGACCACGGTAATGCCGAGTACAAAACACACGGCCGAGTTGGCCGCGGAGCCACGCCCCTGGCAGAGAATGCCGCGTGAACGAGCCCAGATCATGATGTCGTGAACGGTGAGGAAGTAGTGCGCGTAATCCAGGGTCTGAATCAGTTGCAGTTCCTTTTCGATGAGTTGGCGTACCCGCTGCGGAACAGCGTGTGGCCAGTGTGTTCGCAGCCCCTGTTCGGTCAGCCTGCGCAGGTAGTCATTGGCATCCATGCCGGCCGGCAGGTCTTCGGCCGGATAGCGGTAGCTCAACTGATCCAGTGAAAACACGCAGCGTTGGGCGATGACCTGCGTCTCGCGCAGCAGGGCAGCGGGGTAGATCTTCTGCAGGATGTGCACCGGGCGCAGATGACGCTCGCCATTTGGAAACAGTCGGTGACCGGCATCGTGCACGCTGCATTGATGGCGTATGGCGGTCAGTGTGTCCTGCAATGGGCGACGCTCGCGGATGTGCATGTGCACGTCACCCGTTGCAACCAGCGGCAAGCCACTGCTTTGGCTGAGTGTGCGCAGTCGTTCAAGACGGGCGCCATCCTCGGCCCCGCGGTGCAGGGCCACCCCGATCCAGGCCTGCCCGCGATGCTGCTTTGCCAGCCATTGGGCATCGTTCAGATCGCGCTCGCAATCGCCAGGAACCATGATGATCAGGCACTCATCAAGCGCAGCCACATCGTCGCAGTACATCTGGTACTGGCCTTTGGCAGATGTACGACGCGCCTTGCTGATTAAGCGGCACAGGGCGTGATAGCCGGTGCGGTTGCGTGCCAACAGCACCAGTCTGGGGCCATCTTCAATTGATGCCTGGGTGCCCACAATCAGCTTCAGGCCCAGCGCTTTGGCCGAAATATGCGCTCGCACAATGCCGGCCAGAGAACATTCGTCGGTCAAGGCCAGCGCCTGATAACCCAACTGGTGCGCCCGTTCGACCAGTTCATGCGGGTGTGAAGCGCCGTGCAGAAAGCTGAAATTGCTCAGGCAATGCAGTTCGCTGTATGCGCTCATGCGAAAAAGCCGTGCACATACCAGCGCGCGGGCTGGCGATGGTCGCGGAATACCCAGATCCGACGGTTGAGTGCATCACGCGCACGATAATAGTCACGCCGGCAGTCGTGGGCCCACCAGCCGCTTTCCAGACGCTCGGCGCTGCTGCACAGGCGCAGTTGCGAAAATTCGATCTCCTGTGGCTGTGGCAACAGCCAGATCGGGCGCAAGCGCGTATCGGTCACCGCATCGCCGCCCTGGCCTGGCTCGGCAGGCTGGCTGGCCAGTTCGGGGCAATGACTGGCCGTACTGTGCAGCGCGTAGAGGGCCGACGGCCCGAGCCGTGCGGCCAGACGTTCCAGCATGACCTGACGTTGTTCCGCCGTGTGCGTTTGCCACAGGCTTTGCTGACGCTGCCCGGGCTCGCTGAAATCACATGCACGAACGGTGATGGCGCGCACCGGTGCGCTGAGTGGGCGGCGCTGCATGTGTTCTTCAAGCAGGTTCAGCCAGTGTTGCGCATCACATCCCGGACTTTGCAGGCCGATTTCGAAACCGCTTGGCGCCTGACGCGCATGGCGCATTTCAATCTGCAGGCGCTGCACACCGCAGTCACGCCCGCGCAGCTCGGCTTGCAACAGCTCAAAGAGATGCTCGAAACCGGGTAACAGATAGGTGAAATCGGTCATATCGCCGATGACATCAAGACTGCGCTCGAAGGTCGGCGGTACACAAAAGGGCTGGCGAGGATCGGCCGCATGTCCGCTGAGACGATCCAGATCGAGCAGATGCCGGGCACCGTAGCGACGCCGAAAGCCATCGCGCGGTAACGCCAAACACGCACCAATCGTGTTGACCCCCACGGCATCCAGCTTGCGCAGTGTGGCGGTGTCCCAATCCAGATGCGGTACCGGCAACGGCTGGAGAAGCTGGGCCAGCTGGGCGACATCCAGGGCTATGTGTGTCCGCTGCGCGCGGGCCAGCACTTCGGCGCCGCGGGGGCAGGGTGCGATGCCGCAACCAGCGCTGTAGCCCAGTTCGGCAAGGCCCTGTTCAATGCCTGTACGCAACGGATCAAGCCCGCCGAACAGGCGCAAGCTGCCACCAATTTCAATCAACAATCCATCCGTGCCGGACAGGCTGACACGCGAGCTGAACTGCAAAGCCCACACCGCCAAGGATTGCAGCACATCCTGTTCACGTGATGACTGACGTTGTTGGCTG
>JBFKEC010000311.1:0-3538 GCA_041619315.1 Oceanococcus sp. | reverse complement strand
CCCAGCCGCCAGTCAGCCAGCCATCGGCTCAACCACCGGCCGCCCAATCGCGTAGTAGTAAAAGCCTTCGCGGGCGAGTTCTTCCGGCACCCAAAGATTTCGCCCATCGACCACAACACGGCCTTTGAGGTGACTCTTTAAAGTGGCGAAATTGGCGGTGCGGAACTGTGACCATTCGGTGCAGATGACCAAAGCATCGGCATCTTTGAGCGCGTCTGTGGCGCTGCTGCACAGGGTCAGATCATCACGCTCACCGTAGATCCGACGGGTCTCTTCCATCGCTTCCGGATCAAACGCCTGCACGCTAGCGCCGGCCTGCCACACGGATTCCATCAGGGTGCGGCTGGGCGCTTCGCGCATGTCATCGGTATTGGGCTTGAACGACAAGCCCCACACGGCAATACGCTTGCCCGCCAGATCACCATCAAAATGGCGTGACAGCTTGCTGAACAGCACTTTTTTCTGCTCGGCGTTGGTTGCCTCAACCGCATCCAGGATGCGCGCTTCGTAGTTGTTGGCCCGTGCGGTGCGCTCCAGCGCCTGCACATCCTTGGGAAAACAGGAGCCGCCGTAGCCGCAACCCGGGAAGATGAACTGATAACCGATACGCGGATCGGAGCCGATACCACGGCGCACCGCTTCCACATCTGCGCCCACACGCTCGGCCAGATTGGCGATCTCGTTCATAAAGCTGATTTTGGTCGCGAGCAAGGCATTGGCCGCGTACTTGGTCAGTTCGGCGGAACGAATGTCCATGACAATCAGCTTGTCTTTGGTCCGCGCAAACGGGGCGTAGAGGTTGCGCATGACTTCGCCAGCATGCTCGGAGTCAACACCCACAACAATACGATCCGGCTTCATGAAGTCGTCGATCGCCGCGCCTTCCTTGAGGAATTCGGGGTTGGAGACAACATCGAAGTTGATCTGTGCGGCGCGTTCAGCGAGCTGTTCGGCAATCGCCGCACGCACCTTGTCGGCGGTGCCCACCGGCACGGTCGACTTGTCGACCACGGTCTTGTGGTCCTGCATGTGCTGGCCCACCGTGCGCGCGACCGTCAGCACGTATTTGAGGTCGGCCGAGCCGTCTTCGTCGGGCGGCGTGCCCACGGCAATGAAGATCACCTCACCGGATTGCACCGCTGAAGCCGCATCGGTAGTGAATTTGAGGGTGCCGAGACGGTGGTTGCGCACCACCATGGGCTCAAGCCCGGGTTCGTAGATTGGAATACGCCCGGCGTTGAGGCCATCGATCTTGTCCTGGTCGACGTCAACACACACCACTTCATGGCCCATTTCGGCCAGACAGGTTCCCGATACCAGGCCAACATAGCCCGTGCCAAATACGGTGACTTTCACACGCACCTCATGGTTGATTCAGCCGTTCATTGTACTCAAAGCCCATGACACTCAGGATACACTCGCGCACATGCTGCTAGGTCTTTTCATACTCGCCGCGGGTGCGTTCGCGCTGATTCCGGTGGAATCATGGATACATCGCAACCTGCAAGGCTTTACCGACACGCTGGCCGAGCATGTGTATCTGCCCGCCGCGCGCACCCTGCTGGTGATTCTGTTTCTGTATTGCGTGTTTCCGCAACCGTTGCTGGCACCCGGCGCGCTGGTTCATGCCGCTGACCTGAAGCCCAGCTTGCCGGACTGGCATGCGCTGCTGAACATATTGTTCGTGGCCGGCGCGCTGCTGCCATTGCTGCCCAGAGCGGAGCGTTTCGGCGCCCTGATCCTGCCGCTGCAAACGCTGATTGGTGCCTGGATCTTTATCGCCCATTACGAGAAGACCAACGCGGCGACCTTGCAGCTCAGCCACAGCGGGGTCTTGCTGTTGCTGGTGGTCCTGGTGCTGGCCAGCCACTTCGTGTTGCATTTTGTAGCCAGTGAAGTGGCCAGCCGCTATCGCCGTGATCCATTAACACTGTATGACGCGTTGACCCTGGTGACCCAGCCGCCGCTGGTACTGGTGGTCACACGCGCCTATGTCAGCACCTAAAACGGCCGCGTATCAGGCCGCCTTGCTGCTCTGCTCATCTTCCAGCACCTGCCAGCGACTGACTTCTTCGAGCTGATGATCGAAGGCATCGACCAGAATGGCTTCGGTGCGCAGGCGATCATATTCGGATATCTGGGCGGCTTCTTCGCGCGTGATGATGGCCTTGTCCACGCATGCTTCCAGCTGCTCTGCCAAGGTGAAATTCAGCGGCCCGATGTCTTTGGCCACGGCCTTGCTGAAGCGGTTGTACAGCGGCTCTATGGCCAGCAAGGCATCCAGAGTCAGCTCCATGCTGCCGATCGGGTCGTCTTCACTGCGCTGCAGATACAGTTCGGTGGTCAGACGATCACGCAAGGCGCTGGGGCCAAGCATGTGTTCCGCAATCTGGCCGGACACGTCATCCGACACCGGCTTGTAACTGCGCCCCAGCGGGAAGGCCACGACACGCAGCATGGCGGCGACTACGCGGTTGGGAAAGTTGCTGTAGAACTCGTCAAAGGCCTTGTTGATCTGGGCCAGGGCATCATCCAGCACCCACTGCATGTAAGGCAGGTCTTCATCCTGAGCACCTTCATCGTGGAAGTACTTGAGCGTGGCCGAGGCCATGTACAACTGTGACAGCACATCACCGAGGCGAGCTGACAGGCGCTCTTTGCGCTTGAGCTCGCCACCCAGCACGCCCATGGTGACATCCGAGGTGAAGGCCAGCGCGGCCGACATGCGCTCGAGCTGCTGGAAGTAGCGCCGGCTTGGCCCTTCGACCGGGCTTGACGCCAGGCGCCCGCCACTCAGCCCCAGGGTCAGGGCGCGCACACCGCGGTTGATCGAGAAGCCGATATGACTCCACAGCAGATGGTCGAATTCCTGCAGATCGTCCTCACGTGCGGCTTCCATTTCCGGAAAGACATAGGGATGGCAACGAATCGCACCTTGACCAAAAATCATCAGATTTCGGGTCAGGATATTGGCGCCTTCCACGGTGATCGCGATGGGAATGGCCTGATACGCTGCCTGCAGGTAATTCTTGGGCCCGGCCATCACCCCGCGCCCACCATGGATATCCATGGCATCAGTGAGCACGGTCCGCATCATGTTGGTCATGTGATATTTGGCGATGGCCGTGACCACCGACGGCGAGCAATGATCAACCGCCGATGCGGTGACACTGCGCGTCGCTTCCAACTTGTAGGTGTAGCCGGCGATGCGCGCCGAGGCTTCCTGCACACCTTCGAACTTGCCGATCGGGGTTTTGAACTGGCGACGTATGGTGGCGTACGCCCCGGTGGTGCGGTAGGCCGCCTTGGACGCCGCACTGGCCAGCGCCGGCAGCGAGATGCCGCGCCCGGCGGACAGGCATTCGACCAGCATGCGCCAGCCTTTGCCCGCATTGGCCTGACCACCGATGATGAAATCGATGGGGACGAAAACATCCTTGCCATTGATTGGCCCGTTCATGAACGGGGTGTGGCAGGGATTGTGACGACGGCCGATTTCCACGCCGGGATGATCGGAAGGCAGCAAAACACAGGTAAT
>JBFKEC010000310.1:0-3556 GCA_041619315.1 Oceanococcus sp. | reverse complement strand
GGGTTTTTCTTCGCCGTCGGTGCTCGGGCCGGTGCTCTTGTTGCTGTCGACGGGTTTGCCGGCGGCATCATTGGTGGTGGCGCGCTGTTCTTTGGCCGCATCCCTGTTCTGCGGCTTGCCACGACCTTTGCCTTTGGGCTCGGCTGGTTTGTCGGCAGCCAATTCTTCCGGCGTTGCACGATTGGTGATCAGCTTGTCGTCACGGCGGGCGCGGTCATCACGGTTGTTGCCGCGGCGGTTACTGTTGCCGCGTTTGCCGTTACCGTTTCCGTTGCTACTGCCGCGTTTGCTGTTGCCATTGCGACCGGCCGATGCGCGTTGCCCGTCGCGCCGACGGCTGTCATTGCGTTTTTTGTTTGAAGCCTTTTCTGCCGCTTCGCCGTTACCTTTGAACAGCCCGATCAGGGCCTGGAACAGGCGTGCAATCAGGCCTGGGCCTGCGACAGCGGGCGTTGCTGCAGCGGCTTGTGGCTGAGGTGCGGGTGCCGGCTGTGACGGCAGGAACGAGCTGACCGCAGGTTTCTGCAGTTGCGCCTTGGTCGGGCGCTTTTCTTCGACTGTAGCTTCACTCACGCTGGCCTGGCTCAGCAGTTCGTGGCTGGCAATGTCATTGTCATCGCTGTTGAGCTGGTCACCACGTACGCGTTTGATTTCGTAGTGTGGTGTCTCGAAGTTCGGGTTCGCGACCAGCGACAGGCGACTGCCCGAGCGGCTTTCGATTTCGGTCAGTGCGGTGCGTTTTTCGTTCAGCAGGAACACGGCCACTTCGACCGGCAGCTGGGCGATGACCCTGGCGGTCTTGTCCTTGAGTGATTCTTCCTCAAGCAAGCGCAGAATTTGCAGGGCCAGCGATTCCACCGTGCGGATGGTGCCGTGACCTTCGCAGCGCGGGCAGGTGATGTGGGCGTGCTCGCTCAGCGACGGGCGCAGGCGCTGTCGCGACATTTCTAGCAGACCGAAGCGTGAAATACGGCTCATCTGTACCCGCGCACGGTCCATCTTGGCCGCATCGCGCAGACGATTCTCGACTTCGCGCTGATTCTTGTTCGGGCCCATGTCAATGAAGTCGATCACAACCAGACCGCCAAGGTCGCGCAGGCGCAGCTGGCGGGCGATTTCGTCGGCGGCTTCAAGATTGGTGTTGAGCGCGGTTTCCTCGATGTTGCCGCCACCGGTTGAGCGGGCCGAGTTGATATCGATGGAGGTCAGCGCTTCGGTCGCATCGATGACCAGCGCGCCACCGGAGGGCAGGCGCACCTCGCGCTGATGCGCGGTCTCGATCTGACTTTCGATCTGGTAGCGCGAGAACAGCGGGATGGTGTCGCTGTACAGCTTCAGCTTGTTCTGCAGCTGCGGCATGACCGCCTGCATGAAGTCCATGGCCTGCTGGTAGATGTCCGGGTTGTCGACAACAATCTCGCCGATGTCCGGGCGCAGGTAGTCGCGCAGGGCGCGAATGATGATGTTGGATTCCTGGTAAACCAGAAACGGGCCTTTGCGCTCGCTGGTGGCCTTGGCCATGGCTTCCCACAGCTCGACCAGATAGTTAACGTCCCACTGGAGTTCTTCAGCGGTGCGCCCAACGCCGGCGGTGCGGGCGATCACGCCCATGCCTGCGGGCAGTTCAAGCTGGGCCAGGGCATCGCGCAGTTCCGAGCGGTCATCGCCCTCGATGCGGCGTGACACACCGCCAGCGCGCGGGTTGTTGGGCATCAGGACCAGATAGCGTCCGGCCAGAGAGATGAAGGTAGTCAGTGCAGCGCCTTTGTTGCCGCGCTCTTCTTTTTCGACCTGGACGATGATTTCCTGGCCTTCCTTGATCAGATCCTTGATCTGCAGCTTGCCGTCCTGCGGTTCCTTCTGGAAAAACTCGCGGGAGATTTCCTTCATTGGCAGGAAGCCGTGACGGTCAACCCCATAATCGACGAAGGCTGCTTCAAGGCTGGGTTCAACCCGGGTGATGCGTCCTTTGTAGATGTTGGCTTTGCGTTGTTCGCGGCCGGGGGATTCCATGTCGAGGTCAAGCAGGCGCTGACCGTCAACGATCGCCAGACGCAGCTCTTCGGGCTGCGTGGCATTCACGAGAATGCGTTTCATGTTGTCGTATTGTCCTTGGCGCTCTAACCCAGGGGCTTGTGGCCTCCGCGGGGAGCGCTGTTAATTCGTTACTCAATGCCGGATTCGACAATTGCCGGACCTGGCGGTCTTGTCGCAGCGCAAACCTGCAAGGGTGAGTGCGGCGATCGTGCCGAGCGTGGGGAGGCCAAAATGGCCGCAGCGCGCTGATCAGCACGGCGTAGCGCTCATGCGACAGCATCCAAGGTGATTACAAAAACCGGCAGGAACTGCCTCATGCGCGATCGGGTGCGTATCATTCGCTTCGCAGCAGCTGGATCAGTGATGTATCGATCTGAAAACCTGCGCGAATCCGGCACCAAAAGGTGCTGACATCCGATGGACGGCTATTGTGCCACAGAATATTGCGAAAGTTACATATTTAAGCGTTGGTGCCAATGAAAGCGGTCAGCGCCTCGACAACTGGCTGCTGGCGCGGCTTAAAGGTGTGCCCAAAAGTCACATCTACCGCATCATTCGCAGCGGCGAAGTGCGAGTGAATAAGGGGCGGGCAAAACCGTCCTCGCGCCTGTGCGAGGGTGATGATGTGCGCGTGCCGCCAATCCGACTTGATCGGCAGGGGCCGGATGCACCTGTGCCCGAGGGCATGACGGCGACGCTCGCGCAGGCGGTTTTATACCGTGATGACGACATACTTGTGCTCAACAAGCCGGTCGGTATGGCTGTGCATGCGGGGTCCGGCGTGCGCTTTGGTCTGATTGATGCGGCGCGCGCATTGTGGGGCGAGCGCTGGCAGCTTGTTCACCGGCTCGATCGTGAAACCAGCGGTTGTTTGCTGCTGGTGGCCCGGCGTGAGCTGCAGCATGAGTTCCAGCGTGCGCATGATGCGGACGAAATTGGCAAGCATTATCAGGCCCTGGTGCATGGGCGCTGGCCTGAACAGGCGCGCTTCCTGGAGAGCCGGCTGGGCAAATATCGCGATGCCAGTGGTGAGCGCAGAGTCGGGGCCGGCGACGATGCCCTTAACAAGGTGGCGCTGACGCATGTCGATCAGATTGAATGGTTGCGCAACACCAGTGTTCTCGACATCCGCATTGAAACGGGCCGTATGCATCAGATCCGTGTGCAAACGGCTGATGCCGGGCATCCTATCGTCGGCGATGGCAAGTACGGGCGGCGCGAACTGGACAGCGCGCTGGAGTTGCCTTCGCGACCGCAGCTGTGCCTGCATGCCCGCGGCTTGAAGCTGGTGCTCGACGGTCGTGTGCTTGATGTGCAAGCACCCATGCCTGAACCCTTCCGCGCCGTGATCGCGGCCCAATCCTGAACAACGAACGCAAGAACATGCATAACTCTCCTTACAAGCTGGTGGTATTCGACTGGGACGGCACGCTGATGGACTCGGCCGGTGACATTGTCGAGGCGATACAGCAGTCGATCGCCGCCATGCAGTTGCCGGCGCGCGATGACCGTAGTGTGC
>JBFKEC010000309.1:0-3608 GCA_041619315.1 Oceanococcus sp. | reverse complement strand
GGGTTCTCACGCGGGCGCAATCTGGAGAAAATCGGCCAGCATGCGGCCGATACCTCGGAACTGTTCTTTAAGGACATGCAGGTCGGTGGCGACAAGCTGCTGGGTCGGCAGGGGGGCGGTTTCGGCCATTTGGTTGATGAACTGCCGCGCGAACGCCTGGTGCTGTCCGCGATGGCGGTGGCTCATGCGCGCGGCGCGTTGGAACGCACGCTGGCCTATGTGCAGGAGCGCAAAGCATTTGGCCAGAGTATCGCCAGCTTTCAGAACACCCGCTTCACCCTGGCCCGGCTCAAGGCTGATATCGAAGTGCACCAGGCCTACGTCAACGAATGCTCAGGCAAGTATCAGCGCGGCGAGATGGATGTGCCGACTGCAGCCATGATCAAGTACACCACCACGGAGCTTGAAGGGCGGGTGGTCGATCAGTGCCTGCAGCTGTTTGGCGGATACGGGTATATGAGCGAGTATCCGATCTCGCGTGATTTCGTCGATGCCCGGATCCAGCGTATATATGGTGGGGCCTCGGAAATCATGCTGGAGGTGATTGCGCGCTCCATCCTGGGCCGCTAGGGCGCGCTGACCGCAGCGCTCAGACTGTCCATGATCAGACTGTCTGAGCGGCGAATCTAGCCACAGTGCTTCAAGGCGTGGGCGTTGCGCTCGATGGTGTGTTTCTCCATCGCATCGTAGTTGGCCAGAAGCACTTCTTTGGGGCGCGGGTTGTGCACGAATTGCTGGGCCAGAATCAGCCCGCGCGCCTTGATCTCGAACTCGTCGATGACGCGAAATTCTTCTTCGGCGAACTGACGGCCCTCGTCGCTCATGTCGAGCGGCGGGGCACCCTTGAAGACACCGCGTATGGTTTCGCCATCGACCTCGTAACTGGCATAGCCGATGCCGACGAATTCCTTGGCCGACCAGCTTTGCGGGCCGTTGTCATCGAATATACGGATCGAGGCGCCGCCGGTGCCGACCATCATCTGCACATAGCCCAGCGGATTGGGCAGGCCCAGCATCATCGGTACCGAGCGCTGATACACATGATCATGGCCAACCAGCACCAGATCGACGCCGTAGCGCAGGAAGATGTTCTCTTCCAGCACCACCAGGGCCGGATTGGCCGGTGAGCGCCCGTCCTGATCGGTCCAGATGGTGAAATGCTGCATCACCACGATGAAATCGATCTGCCCGGCAGCGCGGCGCAGCGCGGCATTGGCCAGATCGAGTTCGATGTTGGCGAGTTCTTCGGGCAGGGTGCCGTCGCCGATCAACGCGCCAGCGGTGGTGACCAGAAAGTGCACCCGGTTGTAATCGAAGCTGTAGAAGCTGTTAGGCGGCTGTGCGCCAAGCAGTTCACTGGTCAGCGTGCCCGGATGGGTGAAACGGTTTTTGAACGCATCGCCGCCGAAATCTTTTTCTTCGTGATTGCCCGGCGCGGTCATGGTCACGCGTTGCTCCATGATCGGTGACATCAACGCAAACCAGTCGTCCCAGATGGGTTGATCGCCGTTGGCGTAGGACAGATCTCCGGCAATCAGCAGCAGGTCAAACTGTTCCTTGCTCAACTCTTCAGTCAGTTGCTCGGCCCGGTGATTCACACCCTGGTCGCCGTAATGTACGAAGTTCCAGGTGTCCTTGGGGGTTGGCTGAACCACCTTGACGGGCGACCAGCCGGCAGCCGAACCGACCCGATAGCGCAGCGGCAGCTCCGGGTCGATTTCGAAGCGGGCCTTGTGTGTGAAGGCTTCAAGTCCGGTGGTGACTTCGTGCTCGGCACTCACCTGTTCGCGCAGCGGCGTGTTTTGAATCTCCTCGGCGCTCATGCCGGGTGTGACCACGTCGTATTGCACCACCGAGTCGGGCGCTTCGACGCCATCGGTGAACCAGGTCACCGCGCGGCTGCTGTGAGCATCGCCCGGCAGGCTGACATGCAGGCCACGAGGCTGAAACGGTTGGGCCACTTCGTCAGCAGCGTAGAGGCTGCGACCGCCACTCTGGCAGGCGGGTAACAGGAGTCCGGCGCTGGCACCCAGTCCCAGGCGCTGGAGCATTTGGCGGCGATTCAGAGAGGTGGCTTTGGGCATGAGTGGTAGCACTGGCAGGTCAACCGCCAAGCTTAGAGTCGCTGCGTGACAACTTGATGAAAAGCGGCCGCATGGCCAGATCGACGCGAACATGGTGCAATGCGCGTCAATGCAAGTGTGGTGGAGAGCGCTGTTGCCAACCCTTCATAAAGACGTCAATGCCTGCGTCGGAGACATCATCGCCCGCGTCGGCAAGACCATTTCGATCGGGATGCCGCTGGGGCTGGGCAAACCGGCGGCCCTGATCAACGCGCTGTATGCCCGTGCTTGCGAAGACCCGAGCATACAGTTGCGCATTCTGACCGCGCTGACGCTGGAAAAGCCACGTGGCAGCAGCGCCCTGGAGCGCGCGTTCATCGACCCGTTTGTCGAGCGTGTTTACGGTGATTGTGCGGATCTTGATTACGCCATCGCGCTGAGCGCCGGGCGCCTGCCGCCCAATGTCGAGGTCTACGAGTTCTTCTTCAAGCCGGGCAGTCGCATGGGCAATGCACATGCCCAGCAGCACTACATCAGTTCCAACTACACCCATGCCGCGCGCGACGTGTTCGAGCAGGGCTGCAACGTTGCCGCGCAACTGGTGTGCAAGCGCGAAGTCGACGGGGTCACGCGCTACAGTCTGTCGGCCAACCCGGATACCTCGCCCGAGCTGTTGCGCCTGCTGCGGGCCAGTGGGCGGCCGCATGTGGTGGTCGGTGAAGTCAATCAGAACCTGCCTTACATGCATCACGATGCCGAGGTTGAGGCGGGCGAGTTTGATCTGATGCTGGATCATCCGGCGAATACGCGCAGGCTGTTCTCCACCCCCAAGCTGGCGGTGACCACGCCGGACTACATGGTCGGGCTGTATGCCAGCAGCCTGGTGCGGGACGGCGGCACCTTGCAGATCGGTATCGGGGCCCTGGGCGACGCTATCGTTCACGCGCTGCGCCTGCGCCATGACGACAGCGCGACCTACCGTGACATGCTTGAGCGCTGCGGCGCCGAGCAGGCGTATGGCGAACTGATTGACCAGATTGGCGGTCGCGACAGCTTTCAGGCGGGCCTGTATGGCGCCACCGAGATGTTTGTCGACGGTTTCATGCATCTATATCAGGCCGGCATCCTCAAGCGGCGTGTGTACGACGACGAGCATTTGCAGCGCCTGCTCAACCGCGGAGACATTCGTGAAGAGTTTGGCCCGGAACTGCTTGATCTGATGGAGGCAGAAGGCGAGCGGGTGATCCGCACCCACGAGTTCGAGACCCTGCAATATCACGGGGTTTTTCGGGATGACTGCGGTTACGACCTGGGCTATGTGATCGCACCCGATGGCGAACGCATCATGGCCAATCTGGCGATCCCCGAATCGCGTGCGCGCTTGGCGCAGAAGTGCCTTGGCGCCCGCCTGCGCAATGGCGTGGTTCTGCATGGCGGGTTTTTCCTCGGGCCCAGGGATTTCTATGCGGCTCTTAGCGACATGCCCGAGGCCGAGCGCCGGCAGTTTTTCATGACCGGTGTGGACAAGATCAATCAGCTTGATCG
>JBFKEC010000308.1:0-3639 GCA_041619315.1 Oceanococcus sp. | reverse complement strand
TTTTGCACCGCCTTGGGTATTGCCATCCCGGTGGGCAAGGATTCGCTGTCTATGCAGACACGCTGGAGCGATGATGGCGGCGAGCATGATGTGATTTCGCCAGTGTCGCTGATCGTGACTGGGTTTGCTCCGGTGAGCGATGTGGAGAAAGTGTCCACGCCACAGCTGCGCAAAGCTGACAGTCGCATCGTGCTGCTGGAACTGCCCGGCGGACATGCGCGCCTGGGTGGTTCGGCGTTGGCTCAAGCCTGGAATCAGGGGCTGGGTGCGACGCCTGATGTGGCCGATGCCAAGGCATTGCGCGCCTTGTTTACGACCCTGCAGAGCCTGCGCGAGCAGGGCCATGTGCTGGCTTATCACGATCGTAGCGATGGCGGTCTGATTTCCGCGCTGCTGGAAATGGCATTTGCCGCGCGCTGTGGGCTGGATATTGATGTGCTTGATGAGGCGTTGATTGCACGTCTGTTCAACGAAGAAGTCGGGGCGCTGATTCAGGTTCCAGCCGAGGCCGTTGCCGATGTGCTCGGTCAGGCCGGCGAAGCCGGACTGGCCGCAAGCGTGGTGGCGAGCCCGCGGGCTGACCAGCAAATCAATGTGCGAGATGCACAGGGTCAGTCGCTGTATCAGGGCGATAGCCGTGCGCTGGAGCAGGTCTGGGCTGAAACCAGTTTCCGTATGCAGGCACTGCGCGATGAGCCGGGATGCGCCCAGCAGGAATTCGCAGCCATTGCCGATGCCGACGATCCGGGTCTCAACGTGCAGATGACCCAGGTGGCTGCACCGGCCGTGGTGTCGCGTCGTCCGCCGGTGGCGATTCTGCGCGAGCAGGGTGTGAACGGTCAGGTTGAAATGGCCTGGATGTTTGAACAGGCCGGCTTTGCGCCGGTTGATGTTCATATGAGCGACATCCTCAGTGGCAAGCGTCGTCTCGATGATTTCGTCGGTCTGGCGGCGTGTGGTGGTTTTTCCTATGGCGACGTGCTTGGCGCCGGGCGTGGCTGGGCGCGCAGCATTTTGCTGCACGACGATGCGCGCGCACAGTTCAGTGACTTCTTTGCCGATCCCGCGCGTTTCGCGCTGGGCGTTTGCAATGGTTGCCAGATGTTATCGGCGCTGCGTGAACTGATTCCAGGCAGTGAAAACTGGCCGCAGTTTGTGGGCAACCGTTCGGAGCAATTTGAGGCCCGTCTGGTGCTGGTCGACATTCCGGAAAACAATTCGGTGATGTTGTCCGGCATGGCCGGCTCACGCCTGCCGATCGCGGCTGCACATGGCGAGGGCCAAGCCCGTTTCGGCGCACCTGAGGCGCAGATCAACGCACTGCGTGACGGTGCTCAGATCGCCATGCGCTATGTTGACCATCACGGTCAGGCGACCGAGCGATTCCCGTTCAACCCCAACGGATCGCCGCAGGGCGTTACCGGTCTCAGCAACGCCGATGGCCGCATCACCATCATGATGCCGCATCCCGAGCGTCTGACCCGGGCGGCCAGTTTTTCGTGGCGGCCGGATGAATGGTCGGGTGCATCGCCGTGGCTGTCCATGTTCAGCAATGCCAGAGCCTGGGTCGGAGACAGTTGAAGCCGTCCGCTCGTCATGCCCTGGGCCTGGTTATAGGTCGCTTCCAGCCGTTTCATCACGGTCATGAGGTGATCTGCCGGCATGCCCTGGACCACTGTGAGCGAGTATTGGTGATTCTGGGCTCGGGCCAGCAGGCGCGCAGCGTTCGCAATCCGTGGACCGATGCGGAACGCGAACAGCTGATCCGCGACAGCCTGTCGGATATTGCCCCACAGCGCCTGTTGTTTGAGTCCGTGCCGGATGTGTTTTACAACGAGCAGGTGTGGCTGGATCTGGTCGACAAGGCCGTTCACCGACATGCCGATGACCGTGGCGTCTGTCTGTTCGGTCATACCAAGGATTCCAGTTCCTATTATCTGGCTTTGTTCCCGCAGTGGGGCTACGAGGAGTTGCCGAGTTTTCAGGATCTGAGCGCAACGCCCTTGCGCGAGGCCTTGCTTGCGGCGGGTCGTGACGGCGTGGATGCGGTGCTTGAGCGCTGGGCGTGGGCCATGCCGGCGTGTGGTGACGGCCCCTTGCGTGCCTTGCTGGCGCAGCCTTCGTATGCAGCCATGTGTGCGGAGTATGAGGTCATTGCCGCGCACCGTGAAAGCTGGGTGGGCGCGCCTTATCCGCCGGTGTTCGTGACCGTTGATGCGCTGGTCGAATGTGCCGGGCATGTCTTGCTGATTCAACGCGGCTACCGGCCGGGTAAAGGGCTATGGGCCCTGCCAGGTGGTTTTCTCGATCAGCAGGAACGCTTGCAGCGTGGCGCCGAACGTGAGCTGCGCGAAGAAACTGGCCTGGATCTGGCGGCGCTTGAGTCGCAGCTTGTCGGTTCCCGAGCTTACGATGCACCGGAACGCTCGGATCGCGGGCGGGTCATCACCCATCTGTTTCACTACCGGCTGGATGGGGCCTCGTTACCCGAGGTTTGTGGTGGTGACGACGCCGCGCATGCGCGCTGGTGGCCGATTGCCGATCTGCAGCGCGAGCAGATGTTCGATGATCACTACTGCGTGCTGCAGCACGCGCTTGCGTTGTATTGATGCTTGGGCTGCCCGTCGCACTACTGGTTCTGGGGATGCTGGCCGGAGCCAATGTGCTGTTTGCGGCGGTATTGAAACCGGTCTTGATCCCTTTGCTGCCGCAACGCTCGGCGCGCAGTTTCATTGCGCACATGCTGAGTCTCTACTATTTGTTCGGCGCGTTGCTCAGTGGCGTGTCACTGGTGGTGCTGTTCAGTCTGCCCTGTATCAGCACGCTGGCGCGTGTGGTTATGAGCCTGTGCTGTATCGGCTATCTGCTCGCCTGGCGTCAGTTGGTGCCGCGGCTGGTGCTGTTCAGTGACCGGCATGACAGCGACGCCATTGTGCGCATGGATCGCGCGATACAGGTGCTCAACACTGCACAGTGGGCGGTCAGTACCGCGGTATTTATTCAGACGTATCAGGCTTGCGGATAAGTTCCGGATAGCGGATACGCACTTCGTACAGCTCGCCCTGGGCATTGCGCACGTTGGACAGGCCGCGGTATTCGATCAGGTGGCGCGTTTGCGCATCGTAACTCAGGCGCAAGGGGTCAACGAACAACCCGAGCAGCGAAGCCACGGCGACCTTGAAGTCGACCACTGCTAAGCCTTCGATCTCGCGTTGACCAACAAACTCAGCCTTGAAGCGCACCGATATCTGGCGGTTGGGGGCAATAAAGCGGAATTTTACGGTCTCGCCGGATAGCAATTCGTCATAGTGCATGAGAACCAGATTGTTGAAGCCGGCATCGGCGGCACTGCGATCATCCAGCTTCAAAGTCTTTTCATCCATGCTCTGGCCAGCGTCATCACTGCGATAGATCACCACCGCGTCGTCGCTGTAGCGCAGGCCTTCGATGTATTGGCCGTCGTGCAGGCGCGTCTCGTAGCTGGGGACGGTCAGACTGCGGCTGAAGTCCAGCGTTTTGCGACCGAATACCTCACCTTGTGGGGTGCGGTACTCCACCTGCGAGGTGGTCGGCTTGCCGTCGGCATACTCGAACTGGTGGTGCTCGGTATACAGCAGTGTTTCGCCATTCAGGTCATAG
>JBFKEC010000307.1:0-3666 GCA_041619315.1 Oceanococcus sp. | reverse complement strand
GACATGACGTCAGGTCGGTCTAAGGCATAGGTGATACGTGAAAAGCCATGCGATTCGCATTGCGTGCACAGAATGCCACCGGCGGCATACAGCCCTTCCAGGCTGGTGTTTTCGTAGGGATTGAGCTTTACCACCGTCTCCAGCACAAAGTGCTGAGGCGGCGCATGCAGAGTCAGGCTGGTGTCATCACAGGTGTAGGCATCAGGCGCCAGATCGTGCGCATCAATCTGGATGCTCAACAGTTCCATCTTGCGACCATCCAGCGTCAGCGGCTGCGGGGTGTCGCTGGTGCTTTCGATCTGCATGTGGGTGTGGACCAAAACATGGTCGTCCTGCACATCGAAGCGCATGTTGATATGCGGAATCTGCCAGTCGCTGGGGCGGTAGTCTTTAAGGTATTGACGTTGTTTCATGAATTTCCGTTGAGCAGGCCGCCTGCGTTAAACGTGTCGGTCAGGGTGCGCGTAACTGCGGGTTCCCCGGCGAAACTGATATGTGAACCCTGGTACCAGTTCAGGCGTGCGCCACCCCAGTGTTGTTGTAGATTGAGCGGATGATCTGGCCAAACCAGAGTGTCGACACTGCCGGCGTAAATGCCGAGTTGATCAGACGCTATGGTGGGTTCGAAGTTCAGCGGACTGACACCCGCCAGGGCTTTTTGCAGACGTTCCTGGGTGACCCCGTGGCGTTCCATCATTTTCAGTTCCAGTGGAGGAAAATGACGCCAATGGGTTTTCGCGATATCGGTGACCGGAATGCCGGCGACGGCGCAAGCCAGATCATCATCAAGGCCGCTCAGCAAGGCGGTGTTGTAGCCGCCCAAACTGACCCCGTATACGCCGATTTTGGGCGCGTGCTTGACCAGCCTGAGCCAGCTGAGTATCCGTCGGATGTCCCACTGAGTCTGTCTTTCGGCATGCAGGAAGTCGATGAAATCGCCGTCGAGAAAGCCATCTCCGGACAACGTGCCCTTCTTGCGCGGGCCGTGTAACGGCAGCACCGGGCAAACCACGTTGAGGCCGAGCTTTTGATGAAAGAATTCCGGATCAAACACTTTGAGATCGGCGATCGGACTGCCCATGCGATAGCCGTGGATGCAAACCAGCCAGGGGCGTGCCGCGCCTGCGTGCTCCATGACCCACGCGTGCGCGGTGCGATTGTTCTCGTAACCGAGCCAGCGTGCAGCTCCGGGCATGCTTTCATCCGGCGCGTAGCCGCTGTCGAAACTGATGTGTCGAAAGGCTTTGCCCAAGACTCGACGATCGCGGCTTTCCACCTTGAGCAGATCCGGTGGTGTGTCGTGCCATTTGTGCAAGGTGTTGCGCAGGCGCTTGCGCCCCAGATAGTCCTCCCAGCGGGCCAGTTCATCGGCGATGCGCACCGCATCTTCGCCGCGCGGTGCACGGGCAAGCAATTTGAACCAGGCCATCAGCGCTTCATCAAGGCCAATGGTTGCCATCGCCTTGAAACTGCTGCCGTGGGCCGGCGCGCCACCAATTTGCGGGTAGTTGTGCAGACTGACGCGGGCGGCGGCCAGATAGGCGGCGAGCAGTGCAACAACCAAAAACAGTGCGGTTAAGGCTTCGCCTGACAAGGCCAGAAATGGCAGTGACAAGGCCGACAGCAATGCGCCAAGTGAGGCGTACTGGGGCAATCGACTGTCGCCGGTCCACAAAAGCAGACTGACGCCCGTGGCGGTGAGGCACAGTGCGCCCGGAAGGGCCATCAGCGCGACCGCGCCGTGCCAGTTTTGAAGGTTGGCCAGCAACAAAAGGCCAACGGCCAGAATGACCGCCCCTTCCCAATAGGCCTTGCGCGGCGCGTTGAAATTAATCGACATGAAATTAGCGGTATGCCGCGATAAGTATGGTGAAACTTGAAGCTGCCACGATGAGCATGCCGGCCTCTATCCACAGTGTGTGTCTGTGCTTGTTGGCGCGTGCCCATGCGCTGAACCAGCCCACCGCCCCCAGAACACCGAAAATGACTGCGGTGAGCCACAATTTGGGGATGCTGCGAATCAATTCAGGTTTGAGGTCGAGATAGATGTAGTGCATCAGCGCCACAACCAGCACGATAATCGACATCGTGCTCGCCACGGTGCCTATGAAGAGATTGAGTATTTGCATTAACGGTCAGTTTTTTTGCGACGCGCTCGAAGTGTCGGAAAAAGCTTGGCGGCGACTTTGGGTTGCAGCATGGCTGCGCGGAACAGGCCGGTCACGGTATAGCGGGCGATCAAATCGCGATAGCGGAAGATGCTGTCGAACATGAACACTTCCCGATCATCCACAAGCACCACCCGATCCTCTTCATCCTCACCAAAGCGCACCGCCACGGTGAGCTTGAGCTTAAGCGGTTCGGCCTGGCGGCGGGAACGGCGTTTGGCGTTGCTGGGTGCGTCGGCGTTGCGGCTCATGTCACGCCGCAACCAGTGCAGGTGGCGAGTTCAGGCGCATCCAGCCGCTCAGTTGGGTGACCGCACGATCCATGTCTGCGGACAGGCGCAAACCCTCAATCGGGCCGGCCAGTGTCTGGGTGTCTTCAAAGCCCAGGCCGAGTTGCCGGACTTTGGGGCTGCGACGTTCGAGCATGCGTTCCAGCCAAGCCATGGGGTCCTGGCCGCCGGGCGCATACACCACGCGGGTGTGGTGGCGATAACGTCGGCGTGCGGGCTCAATCAGGCCGGAAGATGCATGGCACAGCACATTCAGCCCGCCATCCAGCCAGCGGTCGATTTCAACCCCAAGGCCGTAATGGGTGTTGCGGTGTGTCCAGTCGAGCATGAAGCAGCCGTATTCACGCCGTGCGTCAAAGTCGGTTTGCGGCAATGCCAATTCAAAATCTTCGGCCGAGCCACCGGCGCTGTAGCGGTGGGCAATCAGGGCCCGATCCTTGACCTGCAACGCCTGCTGGCAACCGTGCATGAGACGGCGAGCGCGCGCATCACTGCTGGCGATGAGTAGAAACAGAAAACCGTATTCCCGCAAGATGGCCTCCTATGCCCAGTGGCCCCGGCTGGGGCGGGTCCGGCCGACTAGTGTACCGCAAGCGCTGTGGCGTTCAGACCTGCGCTGCGAGTTCGGCGTCGCGTGCGCCCTGAGTAGCGCTTTCGATCAAATTCGGGCCGTGGTAAACGAAGCCTGTGTAGACCTGGATGAGCGCGGCACCTGCGGCAAAACGCTGGCGTGCGGATTCACGGTCATGAATACCGCCTACCCCAATCATGGGTATGGATGCGGGCAAGGCGCTGCGAAGTTGCTCAAAGCAGCGCTGTGCAAGTGCGTTCAAGGGTTTGCCGCTCAGACCGCCGGCCTGATCGGCATACGGATGGCCTGCGACCGCATCGCGACTCAGCGTGGTGTTGGTTGCAATCACCGCATCCAGACCCATCTCGGCGATGATGGCGGCGCTGGCTTCAATCTGTTCCGGGCTCATGTCCGGCGCCAGCTTGACCGCCAGAGGCACACGCCGGGCATGTTCAATTGCAAGTTGATCGCGGCGCAGCACCAGAGCTTCCAGCAGAGTGGCCAGTGCATCGCCCTGCTGCAAATCCCTAAGGTTCTTGGTGTTGGGCGATGAAATATTGATGGTGATGTAATCAGCCAGCGCGTAGACCCGCTGCAGGCAGTGCAAATAGTCATCTGCGGCCTGTTCATTGGGCGT
>JBFKEC010000306.1:0-3703 GCA_041619315.1 Oceanococcus sp. | reverse complement strand
GCTGGCTACGGTCTACGCACTGTCTGGCAGTGAGGATGCGGTGAGCGCGAGTTTGAGCGGGCTGATTGCCGGGCAATGGTCATTGGCCACCGCATTTTCCCTGCTCGCTTGGTATGTGTTCGCGCCGCAGTGTCTGTCGACTATCGCCGTGATCAAGCGTGAAACCAACTCCTGGCGGGTAACCCTGGGAACCACCGCGCTGCTGTTCGCACTGGCCTATGTGGCGGCCTTGCTGACATACAGAACGGCGCTCGCGCTCGGAGGTGGCTGATGGTGTTTGCCGTTATTCAGTCCGGCGTGCTTAGCGTGGTCCTGTTCTGGGCCATGTGGTTTGTGCTTGGGCGCGTCGCACCCATGGTGCGTGCGCGTTGGCAACAGGCCCTGGCGCTGTGGTTGATGCGCGAGAATCAGCCGCGCTGGCTGGCCCGCTTCGGCTTCCAGTTGCTGCCCCGTGTTGCCCAGCATTGCGGCGACGGTTGCGCGGATTGCGGCACCTGCGGCTAGCCCCGCCCAAAGCCGCTACAGCACCCTCAGCTCTGACTCAGTCAACCGGTCCAGCCGGCGGCTACAGTTCGCCCGGATTTCGGACAAAAAAAAGCCCCCTGAGAGCAGGGGGCCAAGGTGCGAGAAAGACACGAGGTCTTTCTGGAGGAGACTTGGTTTAAGACGCGAAATGAATTGCTGCTTCGCTTCCGTCTTGTTGAGTGTTAACTCATGTTGCGGTGCAGTATAGAGACCTTGTTGCACTGCGTCAAGCATTTTTTGTTGCGCTGCGAAAAAAAATTTCGCATTCAAATCCGAGCTTAACATCCTGAAATTACGAATTTATTAAGACAAAGCATATTTCGTGCCACATTCAAAAAACGCGCAAACGCTGTCGAATGGAAAACGTGTCTTTAGGGTTCGCGTGTGGCCGATCAGGCCATCGCGGGCTCAGTTGCTGTCGGAGCGGTCTTTGCTGTCGCCGCGCAAGCCGATGTTCTTGAGCAGGTCCTGGCGCACTTTGCGCCACAGCGGCAGGTTCTGATCGGCCAGTTCACGCAGCGCAAGCAGCGGGTTGCCCGCTGATCCCAGCATGTGTTTGACCTGATCCTTGAACTGCGATTGCTGGTCAATAAACAGTTCCATGCTCAGTTCCAGATAGTGACTGACGCTGTGCTGCATGGAATCGCCATAAAAGCGAATGATGTTGAGCAGGACTTCTTCGCGCAATATCGGGGTGCCAGCTTCTTCCTGTTCCATGATGACCTGAAGCAGGATGCTGCGCGTGATGTCGTCTTTGCTGCGCTTGTCGATGACTTTGAAGTCAACGTTCTTGAGCACCAGCTGACGAATCTCGTCCAGTGTGATGTACCGCGAAATCACCGTGTCATAAAGCCTCCGGTTCGGATACTTGTTGATGATTCGGGTTTCGGTGGCAGTCTGTCGTCGTGACACTGGCGGTATTGCTGCAATGCGAAAAAGTTAGTTTGCCAGATCAGATCAGCGTGGCATACCCCTAAAGGCAGAAATCGTTCATTTTGGTGCAAGCGACGCTGCAATATGGGTCGTACGCCAGATTTTTATTGCGGATTCAAGTATCTGGCTAGGGCCGCCGGATTGCTCGGGGAGGCCGAGGAAGCGCAATGCCTGGTTCAGGCAGTTTTCGGGGGCCTGGCGCCAGCGAATTTCTTCAGCGCCATTCTGTTTGCTCAGTTTGGCCCCATCCGGGCCGGTGAGCAGTGGAATATGCATGTAGCGTGGTTGCGGGTAGTTGAGTGCGCGCTGAAGCAGGATCTGTCGTCCGGTGGAGGCCAGCAGGTCGGCCCCGCGCACGATGTCGGTTACGCCCTGATCGGCATCATCCACAACAACGGCGAGTTGGTAGGCAAACAGACCGTCGGCACGGCGCACCACCATGTCGCCGCATTGATGAGCTGGATTTTGTTGCTGAGGGCCATAGCCGCGATCGTCAAAGCACACATCGGTGTCGTCGATGCGAAAGCGCCAGCTGCGCAGCGCTTCGCCGTCAGGCATGCCGGCTCGGCAGTGGCCGGGATAACGTTTTTCGCCGCTGGCGTCGCTGGCGGCCAGCAGTTGGCGGCGCGAGCAGGCGCACGGAAACACCAAGCCCTCGGTCTTGAGTGTGCTGAGCACGTGGCTGTAACGCTCAAGCCGCTGGCTTTGCCACAGCACCGGGCCATCCCAGCTCAGGCCCAGAGCCTGCAGGGTTGCACAAATGTGTTGTGCCAACGCGGCGTCACAGCGAGCCTCGTCGATGTCCTCGATGCGCAGCAGCCATTTCCCGTCGTGCGCGCGCGCATCCAGCCAGCTGGCCAAGGCAGCGACCAGCGAGCCCGCATGAAGCGGGCCGCTGGGCGAGGGCGCGAAGCGTCCGACGTAGGGGATGGCTGCGTCCGGTTCGGGGCAGCGCGAAATCAGCGGCCCTGTTGGCGCTCGCGGATTTCTTCCAGGCTCTTGCAGTCCACGCACATTTCAGCGGTGGGGCGAGCCTCGAGGCGGCGAATGCCTATGTCGGAGCCGCACGATTCGCAGAAGCCGAAGTCGTGGTCGTCAATACGACGCAATGAGCTGTCAATCTTGCGAATCAGCTTGCGTTCACGGTCGCGGGTGCGCAATTCCAGGCTGAATTCCGACTCCTGCGTAGCGCGGTCAGTCGGGTCCGGAAAGTTGGCCGCTTCGTCCTGCATGTGATGCACGGTGCGGTCAACTTCTTCCATCAGCGAACGTTTCCAGTTCTGAAGAATGTTCCGAAAATGCTCGACTTGAGCATCGTTCATGTATTCCTCACCGTCCTTGAGCTCATAAGGAGTGAAGTCGGTGTAGCTGGAGCTGGAGGGGGCTTTATTGTCCACTGATCCTGCCATAGTTATTGGGGTCGGAAATCGGCTAGTAGTACCAGAAACTTTTCGGCGCGGCAACGCAAAAAAGGATCGGCTCAAAATTTTCAAAAGCAGCACCGCAACATGGGTGCGATACGGTATGATTTCAAGACATAAAAGTTGCTAAATTTGTCGCTTATGAACCTCAGGTCCGAAACCGCCTCGGCCCCGTTCCGGAATTCCGCATTCCGGACTGCGACACGTCGCCCATGGCGAGGGTTTCTATGCAACTGAAAGCGTTGCTGTTTGATGTTGACGGCACGCTGTCCGACACCGAGCAACAGGGGCATTTGCCGGCCTACAATGCGGCCTTCAGTGAAATCGGACTGAGCTGGCACTGGTCGCCCGAACTGTATCGCAGGGAACTCCTTCTTTTGCCCGGTGGCCGCGAGCGTATCCGCCACTATCTGATCAAACACAAGCCGCGCGTTGATGCGTTTGTTGATGAATTGGAAAAAGACCAGATGCACTGGGTCAATCTGGTTCACGAAGCCAAGTCGCGCTGGTTTCGCCGGCGCCTGGAGGAGGGCAAGATCACGCTCCGGCCGGGTGTTGCGCGCTTGATCGAGCTGGCCAGAGCGCAAGGTTTGCGTCTGGCCGTGGTCACCAATGCCAGCGAGCGCAGCTTGCAGCCCTTTTTGCATTACGCATTGGGGCCGGAGTTGCTGGATCAATTCGATTGCATCGTCAGTGGCGAGCAGGTCAAGCGCAAAAAACCATCACCGGATCTGTACCTGCGTGCGGTTGAGTTGCTGGGCCTTGAGCCTGCTGAGTGTCTGGCTATCGAGGACTCCGGCATGGGCTTGTGCGCGGCGGCCGCT
>JBFKEC010000305.1:0-3709 GCA_041619315.1 Oceanococcus sp. | reverse complement strand
GGTTGATTTCATACGCGACACCCGGCGTGGTGGCAGTGAAGGGATTCCAACGTTCGATCCCGGTGACGGGGTTCGTTTCAGGCTCAAAGCGCTGATTGAGCGTGGCCGCGCACAGGTCCTGTCGCGGCCGAGTGTTCTGGCCTTGAGCAATCGGCAGGCAGTCATCCAGATTGTCGATGTGATTCAGACGCCGAATTTGTCCTCGCGTGTGGACATCAACGGCAACTTCACGGTGTCTGACTATACCTTCGAGCCCCTGCTGATCGGCATTACGCTGAATCTTCGCCCACGGGTGTCGGCGGATCGACGCTGGGTGAGCATGGAGATCGATGCCACGGTTGATGCCGAGGTTGACGAGAATTCCGGTGAGGTTCTTGCCACCGATAGCAATGGTGACACCGTGCAACTTGCGACCAAGCCCGGCTTGTCCAGCCGCAAGGTGCGTACCTTCACCCGGATTCCCGATCGCACCCCCATCATTATTGGCGGCCTGGCCGCGGCCAACTCCGAGCAAATCAAGAGTCGTGTTCCGATACTTGGTGACTTGCCGTTTTTCGGAGCGCTGTTCGGGGCAAGCGACAACGAAGTGCAGGAGCGCGAAATTATCATCGTCCTGACGCCGTATGTTCTTGATGAGGACAACCGCGGTGTGGGCACCAACGGGTACCTTGGCGCTTCGCTCTCCAGCCAGCCTCAAATCAGTCAAGAACTGATTCAATCCGGCGGTCGCGAAACCTATGGCGCGCCAGAAGGGTTTGTCCCCGTAACCTCGGAACTGCCTGGTTCCCAGGCCGGGTTTGGCGGCGCTGACCAATTCGCGCCCTACAGCGCGCCCTATGCGCCGTCTGAAAGCAGCGACGCCTATGTGCCGACCTACATCGAACCGGCGTATTCACCCGAAGAATCGATGGCCTACCCATCAGATCCGCCGAGTAGCGGAAACGATGACATCGGGTACCCCTGACACCATTCTGGAGATTGCCGGTCATGCTTCAACGATTTGTTTTTTCGCTTGTACTCCCAGCGCTTGTAGCTTTTGTGACGACTTGGTGGGTGCAATCAAAGCAGGATTCGACCACTTCGCTTGATACTGAGATCGAGCGCTTTCTCGCTGAGAACCCGAGGCTTGTATACAAGGCAACCGTTCTGGCGGCCAAGCAGGTTGCCGGTGAACTTGCCGATGCAAAGCGGGAATCACAGCAGCAGTTCATCCAGCATGCGTATGACCGCAGGACTGCGCCGGTAATTGGTGATCCGCAAGCGCCGGCTACGATCGTGATGTTTTCGGACTACCAATGTGGTTTCTGCAAAGCCACGCACCCGGATGTGATGCAGCTTGTCGAAAGCGGTCAAGCCAAGCTCATTCTTCGTGAGTTGCCGGTGCTCGGGGCTGAGTCTTTCAACGCCGCACGTGCTGCTCTGGCCGTGCATGAATTGTGGCCGGAGCGTTATAGCGAATTTCAACAAGCGCTCTTCACCAACACATCGCCGACAGGCCTGGACTTCGCGGCCATCGCCACGGCTATGGATCTGGACGCTACGAAACTGATCGCGCGCTTGGAAAACGCGACCGCGATGGATCTGCAAATCACACACAACGCGGAACTTGCTGAGCAGCTGGAGATTACCGGCACACCGGCGTTCCTTATCGGTGGTGAGCTGCACATTGGGCGCATGGCGCCTGATGAGCTTCGTCGTCACGTTCAGGCCAGCCGGTCGGCTGGATAACCAACTCGCAAGTCGTGCCAACAGAACACGGCAATGTTCAGTTGCCGAGCGTAGATAGGGGTAAAGCCCATGACGTTACTGCCAGGGCATTCGCAACAAGAAACAGGGAGCAGGATGATGATCAAAACAAATAACGTGAAGAGGTCGCTGCTTCGGGTCCTGGTTTTTCTAGGGGCGCTGTTTGGGGCGACATTTAGCGCACAGGCCAGCATCGACTTTTGCTGGAAGGATAGTGCTGGGCGTGGCGTCGGCACTGTTCCACAATCCTGTCCTGGCGGGAGCTCGGCAGAGGGCGCGCTGTGCTATAGCCCTTGTGGCAAAGGCTATGAGTCGTCCACTTGGGGGGCGTGCCTGCAGAAGTGCAATCCCGCGCATGGTTTGTCCGACAACGGACTGTTTTGTCGTAAGGCTGAATATCACGTTGCCGAATACCCCTGGGAGTTCGGTGATCCGCTGAATGACAGCAAGATGAAGGCACGCTGTGAAGCCAGGCATGGCGTGGGTAAGTGCGAAAAACGCCTTTTGGTTTATGTCGAGAAATGCAAGGACGGTTTTGAGCACATTTTGGGGTTTTGTCGACCGAAGTCAGTGCCGAATTGCGAGAAAATGGGTTACGGGGGGCAGTTCGATCTGTCCTGCACAAAGAAGACCTACTTCAAGACACCGAAAACGATGGTTTGCGGTTCGGGCAAAGTAAATGACGCGGGCCTGTGCTACAAAAAGTGCGATGCGGGGATGACCGGGGCAGGCCCTGTCTGCTGGGCTAGTTGCTCCTCTAATACCTTGCCCACGGAATGCGGTGCTGGCTGTGCCAAAGATGAGGCCAGTTGCGCTACGCAGACGGCGGATCTGGTTATCTCGGTGCTTGATTCCGCTGTGTCTATTGCATCTGCAGTTGGCACGTTGGGTGTGGCTACCGCCGCCAAGACAGCAGCCACAACTGCTGGGAAGTTGTCGGCCAAGCAGGCACTCAAGCAGACGGAAAAAGCGGCGGTGAAGGAACTGGTCAAACACGCTGGAAAGGTCAGCGGCAGTGTAGCCAAGCAGTTCGCCAAGGATACGATAAAGGACATGGTGGTCAAGAACGGTTTTGAGTATGTCGGCAGTGCTGCATCGGCTACTACAAACGCAATGAGCTTGGTCAGTAACATCACGGATATCACCGAAGGCAAATACGCGTCCGAAGACGTACGAGACTTCATGATCGCCCAAGAAGTTCTCAACAATGTTTCCTTGCTCGATCCGAGCGGGATCTTAGGAATCGTCGCCAGCTACACCAAGCCCAAGTGCAGCGTTTTAGCTAGCGGCGAAGCGCCCTCCAACGAACCGGACAGCGCCGCCGACGCCCTGGTCGCCGAGTTCAGCGCCTACGAGAATAACCTTAAGGCACGACACTTCCTTTTGGAGAGTCGTTTGCAAAATTTTCAGGTGGAATACCAGGAGCTTTCAGGCCAGCACAGCCGCATTTTGTTCGACCGCTACGCGAATCCCCGTATGCAAATGATTTCCAGCCTCAAAAAGCAGAAGGAGGCGACATATGCAAAGCTGGAGAGGGTCCGCTCCAACTCGAGCGACTTACCCGATGGCAAGGGCAGTTCCAACACTGCAACGCGTGCCGAGGTTGAGGCCTATCTGCGTGACGCTTTGTCTGAAATTGATGCAGCGGACAAAGTCTTGCGAGCCGAATATCAGGACATCGGCAATCGTGGTCACGCCTCGTCGTTGATTGAGCCTGAAGATGTTGCCCCCTTGCGAACGCTGCAAGCGGCCATGGACGCCAAGCGTCAGGAGATCAAGAACGCCGCAAACGAGGTGCAGTCGTCCGAGCGCGCGCTGGCTGGAGTGCGTACTGGTTTTGCCAGGATGGTTGAGGCCCGCAAGCCATTCTGGGGCATGGGGCCAGGGCGCGGGTATGCATTGGGTCTGAGCTACTCCGAAGCGAATAAGTACTGCGCAAAGTACGGTGCAAAGCTAGCCACCC
>JBFKEC010000304.1:0-3739 GCA_041619315.1 Oceanococcus sp. | reverse complement strand
GCCCAAAAAGCCCGGAGCTGACAGCAATGCGGCCCAGATGCTCAGATAGCCCAGCCAGCGCGGCATCACCGGCAGCGGATTTCTGTCGGACAGAATCGCGGCACCAACCGCAGCCTGCCAGATAACCACCATGGACACCGGCGCCACCAGCGTGAGCCAGGCAGCGTCGAAAATCAGCTGAACCAGCTCGGGGTTACGGTCCGGCCTAAAGGCTGCAACAGCAAAGAAAATCAGCGCCTGCGACAAAAGCCACAGCGCCAGACCTGCGCACACCAGCTGGGCATCCGCCCAGATTGAGCGGCCCCCTTCCATGCGCCGCAATTGATCGCCGAGCACCGCCGCCATGGGTACAAGGCCGCCCACGCCAATCAATGCAATGCACAGTCCCAGACGCAGCTTGACCCCTCCATCAACGAGAAAGGCAACCACTTCATCGGCACTCAGACCAGGCCCGGGTGGCGGCGTGAGAAAGCCACCCATAAGGCCCCAGCCGAGCAACATGCCGACGATGAACAATTGCCCGGCCCACACCGCAACGCGGTGGTTGCGGCGGGCGGTAAGATCCAGCGGGGGGAAGTGATCTGCGGTTCTCATAGAAGTACTCTGTGGATGGTCCTCATGCGCGCGCCAGGCTGCGCATGGCGTGTTGAAAAAGCTCTACCTGATCCGGGCCTGTGTAGACGCCAGGCTCGAGCAACGCGTGCAGCCCAAGGCCGTCGAACAGGCCCAGAATGCGTTTGGCTTCGGCGCCAATATCGACGTCAGACGCCAGCCTTGTGCGTTCGGCCTCCAGGCACATACACACCAGAGCACGCAGTTCGGCATATCGCTGTTCGTGTTCTTGTCTGAAAAGTTCGCTTGAAGGCGCCTGTGCGGTAAAGGCCAGCCAGATCGTCCAGCCCAGCCGCTTCTTCTCGTTTCTCGGCATCTCGGTGAGCAGCGCTTGCTCCAGGGCGGACAGCGATGGACGGGGCGAAACGGCCTGACGAACGCGCGTGACCACACCATCCAGCACCATGCGCCCGGCGAACAACAAGATGTCCTGCTTGTTGCGAAAGTAGTAGACCAGCGTGCCCGTGCTAAAACCGCCCTCCTGCGCAATGGTGCGCAGGCTGGCACCCTCAATCCCGTGCCTGGCGATCGCCCGCCACGTGGCGGCTGCAACCTCGGCGCGCCGGGCCTCGGCGCGTTTGGGGTCTGGTGGTCTGCCCATGCTGTTTGCCCTGTCGACGTCAATGATTGTTGAAGATAACAGTCGTTATCATAACGGTTGTTATTTTCAAAGCAAGCCGCGTGTCAACGCAAGGCCAGCACCACCTCAACCGCAGCCGCACGCCTGCAGGCCGATCCGGCAGCCAGATCCCCGTCAGCGCCGCAGTTTGTGCAAAACTCATGCGCTCATTCATCGGGTTTGCGGAGTCCATTGCCATGAAATTCACTCGCCTATTGATTGCGACCGTGATCGGTCTTGCCGCCTGTTCCGGTGATCAGCCCGAGGCCAGCAAGGCAGCGACAGCGCGCCCGGCGGCTGCAAGTGCCGGTCAGGAAGTCGACCCGCGCTGGATATGGGATCTCAGCAGCCTGTACCCGTCGTTGAGCGCGTGGGACGCAGCTCGCACCGAGGTGCTGGACCACGCCAGCCGGGTTGAAAAGCTCAAGGGCAGCCTGAGTGACGGGCCTGCCGCCCTGCTTGATGCCGTGCGCGAGGTATCGGCACTGACCAAGTCGGCCTCGCGGGTGTACACCTATGCCTCGCTGGACGCCGACGAGAATGTGGCTGAAAACGCCGGGCAGGAACGTCGCCAACTGGCCCAGCAGATGTACAGCCAGGTGACCCAGGCCTTTGCCTGGATGGCCCCCGAAATCATCGCCCTGGGTCACGACAGGATCAGCGCGTACATCAAAGCCGAGCCGCAACTGGCCGAGTATCGCCACACCCTGAATAACACCCTGCGCAAAGCCCCGCATGTGCGCTCGGCCGAAGTCGAGGACATCATGGCTGCGGTGCAACTGCTGCAGGCGCAGCCGTTCAACGTCTACGGCACCCTGGCCAATTCGGATATTCCCTTCCCCACGCTTGAGGTTGCCGAGGGTGACTCGGTGCTGCTCAACAGCCAGGGTTATTCCCGTCATCGCGGCCACCCCGAGCGGTCGGTGCGCCAGGCTGTTTTTGAAGGTTACTGGAACACCTGGGCTGACTACGAAAGCTCTGTCGGACAGGCACTGAGTGCGCATATCCAGTCGCAGGTGTTTGAAACCCGCCAGCGCAACTATGCCGACACACTGACCCGCAACCTGTTCTCGGACGCCCTGCCCAGCGAGGTCTACGACACCCTGGTCAAGGTCACCAATGACAATCTGGACACCCTGCACCGCTATCTGCGCCTGCGCGCCAAAGTGCTCGGAATCAAGGACCTCAACTACCACGATATCTATGTTGATCTGGTCCAGCCGACCCGCACTTTCCCGATCGAAGACACCATCACGCTGGTGCAGCAAGCCATGGCCCCGCTGGGCCCGGACTATCAGGCGCAACTGGCGCAAGCCACCAGCCAACGCTGGATGCACGTCTACCCGAGCAAGGGCAAGCGCTCCGGCGCCTACATGGCCGGCAGTGCCTACGATGTGCATCCGTTCATCCTGCTCAATCACCAGGAAGACTTCAATTCGGTCTCGACCTACGCGCATGAATGGGGTCACGGCATTCATCAGGTTCTGAGCAATGAAAACCAGCCCTGGCATCTGTCCGACTTTTCCATCTTCACAACCGAAGCGGCCGCCATCGCCAACGAACTGCTGGTGCAGAACCACATGGTTCAGCAGTCACGCTCGGATGAAGAGATGCTGTTCTACCTGGCCTACTCGCTGGAGAACATTCGCACCACCTTCTTCCGCCAGACCATGTTCAGCGAGTTTGAAGGGGCCATCTATAACGCGATCGAGAATGGCGAAGCCCTGTCCGGCGCGCGCATCACTGCGCTGTACGCCGACATCGTGCGGCGATATCACGGCCACGATGAGGGCGTGATGACGGTGCCGGACCTGTACACCCGCGAATGGATGTTTGTGCCGCACTTCTACTTTAATTACTACGTATTCCAGTACGCCACATCGATCGCCGGCGCGGCCTATTTCGTCGAGCAGTTGAGCGCAGACAAGGAAGACACCAGCGCCCGCGACACCTACCTTGCATTTCTCAAGGCTGGCGGCTCCGAACATCCTTACGAGCTGTTCCGCCAGGCCGGACTCGACATGGCCAGCCCTGCGCCTTACGAGGCATTGATCCGGCGCATGAACGAGTTGATGGATGCGTTTGAAGCCACCTGGGCGCGAGTCCACGCACCATCCGGCTGAACCTGGACACCGCGAGACGGTCCCAACGCCAGGGACTCAATTGAATGTGTGTGCGATACGGCGTCGCCAATGCTGGCGCGTATCGCGCCTGCGCCTCGGAGATCATGTAATGAATATTCTGCATTCGACGTCAGCATCACCTGTTCAGGCCGGCCATTGCCCGCGCGCTCCAGGCCCGACCGCCAGAGGCTGGCTGGCCGGCATGCTGACCCTGCTAACAAGCGGGACGGCACTGGCCAGCCCCCTGCCCGAGGGCCCGGCCAAGCCGGTGGTCGAAGCGGTGTGCACCCAGTGCCACAGCCTCAGCACCATTACCCGCACGGCCGGCTACAACACGGCGCAGCGCTGGCGCGAGGTGTTCGAAACCATGATTACGCTGCCGGAT
>JBFKEC010000303.1:0-3745 GCA_041619315.1 Oceanococcus sp. | reverse complement strand
TCAATTGCTGACCAGGCCCGGACCATCCGTATTCCGGTGCACATGATCGAGACCATCAACAAGCTCAACCGCATTTCCCGCCAGATGCTGCAGGAGATGGGTCGTGAAGCGACCCCGGAAGAGCTGTCCGAGCGCATGGAAATGCCCGAGGACAAGGTGCGCAAGGTGATGAAAATCGCCAAGGAACCGATCTCCATGGAAACGCCCATCGGCGATGATGAAGATTCGCATCTTGGCGATTTCATCGAAGATGGCAATGCCGTGGCACCGCTGGATTCGGCCACCGTGGAATCCCTGCAGGAAACCACCCACGACATTTTGGCCACGCTGACACCGCGCGAAGCCAAGGTGCTGCGTATGCGCTTCGGCATTGAACTGAACACCGACCACACGCTGGAAGAAGTCGGCAAGCAGTTCGACGTCTCACGTGAACGTATTCGCCAGATCGAAGCCAAGGCTCTGCGCAAGCTGCGTCACCCCAGTCGTGCCCAGCACCTGCGCAGTTTCCTCGACGAAAACTAGGCAGGATGGCGCACCCTGGCAGGGCCCACAAAGGCCCGTCACGCTCTGCGCCAACAAGGCATCCGGACCTGCACCGGATGCCTTGCATACACCCCGGGCATCCGCCCAAAATTTGATGTGATCAGGGCCTATAGCTCAATTGGTTAGAGCAGCGGACTCATAATCCGTTGGTTCTAGGTTCAAGTCCTAGTAGGCCCACCATATTTTCATAGGGTTGCGAAGCAACCCGTAAACTGACTACAGGTCAGCAGAACTCTTTGGATGTGGCAGCCATTCCGGCTGCCCTCGCTTGTGTCTCCAAGGAGTTCCCAATGAAAATTCTATCGCCCGCTCAAGAGCACCGCCCCGCTGGTGGGTTGCATTGCATCGCTGGCCTCATTTGCGATCGCTGCGGCCAACACTCTGCTGAGCCAGATGGGAAAAGTAGCCGCGCAGCGATGAGCGCGTTCACCACAATCGACGTTCGGGCGGATGGTTTTCTCCGCCGTGCAGACCTCTGCCCCACTTGCGCCTCCACCAGCCTCGCACAGCTTGAAGCATGGCCCGATGCTTTTCGTGTGCTGGGTGCCTGCGCCTGCCCGAACGAATATCCGCGCAAGTACCGCTTTATTGCGCTGGATGCAGCAACAGGGCAACTCGCGTCATTTCAATCACTGCGAGATGAGGGCTGGACTTGAGCAAGGCTGAAGCCCGCCAACAACGCGCTGGCGCTGCAGCCAGCGCGACACCCTCGCCGTGCTTTTAATCAGCACAGCATTCGGATGGTGTGCCTACACCAGCCGAATCTACCGCATCAACATGACGGTTAAGGGCTGGGCAATAATCCAAAGTCCCGACACCGTCAGGCCTATCGTCAGCACCAGCATGGGCAGTTGACTTAAAGTCGCCGCGCCACGTGACTGGAAAACACGCAAGGCGACCAGATGGGCGACCCAGACGCTGACAATATGGCCAAACAGCACCAGGCCGACCTGGCTGTGCCACACCACGCTCATGTCCGGCAGAATCGGCGCCCTGAATGACATCGCGGTGCCGAACAGATCCCAGCGCCAGCCGAAGGGGTCGGAGGCCAGACTGATAATTTTCAGGCCATGATGAAGTATCAGGGTCGCATAGTGGGTCATGTGATAGACGATCGCGATAGGCAAAAGGGTGTAGCCAAAATCCAGGGCCAACGCGCGCAGCGACCGTGATGAACCGCTTAGCGCTCTGACCAGGCAGATCGCCAGCAGGTAAACGCCCATATAGATGAACGGCGATAGCAGCAGCCAAAAGGACTCCCAGGCCATGAACCAGGGCCGCATGGACGCGAGCGCCTGGATGGGAGGCACGCCAAAACGCTCATGAAAGAAACCTGTTGGGTCACTCCAGAACAGCTGCACCCACCATTGGGTCGCTTTCAAGCCGTCAAACGCTGTGGTTGAAAGCATGGCCAACACAAAGACCACGGTACTCAAATGCTCCGGGCGCTCATCCACAAGCCCGGCAAAGGGGCGGCGCAAATACAACCGCCCCCGCCCACCGGCCTCACTGCGCTGATAGTGCAGCGGCGCCATCAGCGCCATCAGGCGCAAGAACAGCGAAAAGAATTCGCAGTGACGGAACCAGTCCCGGCGCCCGACCAGCCAGACACCGGCAAGATTCAAAAGCGTGTATCCCGCCAGAAAACTTGCCAGCGACTTAGGGTGGCCAAGGCCAAACAATTCGAACCAGATGAATCCGAGATACAAACCCAGAGCTGGCCAATCACCCAGCCACCCGGGATACGCAACGCGCCCGCGACCATACCCCCGCCAGAGTTTGGCCACGCCATCGGCAACGGTGCGCCAAGGGTTTAGCGCGGCGTACATGTTGCCCCACAAGGCCGTCAGATAGGTGAACAGGAGCAGGAAGATCACCCAGAAGAACGTCATGCTGAAATTGCGCGTCGGGTCGCGATTGCCCCAAAACCCCGTTGCGATACACAGCAGCAACAGGAACACCGCAAGCAGACGCAACACTGGCGCAAGGCGATGCAGCCCTCGCGCCCACAGCGTGGCATCGATGTCTTTGATAGCGTGGCGCTCGACATGCGCCTGCGTCGGGCCTGACAGCACCACCGCCGCAATAATGAACGACAACAACAAAGTCGATGCCGCCGCCCAGTTATACAGCCACAGTGGCACCGGCAAGTTGTACAGCGCGCCGAAACCGTGCGCGAACGCATCCGCTGGCAGCAGCAGACATGCCGGCACGCAAAGCCATAGCCCGCGCATCAGTTCACCTTGTTACACCTCGGATCGAGGCTATATGCCCGCCTATTGCGGCACCGTTTCGGGTACAGGCTTGGTCCGCGCATCTTCAGCGGCCACCAGGGTTTGTTCCCACAACCGCAGGTAGGTTTCGGCCGAACTGTAGAACGTATCGAGCGCGTCCTGGCCGCCTTCGATGCGGATCTCCTCGACGATATCGGCAATCATGCCGTAGTGGTACATGCCGGCTTCGTTAACATCCCAGACCTTGCCATCCGGCACAGCCAGAACCTCCACCGTAATCGGCTCGATACCGTTGAACTGAGGCCCCCAGCCGTCGCCCTGGAACATCTGGAACGGATAGGACACCGGCCCGGTTTCCATGATCCGCGCCATTCCGCGCGGCCCCGGCAAATTACGCAGTCCATTGGCATCCGCGCCGTAACCCGCAGAGAACGGTCGCGTGGTACCGGACAACTCCCACTGCTCTTTCAGCCGTGCCAGGAAATCGACGTGACCTTTGCCGTTCTGATTGATCGGGTAGATGATCCCACCCTGCGCTATCAGCTGCTGCGCCTGTGCATTGCTCAGACCACCCTGAGCGCCATGCCCCGAAACCATGGGATAAGCCGGCTCAGTAATCGCCGAATAGTCGAGCATGATCTGCTTGCTGCGGATCTCGGCATGGTCGATGTCGATGACAAAACCCTTCTTCATCATCTTGTCGATGGCGTAGATACCCAGATCGGTGACCGTCCGCAGATTGCACTGACGCCCACCTTTCAACGTTGGCGTCAGCCCCTGCGTCAATTCCAGCAACAAGTCGGTTATGGGGTCACCACCTAACGGCAGGGGTTCCACCAGTGACTTCAACCCTGCATTGTAAAAATAGCTGTCACCTTCACCACCGTCGGCACAGTGATAGGTCTCCCAGAAGCGTCCGGTCCCGGCAAAATTGACCAACTCGATAATGTTCGAGAACAAGCCGGCGC
>JBFKEC010000302.1:0-3748 GCA_041619315.1 Oceanococcus sp. | reverse complement strand
ATGACTCTGATCCGCGGACTCAGCTGGTCGATGATTTTCTCGGCGAAGAGCCGGCCTACACGGTGCTGGCGGATTTGCTTGAGGCGATTGACGCTGCGGCTGCGGATGACCGCATCAAACTGCTGTTCCTCAAGCTTGATACCGGGTTTTCTGCCGGACAGGCGCAGCTTGAAGAGCTTGCGGCTGCGGTCAGTCGTTTCCGCCAGACCAGTGGCAAGCCGGTTTACGCCTATGCCCCTGACATGGGGCAGCAAGCCTATTTCCTGGCGTCTGTGGCTGACGAAATCTTTATTGATCCGCTGGGCATGGTGTTTCTGCAGGGATACGAAAACTATCCGTTGTACTTCAAGGATGCGCTGGACAGCCTGGGTGTAACCGTCAATGTTTTTCGTGTTGGCGAGTTCAAGTCGGCGGTCGAGCCGTTTACCCGTGACTCGATGTCTGCCCAGGCGCGAGAAAACGCACAGGGTTGGCTGGATGATTTGTGGGCGGGCTGGCGTGAGCAGGTTGCCGCTGCGCGTGGGCTGAGTATCGAAGATCTGCAGCGCTACACCGATGAGTTTGCGCAGCGCCTGGCTGAACACAACGGCGACACCGCGGCTCTGGCCAAGGCAGCAGGGCTGGTCGACCATGTGCTGGGGCTGTACGAGATTCGCATGATGGCGGCAGAGCTGGTCGGGCTGGATGAGGAACACGGCAGTTTCCGGCAGATTCCGCATACCCGTTATCTGCGTGCCATTGAACGTGAGAGTGGCCAGATTGTGGCGTCGAGCGAAGTCGACGGGGGGAACGCCGAAACGCTGGGCAATATCTCCGTGATCACGGTGCAGGGGCAGATCGTGCCGGGCGAAAGCAGCATGGGCTTTGCCGGTGGTGAATCGGTGCGACGGTTGATTGATCAGGCGCGCGATGACGAAAACTCCAGGGCGCTGGTCCTGCGCGTGGATTCGCCCGGAGGCAGTGTGTTTGCCTCTGAGCAGATGCGTCGCGCCGTGGTGCGCTATCAGTCGACAGGCCGCCCGGTGGTGGTTTCGATGGCCAGCGTGGCGGCTTCCGGCGGCTACTGGATATCGATGAATGCGGACCGAATACTGGCCCACGCGACCACGATCACCGGGTCCATCGGGGTGTTTGGTCTGGTGCCTACGTTCGAGAACGCGCTGGAAAAACTGGGTATTGCCACAGATGGTGTGGGCACGACCAACTGGTCGGGTGGCCTGAGCCCATTGCGCCCATTGTCAGCAGCTGCGCGCGAGGGGCTGCAAATGGTGGTGGAGAAGGATTACCGCAATTTCATTACGCGTGTGGCCGAGGCGCGCGATTTGCCGCTTGAGACCGTCGATAGCATTGCCCAGGGCCAGGTCTGGAGTGGCCAGGATGCGATGTCACTGGGGCTGGTTGATGCACTGGGCACCATTGATGCGGCGGTCGGACAGGCTGCTGCATTGGCTGGATTGGATGACTTTCAGGTAGTGCCGGTGACGCCGCCGCTGGATATTCGTTTCCGGCTGCTGCAGCGCTTCTCCAAAATGCAAAGTTGGGTCCCCGATCCGCTGAGCCAGTGGGTCGGCAACGGCTTGAATCGGGTTGGTCGCGCCATGCAGCGCTGGTCTGATCCGCGTGGTGTCTATGCTGACTGTATGTGTGTGCCCTAGGGCATGGCGCAACTCGCCGTTGATGGGCTGAGCCTGTATTACCGCGATCTCCACCCGGCCAATGCCAATGGTGAGGTGGTCGTGTTCTTGCACGGGCTGGGCAATAGCGGACTCGATTGGGAGTACCAATGGCCGGCAATGCTGGCGGCTGGTTATCGGGTGATCTGTCCGGACTTGCCGGGTTTCGGGCGCTCGCGCCCCGGCGGTGACGGGCGTGCGGTGCCCGCCGATCGTCTCGGCCCGGTGCCGATGGCGCGCGACGTCGCCGCCTTGCTTGATACGCTTGAAGTGGAGCAATGCCATGTGGTCGGCTATTCCATGGGCGGGGCCGTGGCCTACCAGTTCACCCTCGATCAGCCGCAACGGGTGCGCAGTCTGGGCATCATCAGCAGCGTGCCGTGCTTTGTGCCGCAGCGGCTGCAGGATCATTGGCAATTCTGGTTACGCCATGTGGTCAGTCGGGTTCTGGGCATGCAACGCCTTGCTGGCAAGGTGGTTGAGGGTCTGTTTCCCGGGCACCCCGAACTGATGGCGAAAATGCGTCCGCGCTATGCCGACAACGATGTCTGGGTTTATGCGCGCATGCTTGAGGCGTTATCGCTCTGGGATGTGCGCGAGCGGCTCGGCGAGATTCACTGTCCGGTCCACATTCTAGCCGGCGAGTTCGATTATTTTCGCTTGCATGACATCAAAGACAGCATGCAGGGGCTTGCTCAGGTGCGTCTGGACGTCATTGCCGGGGCAACCCATGGGTTGCCCATGTTGATGCCGGATGCGGTCAATCACGCTTTGCTGGCGCTGTTCTCGCGCGCCAGCATGGATTGCACGGCAAGGGCTTGATTGGTGAAGATGTGGGTGGCGCCTTGCTGGACTGCAAAGCGCAGCGCATTGATTGAGTCAGGAAAGCCCACGCCGACCCATTGCCCGAGGGCGCGGTGGGTCTGATTGCGGCGGCGGCTCAACAGGGCATAGTGGCCGGCCAACCCGGCGCAGGCCTGGTCTCGCGCATAAGCACTCATCTGCTCCACGTTGCTGCGTGCAATGGGCACCAGGGCCGAGGGGTCGAAGCCCTGACTCATCCAGTCCAGGGTGGGGCAATCCAGCGACATGAGGTGATAGTCGCGGCCCGGTTTGAGCGTGCCCAGGGCTTCGCGCGTGGCGCGCAACTGGGCTTCGGGCTGTAGCCGCATTTCGGCTTTGAACTCCAGCATCAGATGCAGACGCCCGCCATAGCGCGACACCAGTTCGGCCAGTGTGGGCGTGGTCGGAAAACGGCGGCGCATTTCGGCCGCATCCAGAGTGCACAGCTGATCGTTGCAACCATAGATGCGCGCAAGGTCGGGGTCATGGAAAACCATGGGTACGCCGTCGCGGCTGTAGCGCACATCACATTCCAGGCCCCACACCTTGTCGGTCAGCGGGTCGAACGCGGCGAAGGTGTTTTCCGCAATCTGCGTCGTGCGTTCACCGCGATGCGAGATGATGCGGACATCACGGATCTGTTGCGCGCTTAGCGGGCGGCGTGGAATGACACGGTGCCAAGTGTCCACCAAGGCCAGCGCATAAGGGTCTAGCCAGGCTAAGGTCATGCTGTCAAAGTGCCTGAATGAGCGCGCAAAAAACCGATCAAAAGCTGACTCCTTCGACCTTGCTAAAACATGTCGGAAAACCTGCAGCCCCGGGGGCCAGGCCCGTCAATCCGCCGGTGGTGCGAGCGTCCACCGTGCTGTTTGACAGCCTACAGGATTTGCGTGAAGCCAGTTCCCGGCCGTTCAGTGGGCTGTATTACGGGCGCTTCGGCACACCCACGCATGAAGCTCTGGCGGCCGCATTGAATCAACTTGCCGGTGCCGCTGGAAGCGTGTTCTATCCATCCGGACTCGCTGCGATTGCGGGTGCTTTGCTCAGTCTGGTTGAGGCTGGTGATGAGATTCTGGTGGCTGATTGCGTGTATGGTCCGACACGCAATTTCTGCACCCAGGATCTGGCTAGATTGGGGGTGAGAACACGCTTTTTCCCGGCAACCGAAGGCGCCCAGATCGCGCAGCGCATCAGCGCCCAGACACGCCTGATTTTTTGTGAATCTCCGGGCT
>JBFKEC010000301.1:0-3755 GCA_041619315.1 Oceanococcus sp. | reverse complement strand
TCATTGCGATTCCATTCGCCCGGCATGATCGGTTTTCCAACGACGTTACGCGGCATTTGCAGCGGCTGGAAATTGACCTGCACCCCGGTGCCGCCGGACTCAACCGCCTGCACGCTGCCGGCATCGGCGGCACGGGTGAAATGATTGCTCGGGAATGGCAACAAGCAGTGCGCCGGGTCGAGCGGGTCACAGCCGAGCAGATTGGCAACCGGCTCGGGCAGCGCAGGCGCTGCGTCCGGGGCGGTTTGATCCTGCTGCTCTGGCGGGGTCGTTTGTTGATCGCGGCTGGCGCTGTCATTACGCCCGCCCTGGCAGGCCGAAACAAGCAGGCTGGATGCTGCCAATAGCACAAAGCTGGCACGCGCAAGGCGTGCCGTATCGGGGTACAACGTCATGTGGGTCTCCTGTACGCACCGGGGTGCAGCCGGTGTTTTCACCGGCGTTATGTTTATCCCCACAGCATATCAGGCCACCGTGCGCGCTTTACAGATGCACCGGTTCAGCCTCAACCACCAGGCGCATGGGTCCGGAAAGCGCCAGCGTATCGAACGGCCAGCAGGTGACCAGGATCAGGCGCTGATCCGCAGCCACGCTGAGGGCCTGGCGGCGGCTGTCGGCGATGCGCCGGCTGGAAACCACGAACTCGGCGCTGCGCTGGGTGGTTTGTAGATGGACGCGATGACCGATAGCCAGCTCGCGCAGAGCGGAAAAGTGGGTATCGCGATGGCCGGAGATGATGCTGGTGCGGCTGTCAGTGAGCAGGCCGGATTGCGGATTGTGGCCTGGGGCAAAGGCGAGCACGTTGCCACTGTCCCCCTCAAGCACGATGTAGCTGCGCTGCAGGTCGCTCAGTGTCAGCCTGGCCACCGGCCAGTGATCCGCCCACGGCCAGGGTTTGTGGCGTTGGCCATCCTCAAGGGTTTTGCGCCAGGCCTGTTCCAGCAGATGCTGGGCGAGTACCGCCTTGCCTTGCATCCACAGGCCCTGGCCGGCGGTGAATACACCGCCGGCCAGCAGCGCCAGTGCCAACCAGCGTCGCGGTGTCATGCCTGACGCCGCCCCAGCAGCAAGCCACTGGCGGCAAAAATGGCGCCGATGCACAACAGCAGCAGTGACGGGGTCGAGCCGCGGGCCAGGCCGACCTGCGGTGTCGTCATGCCTGCCGGCAGGTTGCTTTTCAGGGCATGGCTGTCGAGCGCTTCATCCGTGCTGCGTGCGGGCGTTTTGTCGACCGCAACCAAACTGGTGTGAGCGCTGACCAGATGATGTTCCAGGGCCAGTGCGGTGATCTGGGCACGCACTTCATTCTGATCCAGTCCGCGCCGCCCCTGGCGCTGCCAGTCGCTGATCTTGCGGCGGGCCCACAGCACATCAATGCCGCTGTGTGTGGCGCCCTGGCCAAGTTCCAGTTGGTGGCGCCAGGCGCGATTGCCGAGCTGTCCATTGAGGGTGGCCTGGCTGGGTTGTGCGTCCAGCTTCATAACCACGCTGACCGGTTCGCCGCGGTACAGGTCCGGCAGTGGATTGGGCAGGCTGTCTGCGGCCACGTCGGTGTCGAGGGCGAGATCGGTCAGGGCCGGATGATCAAGGCGCTGGAACAGTGTGCGCATCACCTCCTCAACCTCGCCATGGTGGCCGATGAAACTGAAGCTGCCGCGCCCGAACTGGGCGGCCTCGGTCATGAAGTGGGCGTTGGGTGCGGAGCCGATGCCAACCGTGAACAAGCGCGCATCGCCAAGTTGCTGATGGATCAGGCTCAGCAGCGCGGCTTCATTGCCGACCGCACCATCGGTAATAAACACGATTTGGCGCAGGCGTTGTACCGCAACGTCGCTGGGCTGGCCGAGGCCGAGTTGCAGCGCCGCCTTCATTTCGGTGCCGCCATCGGCTTGCAACTGGCGCGTCCAGGCACGGGCCTGGGTCAGGTTGCGGCTGTTTGCGGCCACCGGTTCCCTGAACAGGGCGTGGGCCTGAGAATTGAATTCGATCAGATTGAATCGATCACCGGCATTCAGGCGATCAAGTCCGGCCAGCAGTCCGGCGCGTGCTGCACGGATAGGCTCGCCACCCATGGAGCCGGAGGTGTCGATGATGAATATCAGTTCGCGTGCACGATCATGCAGGGCGGAAAATCCGGCTTGTGGCGGCATCAGCATGAGCAGGCCGTAATGACCGCTTTCGGTTTGCTGGGTGAAAAAGGCTGATTGCACGCCCTGACCCGCAGCCGGGCTCCAGCTGAGGACAAAATCCCGGTCCGAAGGGGCGCGCTGTTGCGCCAGGGTGATCTGCGTCTGGCCCTCGTTATCGTTACGCTGGATACGGTGATAGGGGCTGGCCACTGTGCCCAGTTCAAAGCCCGGGTTCAGGCTCACGCTCAGGTTCACCGGGTTGTGGCTGGCTCGCCCGCTATCACTCACATCCGCAACATTGGGGATTTCGCCTGGCAGTAGAGCCCACCCGTTGGCAAGGGAACTTTGGTTTTCAATCGGCTCGCCCTGATCGGGCTGATAGCGCGGCGTAATAGCCATTGGAAAGCGCAGGGAAAAGGCCTCATCACGCCACAGCAGTTCCTGCTGATACTCGATCTCAATGCGGATCTCGCCGTTGGGCGGAATGTTGGCCACGGCGGTGGTGAACAAATTGGGTCGTTGCTGTTCGACCAGCGCACTGCGCTTGCCTTCGCGTTTGGCCGTTTCGTAGGTTTGGCGCGCCTGTTCCTTTGCCTGAATCTCACCTTCAATGACACGCTCGCCGATGCGCATACGCAGATGGTCAACCGCAGCATCCTGGGGCAGGGGGAAGGCGTATACGGCCTCGGCCCAGGTGTTGGAAGGATTGACGAAGTGCTGGCTCAGCCGTGTGCGTGCAATCGGCCCGGTGACCTGAATGTCAACGTCGCTGGAGAGGCTGGGCACTTCGCGATAGTGCGCCTCGCCCGGCTGGCTTTCGGCGCGAAACATCAACGCGCCGCGGCGCACATCGGAAAGGCGGGTGAGGCCATCATCCAGATTGGCCAGGGCCGTGCTGGGCGAGAGCAGAAAACTGGCGAGTAACAGGGCGGGCAGGTTGGCGAGCAGGCGCATGGGCTGTCTCCGGTGGTGTAGGAGCGTTCAGCCTCGGCTTCACACATGGGTTTAGAATGAAGTCCGTGTGAAGTTCATGAAATGGCCATGTCTGCGCAGCGCATACTGATCGTCGAAGACGAACCTTCGATTGCCGACAACATCGTGTTTGCGCTCAGAACCGAGGGTTTTGCGCCGCACTGGTGTCGAACCGGCGCCGAGGCGCAGGCGCACTGGCAGCAACGCATGCCGGATCTGGTCCTGCTCGATGTGGGGCTGCCGGATACCAGTGGTTTTGAGCTGTGCAAATTGCTGCGTCAGCAGTCCCAGGTCCCGATCATTTTTCTGACCGCCAGAGACAGCGAGATCGACAAGGTGGTGGGTCTGGAAATTGGCGGCGATGATTATGTGGTCAAGCCATTCAGTCCGCGTGAGTTGGCCGCCCGGGTGCGCGCCCGCCTGCGTCACCACAGCCCTCAAGTTGAAACCAAGCCAGCAGTCGGCCTGGAGCTGGATGAAAGCAGCCACAGTGCGCGCATCGGCGCGTGCGCGCTCAATCTCACGCGTTACGAGTTTCGGCTGCTCGCGGTGCTGCATGCCGCGCCCGGCCGGGTCTATTCGCGTGACCAATTGCTTGAGCAGGTCTGGAGCGATCCAAGCGGGGCTTTTGATCGCACCGTCGACACCCATATC
>JBFKEC010000300.1:0-3801 GCA_041619315.1 Oceanococcus sp. | reverse complement strand
TCGCCGGATGGCCTGATGAAGTGGCAGGCCACCCAGGCCATGGCAGATGAGGCCTCGGATGGGCAATTCACCGCATTTCGTGGTTACGAATGGACCTCCGATCGCTTCGGTCACATCAGCGTGTATTTCTCGCAGCACAACATCAATGCCAAAACCGGTACCGGCTATCTCGCCAGCATGGAGGATTTCTGGTTGTGGCTGGGCCTGCCGGCCAGCCTGGGCGGCGGTGATGACGCTGTGGCGGTGTTTAATCACCCTGGGCGCGAAGATACGTTCCACAGTTTGTGCGACAACTTCGGCCCGCTGGACGCGGCCTGCGAACTGGTCATTGACGGTGATCCCGGTTATGCCTGGAATAACATGACGTTCCGAGCGGAGGCGGCGCAGCGCATGGTCGGGGTGGAGATGTTCGGCAAATCCGGCGACTACTACGAAGCTGACCACAATGCGCCGGATGGCGGCTGGTTTGCCCACGCATTGGATCAGGGTTGGCATCTGGGGCCGGTCGGCGCCGAGGACGAGCATGGCGTGATGTGGGCTCAGCCGCAGCGGGCCAAGACCGTGTTGATTGCACCTGATCGCAGCCGCGCGGCGCTCAAGTCGGCGATGCAGGCCCGCCGCTTCTACGCCCTGGCGCATGGCTACAACACGCTGCGGATGTCGTTCGATGCGCAAAGTGGCAATGCTGCGCGCTGGCCGATGGGTAGTCGTGTGGCTGCCGACAACCTGAGCTTTGAGGTCGCGGTGTCTGGCCTGAGCGCAGCGCGCATCCAGATTATCGGGCCGGGCGGCGAGATCCTGCACCAGCACGATGGCAGCAGCTTTGAGTTCAGCCTTGAACCCGGCAGCGAGGAGCAATGGCGCTACGCGCGGATTCTTGATCTGGGCGATGCCGATGGCGATGGAAAAAGCGCGGAAGTGGTCGCGGTGAGCGCGCCGATCCGTTTTCGCAGTGGACCGGCTTACCCACCTTGCTCGGCCGATCCGCAGCCGCCGGTAGAACCCTGATCGGCAAGCGGGTGGCGGCCTGCGGCATAGCTGTGAAATAAGCATTGCAGCGTGCCGCACAACCTGCTGTGATGCGCGTCTGATCAGCGTGAGGTGGTGATGTCGAACATTTATCTGGTGCTTGACGACCTGGACAACTGGCCGGCAGATTTTCCGGGTCAGGGCGTGATGTCGTTTGACACCTATCTGGCCGAGCATCCGGTCAAGGGGCAGAAAAAGACCCGCATCATCAACCTGTGCGCCACTGACCGCTATCTGAGCCGCGGCTACTATTGCTCGCTGCTGGCCGAAGCGCGCGGTCACAAGGTTATTCCTGCGGTGAACACCCTCAATGACCTGGCCAGCGAAGCCTTGTACCTGATGCAGATCAACGATCTGCTCAAGGATCTGCAGCGCCACGAGCCGGCTTTGAAAGCCGCCGGCGAACTGCGTTTCAAGGTGTTCTTCGGTCAGACTGAAAACCCTGCCCTGCAGGCCCTGGCACGGCGCCTGTTCGAGCGATTTGCCTGCCCGGTGCTTGAGGTGGTGCTGCAATGGCAGCAGCAATGGCAGATCAGCAGCATCGCGCCGTATTCGTTTGCCGAGCTTGCAGCGGACGAGCACGCGCCGTTTCTGGCCGCGCTGGAGCAGTTCACGCAGCGCCTGTGGCGCAGCCCGCGCCAGCGCAAAACCAGCCGCTGGGATATGGCCATTTTGGTCAATCCGGATGAGGCCCTGCCGCCGAGTGACGCCGCGGCGCTCAAGCGCTTGGAGCGCGCTGCGCGCAAGGTCGGCATTCGTCCCGAGTTCATCCATCCGGCCGACTATGCGCGGCTTGGTGAGTTTGATGCGCTGTTCATCCGCGAAACCACCGAGATCGCTCACCACACCTATCATTTTTCGCGCAAGGCGCAGATCGAAGGGCTGGTCGTGATCGACGATCCCACCTCCATCCTGCGATGCTGCAACAAGGTGTTTTTGCAGGACGCGTTCAGCTACAACGCGGTGCCCACGCCGCGCACGCGCATCGTGTCGTCAGCGCAGGATGACGCCCTGGATGAGCTGGAAAGCCAGTTCGGCTACCCGCTGGTGCTGAAAATCCCCAACGGATCGTTCTCGGTCGGGGTCAAGAAGGCGGAAAACCGGGGCCAGCTGGCCAGTTTGCTGGAGGACATGCTCCAGACCTCGGCCCTGGTGATTGCCCAGGAATATCTGTTCACCGACTACGACTGGCGTATCGGCGTGCTCAACAACCGGCCGCTGTATGCCTGTCGCTATTTCATGGCCAAGAACCACTGGCAGATCTACAAACACGGCGAGGGCCGCGTGGGCAGTGGTGGCTTTGAAACCCTGCCGACCTACGAGGTGCCCAAAGCGGTGCTGGCGGCGGCGCTCAAGGCGGCCAAGATCATCGGCGACGGGCTGTATGGCATCGATCTCAAACAGCAGGGCAGCAAGGTTTACGTGATCGAGGTTAACGACAACCCCAGTCTGGAACACGGGGTCGAGGATGCGTTTCTCGGTGATGAGCTGTACATGCAGATCATGAGCGAATTCGCCCGCCGCCTGGAGAAGCGCGGGCGCTAGCCTTGGTGGTGCCATATCTACGCAACCAAACGTTTGTTAGTGTTGTGGCGGTAAGTATTGGAAAAGGCGCATGGCCGTGGGCAGATTTCTGAATTTGTTGTTGATCAACATGGTGTGCGCTGCAAGTAGTTTCACGGCGTCGGCAGATACCTACGTGCTGGTGCATGGGGGCTGGGGTGGCGGTTGGACATTTCAGGCGCTGGATCGTCAACTTTCAGCGCGCGGCCATACGGTGTATCGACCTACGCTCACCGGCCTGGGAGAGCGCGTTCACCTGGCCAGTGAGCAGACATCGCTGAGCACCCACATCCAGGATGTGATTAACACCATCGAGTTTGAACAGCTTTCTGACATCATTCTGGTCGGCCACAGCTATGGTGGCATGGTGATCAGCGGTGTTGCCGACAGCGTGCCTGCGCGCATCCGGCGGCTTGTGTATGTTGAGGGGTTGGTTCCGGATGACGGTGAGTCCGTGCTGGATGTACATGCCAGCGCAGCTGCGCGCTTTGACAATCTTCGGCGTGGCGATGTGATCTGGCACCCGGCCTATCAGCCCGACGCGGCCGGGCCTCAGCCTGTGCCTCAGCCGTGGCGCACAGTCACGGATAAAATCCAGCTAAGTAGTGCGGGTAGCCAGTTGCCTGGGCTCTATGTGCTTACGGTCGAGGCCGGTCAAACGGCGTCCCAGGATGCGTTTTTCCCCCAAGCACAACGCGCTCGCAAGCGTGGCTGGAAAGTGGTTGAGCTTGAGGGCGATCACAATATTCATCGCAGCAAACCGGATGCGCTGCTAAAGGTTCTGATCGACTAATTCGGTGGGATTTGATTGCTGATCACCACCACCGTGCGCAGGCGATCGCGCCCGAACAGCGACATGCGGTCGAAGTCGCCGCGCGCAATCGGCACAGACTGACAATCCAGCGCGGTTTGATCGTCGCCAGGATCTGGATCGTTGATGTACAGACATTCCTCGTCGATGGCGGTCACGGCAACCCAGTGCGGTGCCTTTTTGCGATCCAGTCGCCAGGTGCTGATCAGGATCAGAATCATCGCGCCTTGGGCAATCCAGCGCGCCAGATCATCCTGGCTGACATCGTAGTAGTGCACTGCCACGCCGGTATCTTGCGCGGTTGTGATGAAGCGCTCATGGACCAGTTCGATCAGGTTTTTTTTCTCGTTGCTGCGCACCCCGTCGAGAAACAGGGGGCCGCGGCGATTGATCACCGC
>JBFKEC010000299.1:0-3870 GCA_041619315.1 Oceanococcus sp. | reverse complement strand
GCCATATTGGGGGCTTTGAAGAATGTGGCGCAAAGCCGCACCACACTGGTGATTGCCCACCGCCTCTCGACCGTTATTGACGCCGACCAGATTGTGGTGCTGGAACAGGGCCGCGTGGTGGAGCGAGGGCGCCACCAGGAATTGCTCGACAATGCTGGCCGTTACGCCAAGTTGTGGGCGCTACAGAAACCCGACAACTCGCTTCAGTAATAGCTTCCGCTGCTTTCCTGACCAAACACATAGGTCACGCCAACGCCCACAGTGAACACGTCAACATCGTCTTCCTGATAATGCTGGTCGTATTCGAAGGCCAAACGCACCGCCGGCGCGAGCTGCAGTTTCAAGGCTGCACCCCAGGCAAAACCACTATCACTGAATTGGCTGAAGTTTGCGTTTGAGGCATCCGCGCTGGCATTTGAGGCGCGTTCAATTTCGAAATCGAAATCGGTGTAACCCAGACGGCCAACCAACGCGATGGAATCATTGATCGCGAGTTGAGGCTTCAGATAAATCCCGTACAGGGAATCCATCTTGAAGCGCTGACTGTTATCGGCGTTTTCGATCTCATCGGAATCCAGCGCAAAGCCGTATTGCAGTTCAGCCGCGAGAAACGGCAACAGCTGCCAACCGCCCTGAATCTGCGCCATGGTCACGTAGCCGGGCTCCTCGATACGGAACCCGCCCGGATCACTGGGCCCGCCCAGCCGCCGATCCAGCTGGCCGTTGACCTTGACCACTTTCAGCCCACCCCCGGCATAAAAGCCGGTCGGACCGGACGATAAATCAAACCACTCGGCATGCACCTGCGTAGCAGCAGCGCAGCCCAAGACCAGCACGAACGCGTGAATCTTTCCCTTCATCGTCAATCCTGTGATCAGATTGCCCGGCGTTTAGCCACCCGGCGTTATAGTGTCCCCAACGTTTTGCACAGTAGGTAACGGTGCAAAAATTGTCAACGTAAACACGCACAAGGCGGCGCTGACCTTGTCATCAAACTGTCGCCGTACTGTCATCTGCCGCCAACATGGCATGACCAGAATGTTGGGGCATGAAATCACGCAAAACACGTGTGGCCTATGGGGTCATGGGATACGGCCGCGGACATGCCATGCGCAGCACCGCGATCCTGCGCCAACTGCAGACACGTTTCGAGATCAAGGTATACGCAGGTCCCGACGCGTATGCGGTGATGAAGGATGAGTTCGATTGCGAGCTGATTCCCTGTATCCACTATCGCTACGGACGCAACGGGCGCATCGATTCGCTCAAGACCTTTCGCGAGAATCTGAATCCGACCGCAGACCTGTTGTTTGGCGGGCCGGGCACCCGCCAGATTGAGGCCAGCTGGCAAGCCTTCAAACCCGACATCGTGATTTCCGACTCGGAATCGTGGAGCCACCGCATGGCCCGCGCGCGGCGCATACCGCGCATCAGCCTGGATCACGTCGGGGTCATGGCCTACTGCAAACCGAGCTTCCCCGGTGGCGACAGACTCACCGGTCAGCGCGACCGGCTGGGCTACCTGGCGATGATGGGGTTGCCGGAATTTGCCATTGTTTCGAGCTTCTATCCGGCCCCGCCACGCTACGACAACGTGCGTGTGGTCGGGCCAATCCTGCGCGATGTGGTCAAGCAGGCCTGCGTTTCCGATCAGGGCCATGTCCTGGCCTACTTCAACAAGGGTGAGCATCAGTTCCATGACGGACTGGAACAAGCCCTGCAGGCCTGCGAGCGACCCGTGATTGTGTATGGCACGCCGCGCCAGGGCCAGGATGGCAACCTGACTTTCAAAGCGCCCAGCCAGGCCGGCTTTGTTGCAGATATCGCCAGCAGCAGCGCGGTGATTTCCACCGCCGGGCATCAACTGGCCAGCGAATGCCTGTGGTTGAAAAAACCCATGCTGCTGTTGCCGGAAGATGCGGTCGAACAACGCCTGAATGCCCACATGGTCAGCGTCATGGGCATTGGCGACAAGGCCTCGCTAAGCGATCTGACCGGTTACGACATCGAACGATTCTTGCGTGAGCTTGATCGCTACCACAGCAACATCCCGCGTTTTCGCCGCGATGGTGGTAACGAAGCCATGACTGCGCTGGAACATGCCATTGAACGGGCCCAGGCGCAGACTCGAACGCGTCCGCGCACGCTTTCAATCCGCGCCGCTTTGAGCCGCTGATTCGAATTCAAACACTTCTCGGTTTTCGCCACTGAGCTGGCCATCGGGCGTGTATCGGCGCTCGATCATTTGCGCCCGCTCAGGTCCCAGGCACAGCCACGTGGTGTTGCGTGTGCCATACGCAGGCGTGCAGATAAACGGCGGCGACAGTACTCGTTCGGTGGCCAGGCCCACACCGGTATCGGGTAGCTGATCATCGGCAAATGGCTGACGCCGCTGCATTAACGCCATCGCAGACTCAGGGTCTTGCTGATCGCTTGATAGCTGGTTTTGAAGCCCAACGCGTACCGCCTCCAGCTTGGGCCACGGTGTATCCAGCAATGCATTGCTCAAACCATGCGTTCCCGGCGCCACCGGGCGTGGGGTGGTCGCATCACGATTGCTCAAATAGAACAGACGCTTGCGGTCACCAATCAGTAAATTGAAGCCCGCATAGTCCGCGATTGGAAGCGCTCGAAGATACGCCTCAAGATCTTCAGGTGGAGCATTTTTCAGGTAGTTCGCCACAATTTCGCCGCGTGTTCGTGAACTTTTGACCGTCTCGGGCTGCCTGTAATTGGTCAACGCAGCAAATCCTCCATGCCGGTTCACCCCCATCCAAGTGCCACCTGCCTGCAGATCACGCCCGGCCAGAACACCCGGCGCGTCGCGCCACCAGGCCAATGGCTGGGCCGCGCGCGCATGGAATTCATCACGATTGGCGACAACTTGCAGCGGGCTCGGGCTGGCTGGATTCCAATGCAATGCAATCAGGCACATGGGTTGTTCTGGGTCCTTGTTTTTCGGGGGCTTCTGCTATCATGTTGCAATGCACAAGCACAAAATAGTTATCGTCGGCGGCGGGTTTGGCGGCCTTTTTGCTGCGCGTGGACTTTGTGGGTCCGATTATGACGTGACCCTTCTGGACAAGCGCAACTTCCACCTGTTTCAGCCTCTGCTCTATCAGGTGGCTACGGGCATTCTTACAGTTGGCGACATATCCGCCCAACAGCGTGTGGTTTTGCGCAAGTGCAAGAATGTGCGCACCTTGATGTCCACCGCCTATGACATTGACCCGCAGCGCAAGATCATTCGCCACGAACGCGGCGAACTCGAATACGACACGCTGATTGTCGCCACTGGCGTCAAACATCAGTACTTCGGTCACGATGAGTGGCGCCACAACGCGCCCGGACTGAAAACCATCGAACATGCACTGGAAATGCGTCACCGCATATTCCGCGCTTTTGAACTGGCGGAAGGCGAGAGCGATCCGGAGCGCCGCCGCCGCCTGCTCAATTTCGTCGTGGTCGGCGCTGGCCCGACCGGCGTGGAACTGGCCGGCGCGCTTGGCGAACTGGCCCAACGCATCATGGTCGGCGACTATCGCTCCATTGATTCGCGCGATGCCCGCATTACGTTGATTGAAGGCGCAGACCGGGTTCTGCCCGCCTTTGATGCCCGCCTCAGCAGCAAAGCGCAGCGATATCTGGAGCAACTCGGGGTGGAAGTACGCACCCGCTGCATGGTCAAGGACATTGCCGCCGGCCGCGTTGAGTTTCAGCAGGATGAGTTCACCCAAACCCTGGAAGCCGAAACCATACTGTGGGCTGCCGGGGTGCAAGTGTCGGCCTTTGGCCGGATTCTGGCCAAGCGCACCGGTGAGGAGATTGATCGCGGCGGGCGCTTTTTTGTCCAGCCCGATTTAAGCCTGC
>JBFKEC010000298.1:0-3926 GCA_041619315.1 Oceanococcus sp. | reverse complement strand
TCATGGTGCAAGGTCCACGCCCTGCACCGCTATAATCGCGACATTCTCATTCGGAGTCGCCCTCATGTTGGCAGACAATGCTACGCGCTATGGCCATGTAACACGCCTGTTGCACTGGCTGATGGCCCTGATTTTTGCCGTGCAGTTCGTTTCCGCGCTGGCCCACTGGGGTTTCGAGGACACTGCGTTTGAAGCATTCATCATGCCGTGGCACAAACCGCTGGGCTTCACCTTGCTGATTCTGGTCGCACTGCGCATCGTATGGGCCGTGCTACAACGTGGTCACCGCCCGGCCATGGTCAGCACCGCGGCACGTCTGGGCCACTTGGCACTGTACGCATTGATGGTGGTGGTTCCGTTGCTTGCCATGCTGCGTCAGTACGGCTCGGGACGCAGCTTTGAACCGTTCGGCCTGGCGCTGATGCCCGGCTTTGACGGCCCCAAAATCGAATGGATGGTTGACCTGGGCAGCCTGCTGCACGGTGAGCTCGACTGGATTTTGCTGCTGCTGGTCCTCGGTCACGCCGCCATGGTTGTGATCCACCGCCGTCAGGGTGGTGAGCAGGATGTATGGCCGCGCATGTGGGGATCTTCGCGCTGATGCAGGTCTGGGTCGATGCGGATGCCTGCCCGGGGCCGATCAAGGACATACTGTTTCGCGCCGCACAGCGCCAGAATGTCACCACGACATTGATCGCCAATCACCCGATGCGGATTCCGCCTTCAGCGCATATCAGTCTGCGTCAGGTGGCGCCCGGGTTTGACGTGGCCGACAATGAAATTGTGCGCTGCGTGGCGGCCGGTGATCTGGTCATCACCGCCGACATACCGCTGGCTTCGGAGGTCATCGACAAGGGTGCTCATGCCCTCAATCCGCGGGGTGAGATGTACACCACGGATTCCATCAAGGCCCGACTGACTATGCGTGATTTCATGGAAACGCTACGCGCCAGCGGCATTCAGACCGACGGCCCGGCGCCACTGCATGCACGCGACCGTCAGGCCTTTGCCAATCAGCTGGATCGCTTTTTGGCCCGGCACCATAAAGAAGAACCCGGAGCCAACTCCGCGCCCTAGGCCTTGGGCGGCCCTTTGCGCTTGCGGCCCTTGTTCGGCTTCTTGGGGCTACGTCGTTTGGACGTGGGCGCAGCGCTCTCACCGCCACGCTCGTCATACACCGACATGTGCAGCTTCTGACCCGCCACCCAGACCTTCTTGAGGTGGCTCAGGGTTGCCTTGGGCATACCCTCGGGCAGTGCGACTACGCTGTGGTCGTCATGAATATCAATGCGCCCGATGTGCTGCGCATCCAGGCCGGCCTCGTTGGCAATCGCGCCGACCAGATTGCCGGGTTTGACTTCATGCTGCTTGCCAACCTCAACCCGGTACAGCTGCATGCCCGGCGCGGGCGCCGTGGTGGTCTTGCGCTCGCGCTTGCGTTCCTGGGCTTTCTTCTTGCCCTCGGTACGCTTTTCCGCCTTGGGCTTTTCCAGCAGCAGCGGCTTGCCGCCCTGGGCCTGGTAGGCCAGTGCCGCCGCGATGTCCACGGCCGGCACATTGTGTTCTTGCTGGTATTGCTCGATCAGCTGGGCGAACAGGCCCAGATCGCCTTGCGCCAGGGTGTCGGTAATCGTCTGCTTGAACTGGGCAATGCGCTTGTCGTTGATGATTTCGGTCGACGGCAGCTCCATCTTGTCGATCGGCTTGCGCGTGGCCCGCTCGATGACGGACAGCATGCGCCGCTCGCGCGGTGCGACAAACAAAATCGCCTCGCCGGAACGCCCTGCACGACCGGTACGGCCAATTCGGTGAACGTAGGCCTCGACATCATGGGGAATGTCGTAATTGATCACGTGACTGATGCGCGACACATCCAGCCCGCGCGCCGCCACATCGGTGGCAACAATGATGTCGAGCTGGCCTTGCTTGAGCTGCTCCACCGTGCGCTCACGCTGCTTCTGAATCATGTCGCCATTGAGCGCGGCCGCGGCAAACCCGCGTGCTGCAAGTTTGTCTGCCAGTTCCTGCGTCACCACCTTGGTGCGCACGAACACAATCATGGCGTCAAAATCTTCGGCTTCGAGGATGCGCGTCAAGGCATCCAGCTTGTGCAGACCAGCCACCGGCCAGTAACGCTGGCGAATGGTGTCGGCGGTCGCGGTTTTCTGTTCGATGCGAACCAGTTCTGGCTCACGCAGATGCTTCTTGGCGATACGCTGGATCTGCGACGGCATGGTCGCGGAAAACAGCGCGATCTGGCGCTCCTGCGGGGTGCGCTCGAGAATCCATTCGACATCATCGATGAAGCCCATGCGCAACATTTCATCGGCTTCATCCAGCACCAATGTACGCAAGCCATCGAGCTTGAGCGTACCGCGGCGCATATGGTCCATGACCCGACCGGGTGTACCGACCACCACCTGCGGCCCACGCTGCAGCCCACGCAGCTGACCCCGATAATCCTGTCCACCGTAAATCGGCAGCACATGGAAACCGCGCATCTTGCTCGCGTAGGTTTGACAGGCCTCTGCCACCTGGATCGCCAGTTCACGCGTTGGCGCCAGGATCAAAGCCTGGCAGCGCGCATCATCGACATCCAGCTTGGACAGCAGCGGCAAGGCAAATGCTGCCGTTTTGCCGGTGCCCGTCTGAGCCTGACCAATCAGGTCACGACCTGATAGAACAATTGGGATGGTGCGCTGCTGGATCGGCGTCGGACTTTCATAGCCCACCGCCAATAGAGCCTGCAATACAGCAGGGGCCAGTTCGAGCTGGCTGAAATTCATAGTACTGTCGGTCATCTGGAAAACCGGAAAGAAAATGTGGAACCGGTTCCTGCACAGCCGCAAGGGCTGCCGACTGGTTTGCGAGTTCCAATTCTACGCCTTATCGGCGCACAGGTCTGCGCGTCTTGTTATGTTTCGTGTCCAGATTCAGTTGTCGACCGCTGCAAGGACACGATTCATGACCCCGCACTTCGCCAGAATTCTCGCCGGCCTTTGCCTCGCAATCCTGCCCACAGCCTCATTCACTCAGGCTTCCACGCCGGAACCACAGCTAACCGTACCGTCCGTCAGCGAGCAGGCCCCGGAAAAGATCTCCACATTCCGCGAGAACTGGATTCTTGGCGAACTGCGCAGTTTGCGCCATGACATGATGGATTATCGCAACAAGATGAATGCGATTGTTCTGGATCGCGAGCTCGAAGTGGCCGACAAAGCCATGAGCTATGCCTCCAACACGGTGCTGACGTTTTTCTACGTGGTTGCTGTCGCTGGCGGTATTCTGGCCATTGTCGGCTGGCGCAGCGTACGCGACCTGAAAGACAACGTACGCCTCTACGCCGAGGGTGAAATCAGCCGCCTGACCAGCGTGTACGAGAAGCGTCTGGCCGATCTTGAAGTTGATCTGCGCAGCAAGTCGCAAACCATTGCTGCCAACCAGGATGAAATCGAACGCACCAACGAGATTCACAGCCTGTGGTTGAAGGCCGGCAAGGAACCCGGCACGGAAAACAAGATCGCCATTTACGATCACATTCTGGAGCTGCGCCCCGAAGATGCTGACGCGCTGGCCTGGAAAGCTGACGCCGCGCTGGAATTGGGTGAACTGCGCTGGGCGCTGAGTCTGTGCGAGCGCGTGCTGGCCACCGACCCGGAGAACGCCCATGCGCTGTATCAGCAAGCCTGCGCCCGCGCAGAGCTGGGTGAAACCAACACGGCGCTGGACGATCTGGAACGTGCAATTGCGCTGCAACCAGCGTGGGTGAGCCACGCCCGCACTGAGGTACATCTGCGCACGCTGGCGGACAATGAACGCTTCAAGAACCTGTTGAGTCGGGAGGATGTTTGATGGCTGCACCCGCAGCGCCCAACAAGTCCACCAGCGAGCGCATCGTACTGTTCGACGGGGTCTGCCAGCTGTGT
>JBFKEC010000297.1:0-3931 GCA_041619315.1 Oceanococcus sp. | reverse complement strand
CCTACGCGCACCATACGGCTCGGTTTGGGCCGCTCTTTATTGCACTGAACTCGGCCTTGTTTAATGGCATCAACGGCCAGGGCCCGGGTTTTGTAAAAGCGTGCGGCCCACAGCCATTTGTCGATGCGCACGCCGTTGGTTTGCTCGTTCATAGCAAAAACCGCCCGATAAATCGGGCGGTTGTATGTGATCTCTGCCTAAAACTGACCCGCAGGATCGGCTCCCGGAGGTGCATCCGGTTTGTCCTGATCATTTTTGCTGCTGGCATTCTCACCACTGGCCTGCCCGGCCTGCGGTGCATTGCCGCTGCTGTCGTCATTGTCAGTCCAGCTGTCCGGCGGACCCGGCGGACGGCCCTGCATAAGCTGCTCAAGCTGCTTGGCATCGATGGTTTCATACTTCATCAGCGCATCAGACATCATGTGCAGTATGTCTTCATTCTCTTTGAGAATGTTCTGGGCGCGTTTGTAGCTGTCATCGATCAGGCGACTGATCTCTTCATCAATCAAATGTGCGGTTTCATCCGACATTTGCTTGTGCTGGGTCACACTGCGACCCAGGAACACCTCGCCATCGTCTTCGCTGTAGCTTTGAGGGCCAAGACGATTGGACATGCCGAATTTGGTCACCATCTTGCGCGCGATGTCAGTGGCGCGTTCGATGTCATTGGAGGCACCGGTGGTCACGGCATCTGGCCCAAAGATCATCTCCTCAGCGATACGTCCGCCAAACAGCGAGTCCAGCTGCGACATCAGACGTTGGCGGGTGTAACTGTGGCGATCTTCTTCCGGCAGAAACATGGTCACGCCCAGCGCGCGGCCACGTGGAATGATGGTGACTTTGTAAACCGGGTCATGTTCTTTGGATTTGAGCCCGACAATTGCATGGCCAGCTTCATGATAGGCCGTCAGGCGTTTCTCTTCCTCGGACATCACCATGGACTTGCGTTCCGCGCCCATCATGATTTTGTCTTTGGCGCGCTCGAAGTCATCCATGTCAACCAGACGCTTGTCGGCGCGCGCTGCAAACAGCGCCGCTTCATTCACCAGGTTGGCCAGGTCCGCACCGGAAAAACCGGGGGTGGCACGCGCCAGGATTTCGGGTTTGACGTTGCCGGCCAGCGGCACTGGTTTCATGTGCACCTTGATGATCTGTTCACGGCCACGTACGTCAGGCAGCGGCACCACAACCTGACGGTCGAAACGACCTGGACGCAGCAGTGCAGGGTCGAGGACGTCCGGCCGGTTGGTGGCGGCGATGACAATAATACCTTCGTTGCCTTCGAACCCGTCCATCTCGACCAGCAGCTGGTTGAGCGTCTGCTCACGTTCATCATGGCCACCACCAAGGCCAGCGCCACGATGACGTCCAACCGCATCAATTTCATCGATGAAAATGATGCACGGCGCCTGTTTCTTGGCTTGTTCGAACATGTCGCGCACACGTGATGCGCCGACACCAACAAACATTTCCACGAAATCGGAACCGGAAATGGTGAAGAACGGCACACCGGCCTCACCTGAAATGGCTTTCGCCAACAGGGTCTTACCGGTACCTGGTGAACCCACCATCAGAACACCGCGGGGGATTTTGCCGCCGAGGCGCTGGAATTTGGCCGGGTCCTTGAGAAAGTCGACCAGTTCAGAGACTTCCTGTTTGGCTTCTTCCACACCAGCCACATCATCGAAAGTGATCTTGACCTGGTCGGCATTGAGCATGCGAGCGCGGCTCTTGCCGAAGCTGAGCGCGCCGCCGCGCCCACCGCCGCCCTGCATCTGGCGCATGAAATACACCCACACAGCAATCAGCAGGAGGATCGGGAACGAGGAGATCAGAATTTGCAGCAGCAATGGCTGGCCCTTGGGAGGCTCACCCACGATCGACACATTGTGATCGAGCAAGGTGCCAATCATGGCCTCATTGCTGGTTTCCGGGCTGTACGTGGAAAAGCGCATGCCACCAGAGGTTTCACCCTGAATGTTCTGCCCTTCCATCGAGACCTGGCGGATATTGCCATTCTCAACCTGCTGCAGGAATTGCGAGTAGCTGATCGACTCTGCAACGCCAGCATTGGGGGAAAAACTGCTGAACACCGCCATCAATACAACGGCGATAACTATCCACAGCAACAGATTCTTGGCCAGGTCGTTCACTTGCGCTCCAGGGAATTCCGCATCGGAATATCAGTCTTGTTCTTGCTCATTGTGTTCACTAATGGGGGCGCGTGCCAACAAATACAACTCACGACTTTCAGCGCGCGAAGCGACGGGTTTGCGTAATGCCACTTTGCCAAAGGACGCACGTACCTGATTGCGGAAGGATTCGAAGTCTGAACCCTGGAAAAGCTTAACCAGAAACGCACCGTCTTTACCCAGGTGTTGGACCGCAAAATCCAGAGCCAATTCCGCAAGTTCATAGGAACGTGCAAGATCAGCATCACGGATGCCGCTGAAATTAGGCGCCATATCGGACAGCACCAGGTCCACAGGCTTGTTGTCGAGCTTATCGGACAGTTGGTCGAGGACTTTAGTTTCGAGAAAATCGCCCTCGATCAGGCTGACATGATCAAGCGGCTCGATCGGCAACAAATCCAGCCCGATAATGACCCCGTTGCCCTTGAGTTTACGTGCAGCGTACTGGCACCAACCGCCGGGCGCCGCGCCCAAGTCGACGATCCGCTGGCCTGGCCGTATCAACTGGTCGCGTTTGTCGATTTCCTCAAGCTTGAAAACCGCACGTGAGCGCCAGCCGGCATCCTGGGCCTGCTTAACGAATTGATCTTTGCGCTGGCGATCCAGCCAGCGGCCGCTGGAGCCGCGGCGCTTCATGCTGGCATGCTATTTGTAGTGCACTTCCAGCACTTCGAGGTTGCGGGTGCCGCCAGGAACCTGAACCGCAACCTCTTCACCCTCTTCCTTGCCAAGCAAGGCGCGGGCAATCGGGGTGGAATACGCGATTCGACCGGCTTTAACGTCGGCCTCGTCTTCACCCACGATGCGATAGCTGAGTTCTTCCTCGGTATCCACATCAACCAGTTCAACCGTGACCCCGAAAACGATCTTGCCGTTCTGTGGCAGCTTGGTGACGTCAATCACCTGGCTGTTGGACAGCTTGCCTTCGATGTCGGCAATGCGACCTTCAATGAAACCCTGCTCTTCGCGAGCAGCGTGATATTCCGCGTTTTCCTTGAGATCGCCGTGTTCACGCGCTTCAGCGATTGACGCAATGACGCGTGGGCGGTCCTCAGACTTGAGGCGTTTGAGTTCCTCCTGCAGCAGTTGTTCACCGCGCACTGTCAGGGGTATTTTGCTCATGCGTTCAGTTCTCCGTGCAGATCCTTGAGTGGATTGACTTCGAAATTGTCCAGATAGTCCATTGCCAGGCAAGCCGCATCGGCACCTGCGATGGTTGTGAAATAGGCAACTTTATGATGCAACGCAGCCGAACGGATCGAATGCGATTCGGCAATCGACTTCTTGCCTTCCGCCGTGTTCACCACGAGTGAAACCTGCCCGTTTTTGATCAAGTCAACGCAATGCGGACGCCCTTCCTTGACCTTGTTGATTTTTTCAAACGGTATACCGGCTTCGCTGAGCAAAACCGCAGTGCCTCGGGTGGCGTAAACCTTGAAACCCTGATCGACCAGTTTGCGCCCAAGCATGGCCACAACCGGCTTGTCGCTATCGCGCACAGACAGTAACACGCCCCCGCTGGTCGGCAAATTCACACTGCTGGCCACCTGAGCCTTGGCGAAAGCAGCGCCAAAGCTGCGGGAAATGCCCATGACTTCGCCGGTGGACTTCATCTCCGGGCCGAGAATCGGGTCTGCGGCAGGGAACTTGTTGAACGGGAAGACCGATTCCTTGACCGAGAAATATGCGGGACGTGCGGCCTTGGTAAAGCCCTGATCAATCAAGCTTTGACCCGCCAT
>JBFKEC010000296.1:0-3965 GCA_041619315.1 Oceanococcus sp. | reverse complement strand
GACGAAATCAACCGGGCCCCTGCCAAGGTCCAGTCCGCCTTGCTTGAAGCCATGGCCGAACGGCAAATTACGGTGGGCCAGACCACCCGCGCCCTGCCCGAGCTATTTCTGGTCATGGCCACGCAGAATCCGATCGAGCAGGAAGGCACCTACCCCCTGCCGGAAGCGCAGCTTGATCGCTTCCTGCTGCATGTCCGGGTCGACTACCCGGACCGCGAAAGCGAACGGGACATTCTGCGCCTGGCCCGCGGAGAAGCACGCCACACCCCAGAAAGCACACCGCAGCCGCTGGCCCAGGAGACCATTTTCCAGGCACGCCAGGATTGTCTGGCCCTGCACATGAGCGACGCGGTGGAGGACTATATCGTCCAGTTGGTGCACGCCACCCGGCACCCCGACGCTTACGGCGAAGACCTCGCCCGCTGGATTGATTTTGGTGCCAGTCCGCGCGCCAGCATTGCACTGGAGCGCTGCGCGCGCGCCCATGCCTGGTTGGGCGGGCGGGATTACGTGTCACCCGATGACATTCAAGCCATCGCCCCGGACGTGCTGCGCCACCGCGTGCTGCGCAGCTATACCGCCGAAGCCGAAGGCATTACCGACGACCACTTGATCAACGAATTGCTTGGCCGCGTACCGGTCGCATAGGGCGCTCTGACCATGGCGGTTCACCGCATAGAATTGCCGGATCTACTGGCCCAGCGACAGCATGCTGGGAGCGTCGATCTGGCCAGCCGGCGACGTGTGTTCACCGATCTTGCGGGCACGCATTTGTCCGGCTTTCGTGGTCGCGGCATGGAGTTCGAAGAGCACCGGCGTTACGTCCCTGGCGACGAAATCCGCAGCATTGACTGGCGGGTTACTGCGCGCACCGGGCATACCCATGTGCGCAACTACCGGGAAGAGCGTGAGCGCCCGGTGCTGCTGGCCTGCGATCTTCGCGCGCCGATGTGGTTTGGCTCACAAGGCTGTTTCAAGGCGGTGCTGGCCGCCCGCGTGGCTGCACGTTTCGCCTGGGCAGCCTGCGCCAATGGTGACCGCGTGGGCGGACTGTGCCTGCATCAAAGCCACAGCGAATCGCGCCCGGCAAGCGGACAACGCGGGGTCATGCGGCTGTTCCGCCTGCTCGACAACGCCCCGGTCGCAGCCCAGCCGATTCCACCGTTGCATCAGATGGTTGAGGAACTCAGACGCATTGCGCGACCGGGTGCCCTGCTCGTCGTGATCAGCGATTTTCACGACCTCGACAGCCGAGCACGCCAAGGCCTGAGCATGCTCGGGCGCCATTGCGAACTGGTTGTGGGGCTGGTGTCCGACCCGCTGGAGCGGCACGCGCCACGCCCCGGCCTCTACCCTACGCGCGAACTCAACGGTCAAACGTCAACACTCAATGCGCGCGACGCTGACACCCGACAGCGCTGGGCAGCGCTGTTTAGCGCGCGTGAAGAACAGTTACGCACATTGGCCTACGCATGCCGCGCCAACTACCTGGATTTACGCACCGAAGCCAGCATTGACGATGCCCTCGGCAAGCCCCGTCGACGGAGCGCCCGATGACGCCATCATCCGCACCCAGCGCCGACCCACTGGCCGCATTGAAACCGATACAGCTACCCGCCGAACCGGGCTGGTGGCCGCCCGCGCCAGGCTGGTGGCTGCTCGCACTTGCAATCGTGCTGGCCCTGATCACAGCGGTTTTTCTGTGGCACCGCTGGCAGCGCATTCGCGCCCCTCGCCTGCAGGCCGAAAACGAGCTTGAACAGATACGCATGGAGCAAGACCCTGTGCGCCAGCTCACCGCCATCAATCAGTTGTTGCGACGCGCTGCCAAAGCCGCTTTCGGCCCGACAGCGGCCAGCCTGCCACCGGCACAATGGTCACAGTTTCTAGTCGAACACGCCGCGCCAGAACATCGCGACATCACGCCCTGGCAACAGCTGGCTGAGGCGCCCTACCGGAATGCCCCTGCCGCACCGGCTGACTATCTCAGCATGAGTCAGGCATGGCTGCGTAAAAATCTAAAGCGGACGCACTCATGCTGACCCTGGATTGGCCCTGGATGTTGTTGTGCCTGCCGCTGCCGTGGCTGGTGGCGCGCTTTGCCCCTGCGGCGGCGCAAGGTGACGCCATCGCCCTGCCCCTGTCGCTGGCCAGCCTGAGCCGCCAACACGAGCAGCCGTGCAAACGTCCGTGGCTGGCCCTGCTCGCCTGGCTGACCTTGCTACTGGCCGCAAGTCGCCCAGTCTGGCTGGGCGAGCCGGTAGCCCTGCCCGCCTCCGGTCGCGACATCGTGCTGGCCGTCGATTTGTCCGGCAGCATGGATGAACGCGACATCGCGTACCAGGGCCGCACCGTACAACGCCTGGCGGTGGTTCAGGCCGTGGCTGGCGAGTTTCTGGAACGCCGTCTGGGTGATCGTGTGGGGCTGGTACTGTTCGGCGAGCGTGCCTATCTGCAAAGCCCGCTGAGCCTGGACCGCAAAACGACACGCCAGCTCCTGGATGAAGCCGAGGTTGGTCTGGCCGGACAGAAAACCGCCATTGGTGATGCCATCGGCATGTCGGTCAAACATCTGCTGGCAGCGGGCCGCAATGATGACAAGGTTGTCATTCTACTCACCGATGGTGAAAGCAATGCCGGCAACATCAGCCCGCTCAAGGCGGCAGAACTGGCCGCACAATCCAATGTGCGGGTCCACACCATCGGCTTCTCCGGTGAGCAAACCATTCGCCTGGGGCCGTTCGTGCAGAGTCGCCAATCACCGATTGATGCGCAAACCCTGAAGCAGGTTGCCGATGCCACCGGCGGGCGCTTCTTCACGGCCCAGAGCGTTGCCGCGCTGGAACAGATCTACGCCCTGCTCGACGAGATCGAACCCGTGGAAGTGGCGAGCCTGACTTTCCGCCCGCAAACCGCGCTGTTCCATTGGCCGCTGAGCATCGCCTTGCTGCTCGCATTGCTGCAGCTGACACCCAGACTGCACCAGCGATGGCAGGAGCGTGGGGTATGAATAGTCTGGAACATTTTCACTTTCTGCGCCCAGCATGGCTGCTCGCGTTACCGCTGCTTGGTCTGCTTGTGTGGCTGCTGCGTGACGCCCTGGGCGCGCACAGTCCGTGGCGCAAAATCGTCGACCCCGCGTTGCTCCCTCATCTGACCGCTGGCAATGCCAGTCATCGCAGTACGCGCAGCGTCCTGATTCTTGCGTTTATTGCCACCGCACTGTTGACCTTGGCGCTGGCCGGGCCCAGTTGGCGACAGCTGCCACAACCTGTGTATGACAGTCCTGTGCACCGTGTGCTGGTGATCGACTTGTCGGCAGCCATGAATGCCGCCGATATCCAGCCGTCACGGCTCGCCCGCAGCAAGCTGCTGGCACAGCAGTTGCTCAATAACCAGGCAGAAGGCGACACCGCGCTGGTCGCATTTGCAGGCGATGCCTTTTCCGTGGTGCCGCTGACCTCAGACCGCAATACGGTCAGCCACCTGCTCAGCAGCCTGAGCACAGATCTGATGCCCAGCCCGGGCGCCAATCTGGCTGCGGGCATCAATGAGGCGAGCAGCCTGCTTGAACAGGGCGGCGCAAGCCGCGGCGACATCGTGGTGCTGACCGCAACCACCCCAGACGCGCGCGCCAAGCAAGCCACCGAAGACGCACGCGCCCAGGGCTTTCGTGTCCATGTACTGGCCGCTGGAACCAAGCAGGGTGCGCCCATCCCCGCTCCGACCGGGGGCTGGCAGCGCAATGCCCAAGGCGGCATAGAACTCGCCCAACTGGCGCCCACGGCGCTGGCGCAACTGGCCCGCGCCGGCGGCGGCCAGTATCGGCGCGTCGATCAGGCCGGCGCCGATTTTCGCCTGGCCAGCCACACCGGCCTGAACAGCGCCTCGGCGCCCGCATCTGACGATCGTTTTCAGGCCGACCAATGGCAGGACGAAGGGCCATGGCTGCTTCTGCCCCTGGT
>JBFKEC010000295.1:0-3991 GCA_041619315.1 Oceanococcus sp. | reverse complement strand
TGAGGCAGGGCGGCTTGCTCATGCTGCAACAGATACACGGCAGGCGCTTCCGCACCTGCGGGCAAAACGCTGCCAAGCAGCGTTTTGGATACGGCAAAACCGGATACACGCCCATTTCGAACCAGGCAACGCTGGCCTTCGACATGCAAGGTGACCAACGTCTCGTCATACGGTAAAGCGAGCACATCGGGCATCAACACGTCCGGCTGCAAACCGGCTTCACTGAAGGGCGCCAACCAGTCTTGCATCTGTTGACGTGAAACCACGGCGACCGGCGTACTGCGATCAGCCTGCCGCGCGCCCGGTGCAAAATGCAGCTCATCGACGTCTTCCGCCAGATGATCTTCCAGTGCGAACGGAATGGCCTGAAGCAATCGACTGGCCTGGCGCACCGGCAGGTCAACTTTGGTCAGCATCACACGCTCGGCTGGCACCAGCACAATAAGCCGGGCCTGGCCAACTTCGCTGAGCACTGCATCGAGCGCGCCACTGCCGTTTTGAACAGGTTCTTGTGCCGCGTCGTCCCAGCGACGCCACAAACAATCCTGCTGTGGCGCAACAGGCAGATGAATCAACAGGGTTTCGCGCACGCGCTAGGTCCAGTTAAAAGGGGGATAGTCTAGTGGTTGATGGTCACAAGACCAACCACAGGCGATTATGCTCACAGGGTATTCCGACTGTGCGCAATGGGCCGAGTTCGCGTCCCTTCGAGACGTTCAAGCAAACTGACGTAGCTGATCCGCACATTGCCGATCATGGCCGCAGTCTCGGCTTGAAAATACTGACTCTGCACGCTGATGTCATCGGTGGTCACGCTAATGCCCGCCATCAGTTCATCACTGATGAATTGTTCATCGGACTCCCAGGGGGTGTCGTCACGCTTGTTCATCAGGCCTTCGGCGATGCCCGGCGTCATATCCTGATGCAAGCTCATCAACACCGCCGCACTGGCCGTGTTGACATTGATTTTGTGACCACCGGGATGGACCGTCACGTGTGGCTGCAATGCAGCATAGATGTCGGCATTAAACCCATTAACGAGCAGGAGTTCGCTGATACTGGCCATGGGCTGGTTGGGCGCTCTGTACGGCTGATCCTTGGACAGATAGATGCTGTCTTCAGCACCCGATGGAAATCCGGGCTCGGTGTTTTCATCCATCCAGTCGATGATTGCGGCCGCAAGCTCTTCAGCGACGCCGCTGGACAAACCCTCTATATTGCTCAACAGGCGGATCAGCTGCTGTTTGCGCGCTTCAACCACATTGCCATCAGTGCCAATCAAGCTCAGCAGATTAAAGCGCCCCTGTACGTCGAGCAGACGACCGGACAAAGCGCCTTCATCGACCGGTAAGAAATCTACCGGCTGGGCCCAGGCTTCACCCAGGTAATCAAACTGGTTGTCTTCGCGATCGCGGTCGAGCAGGGTGCCCGCCCATTGCTCAAGACCGACCAGATACCACCAGGCCTGATTCTGATGAAACATATTGGCGCTGCGGTGTACGGCCAGATTCTGACTCACCATCAACGCGGCCGCCACGGTGCTGGCAAATGCCACCACCATTACCGCCGTGATCAAGGCCACGCCGCGCTGAGCCTTCATGACTCCACCCCGGTCGCAAATATGAAATTCAGATCGCCAAGGCGTTTGGATTCAAGCATCATTTCGACGGCGCGCGGCGGGACAAGATCCTGAGGACGTTCATCCGAGAGCTGCGCGGGCGGCCAGTCTTCGACCCATTCATCGTCACTGGTCAGAAAGCGCCACTCCAGGGTTTCAATGTCCTCAAGCACCGTGGCGCGCAAGGGTTCTTCGGACTGGGCCCGATCCAGGTTCAGCCAGCTCTGACGGATCAGTGAACCGTCCGTATCCAGGAACCAGGCCACACGCTGCAAGGTCGAGCGTGTCAGTTGCAAGGGATTGCGCCGCCCGCCATAGGTGAATTCCACGCGACCTTCTTCAGGTTCATGAAAGGCTGGCTGGATATCACCAAACGCGTCTCGCACCGGACGTTGCCTGACCTGAGTCAGATCCAGACGCAGGCGATGGGTGGCCAATTGCCAGTTCTGCAGCCGTTCATAGCTGCTATCCAGGCCTTCCTGCGTGTTGATCAGCGCACCAATCCCGCCATAAGCCATCACGCTCATCAAGGCAAAAATGGCCAATGCGGCAACCAACTCCAGCAGGGTAAAGCCCTGACTTCCGGATCGCACCGTCATGGCCCCGCACTCACGCCTTGGTTCTCGCTCTGGCTTTGGCTTTGCTCGCGTGCGGCCTCTGCCTGCGCGGCCTGGCCCTTGGGAATAGGCTGGGCGAAAAAGCCGGACACTGTCGCCAGCCAGGCATCATCATCGTCCGCATCCGCAAGACGCACGCGCATGGTCACGCGGCGCAGGCGTTCATCCGGTGTCTCTTCAACTTCACGCTCCCAGTGCCACTCGCGCATGGCCATTTCAATCTCGCCATTGCTGCGCCCTTCAGCGACCCAATCGCGCTCCAACTGGACCTTGGTCATCTGATTGTTGGCCACCCAGCCGGCAATCGTGCGATCGCGCAGATACACCGCGTTGCGCCCGTAGAAAGACGCTGCGTTCATGATCCCGCCCAGCGTCAGCGCCAGCACCACAAGCGCGGCCAGCACCTCGATCAAGGTAAATCCACGCTCAGCTTTCACGCAGCACCAAATCGTCAGGATCAACCTTTTCCAGGCTCACAACTCCGAGCAGATTGCCGCTGATGAGGAATACAAACTCCAGATCCGGCGCGCCCATCTCGAGTTCAAACGGGGTCATTTCACCACTGGACAGAATCATCACCTGCGGCAAAAGCTGGTTGTCGTCGGTTTCGATCGGCAAGTCATCGACCCGCACTTTCAGCGTCATGGGTTGCTCGAGCTTGCGCGGACGCAGCGGTGTGCCTTCGCCGTATTCGGCCCAGCCATTGTCAGACAGGGCGACGAACCGGTAGCCCTCTTCATTTCTCAACCAGCCCAGTTCAAGCCCGGTCATGCCCGCTTCATCGCGGGCCAGACGCAAAATCTCGGTCAAGCGGCGGGCTTCCTCCTGGACCTTGTCATCGAGCGCACGCCCGGACAGGCTGAGACTGGCAAAACCGAGTATGACCGCGATGATGAACACCACCACGAGAATTTCGATCAGCGTGAAACCACGCTGTGATGCCGTGTGCTGTGGCATCACGAACGGCCTTACGATGAGCTGTCGTCAGTCCAGTTACCGATGTCCGATGCGGTTTCACTGCCGCCAGGACGTCCATCCGAACCGTACGAGAAAATATCGAGCTCGGATTTCACACCGGGATTGAGATATTGATATTCATTGCCCCAGGGATCCTTGGGCATGGCTTTGATGTAACCACCACGCTTCCAGTTGGGCGCAGCCGGATCGCCACTGGGTTTCTCGACCAGCGCTTCCAGGCCCTGCTGAGTGCTGGGATAATTGAAGTTATCCAGGCGATAGAGTTCCAGGGCACTTTCCAGCACACGGATATCCTGCTTGGCCTTGGTGACACGCGCTTCGTCAGGTCGGTCCATAATGCGCGGCACAACAGCCGCAGCCAGGATCGCGAGAATGACCACCACGACCATAATTTCAATCAGCGTAAAGCCCTGAGAACGGGAAGGAAGCATCGGTTTTATTCGCATATTAGAAGCCATGAGCCTAATGATAATCGATCGCTGGTTTGAAGACCGCCGCGCGGCGCTGGCGTGTATGACCATTGCGCTGTTAATTGGTGCCCTGAGCCTGGGTGGCGAGCAACTGACAGAACTTTTGCGCTACGACCGTGGCGCGATAAACGCCGGTGAGTGGTGGCGAACCATCACAGGCCATCTGGTGCATGCCAGTGTCGCTCACACCTTGCTCAACGTTGCCGGACTGATCCTGATTGCGCTGCTGTTCCCCGAACCCATGCCTTTATGGCGCTGGGGCTGGCGCACGCTGATACTCAGCCTGGGGATCAGCGCACTGATGTACT
>JBFKEC010000294.1:0-3998 GCA_041619315.1 Oceanococcus sp. | reverse complement strand
GTTTCGCTGATGCCCAGATCCTCAATCCCGGTCAGGGCAATGATGTCGCCGGCCGAAGCCGACTCGGCTTCAACCTTGTCCAGGCCAATAAAGCCCAGCACCTGAAGAATCTTGGCCCGACGCAAGGCGCCATCACGCGCCACCACCATCACCTGTGAACCCGGCTTGATCGTACCGCGGCTGACGCGACCGGTACCGATCACGCCCACATAGGAGGAATAGTCCAGCGAGGTGACCTGCATCTGGAACGGCCCGTCGCCATCCAGATTGGGCGCGGACACCTTGTCCACGATGGTCTGGAACAGCGGGGTCATGTCGCCTTCGCGCACGCTGTCATCATCGCCGGCATAGCCATTCAGCGCCGAGGCGTAGACCACCGGGAAATCAAGCTGCTCATCGGTGCCACCAAGTTTGTCGAACAGGTCAAAAACCTGGTCAATCACCCAGTCCGGGCGCGCGCCGGGGCGGTCGATCTTGTTGACCACAACAATCGGCTTGAGGCCCAGGGCAAATGCTTTCTGGGTCACAAAGCGGGTCTGCGGCATCGGCCCGTCTACGGCATCAACCACCAGCAGCACCGAGTCAACCATCGACAGAACACGCTCGACCTCACCACCGAAGTCGGCGTGACCCGGGGTGTCGACGATGTTGATACGGTAATCATTCCAGCGGATCGCGGTGTTCTTGGCGGTGATGGTGATCCCGCGCTCTTTTTCCAGCGCGTTGGAGTCCATGACGCGATCGCCATGATCCTTGCGCGCATCCAGCGTTCCGGATTGCTTGAGCAGACAGTCGACAAGCGTGGTTTTACCATGATCGACGTGTGCGATGATGGCAATGTTGCGAAGATTCTCAAGCATCCGAAGCAATCCGGTATAAGGGCAAAAGGCGGCGAAGTCTACAGGAGTGTAGGGTTGCCAACCACTGTTTTACGATGGTCGGCAGTACAGGCACGCTAAACTTTCGCTCAAAAAAGCACGAGGGGAGCACGATGCAAGCCGATGAAATTATCCAGTTCTGGTTCGAGGAACTGCGTCCCGCTCAATGGTGGGAGAAGGATGCCGGCTTCGATCGCATGATCATCCAACGGTTTGGCCATGTGCTGCAGCAGGCCGCCGCCTGTGAACTGTTCGAGTGGCGTGCTGATGGGCCCGGGCGACTGGCCGAAATCATTGTTCTGGACCAGTTTTCACGCAATGCCTATCGCGACACGCCCCAGGCCTTCGCCCAGGACACCCTGGCCCTGGCGCTGGCCCAGGAAGCCATACGCAGCGGTGTCGATCAGGAACTGAGTGCGCCGCAGAAAGCGTTTCTGTACATGCCGTATATGCACAGCGAATCGTTGCTAATTCACCAGCAGGCGGTTGAGCTGTACAACCAGCCCGGGCTGGAATTCAATCTCGATTTCGAACACAAGCACAAGGTCATCATCGAACGATTCGGTCGCTACCCACACCGCAATGCCATTCTCGGGCGCACATCCAGCGCTGAGGAGCTGACCTTCCTGCAACAACCCGGTTCCAGCTTTTAGGACGCCTCAACATGCGCATTCTTTTTCTATCCGGGCTGTTGCTTGTCAGCGCCTGCAGCAACCAGCGCATTTACGAGTCCAGTCAGGATATGCGCGAACAGTATTGTGAAAACCTCGATGATCACCGCCGCGAAGCCTGTCTCGAACAAGCACGCATGCCGTATGACGAATACGAAGACAATCGAAAAGACAGCATGAATAGCTCGCACTGACGTCATGAGCACGTCACCTGGCGGCCATACACTGCGGCCATGAAGCTCCTACTTGTTACCCTCACGCTCATCCTAACCAGCGCCTGCGAGGGCGGTGGACGGATCGATGCGACGGACAGCGGCGCTACGCCGGTCAACTCGCAAAGCGACAACGCACAGCAGCTGTTCGACCACTTCAATCAATACACGGATGACGCGTCATGAGGCTGCAAGTCCGCGCCTGCCTGGCGCTTTTGCTCGCCAGCGCCGCCACGCTGAGCCACGGCGCAGGCATGACCACACACGCCATGATGGCCGATGTGGCGCGCCACAAGTTGCCGCCGGAACATCCGCTGATCAGCGTGCTGGAGCAGCATAGGGCCGCCTTGATTGCTGGCGCCATGTTCCCGGATGGCGGTTATTTCACCGGCGCTGCCTTTAGCGCGGATCGTGATCTGGCCGAAACCTCGCACTGGGATGGCTTCACCGATGCCCTGGCCGGCATAGCCCATCAAGCTGGCTGCGGCGAAATTGAGCTCGCGGCCGACCCATGGGACAGCTTGCCGATAGTGGCCGGCAGCGTGGACTGGCTGGCCGACGAACTGGCCCGTGAACTGCCGGTTATTTCGCTGCGCAGTGGCGATGACTGCGGCACGCTGGTGGCGTTTTTGATGGGCATCGCCGCTCACGGCATGGGCGATGAGGTGTGGGATGCGCTGTTCGAGCCGTCGGTCTATCAGCGCGGCGAGATGCACCACAGCTCACCAGGCTATCTGCTCGACAGCATGCCGCCCGGTGCCGAACCCAGCGTTGGCGCACTGTTGCGCGAGGTTTTGGGCGATGAAGCCTTTGATGCTCTGGCAACGGGCTTCGAGTTCATCAATGGGGTGGAGTACGCCATGGACGTGATCGCGATTCGCGATCAGTTCGCCTGGGACGAGATCCCGGCGCTGGTGTTTCCACCGTCCGAACCGCTGAGCGCCGCCTTTGCTCAACTCGGCCATGATTTTGACGCGCTAGCCATTCAGCGTGCCGCGCTGGGCACCCGCCTGCTGGTCAGTGCCGAACGCGTGGCATCGGCCGCCGACTATGTGCGCGTTCGCGACGTCATGCCCTACGCGGTCAGCCAGTATGTCGCCGGCTCTGGTGGTATCCACGATGTCAGCCAGTATGTTGCCGGGTATTACGAGCATTTGTGGGATCGCGTGGTCAACGGCCCTGCAAATGCGGCGCCACCCTTTGTGGTCGGGGTTCATCCGCGCCCGGGCGAGCGCGGTCTGCCCAGCGCACCGTGTGTGGCCGAGCCGTTTGCCGTGTGTGAGGACCGCACACGGCGGCCAATCGCCGACCGTTACATCTATTTCGCCCTGTCAGCCAGTCCGGGCAGTGACTTCTCCGACCTCACAGACGCGGTCGCGGTATTCGATGAGCAAGGCAACAAGCTGGCGATCAAGCTCGCACAGCTGCCGCCGTGGGCCAGCCCGTTGAGTGCGCACGGCGTGCGCATCGAATTGGTCGACAAGGTGCTCAAGCCGCACCACAGATACACCGTGACGGTTACCACCCAGCTTTATGATCGGCGCGGCGCAGACAAGCCTGGTGCATTTCTGGAACAGCCCATGGTCTGGCATTTTCAGACCGGCGATTAAGCCTCAGCCAAGGGTGATTGCAGCCCGAACCCGACACGCCTTGGCACGCGCTTGTTCAACGCTGTCGCCACGCGCCAGCGCAACGCCCATGCGCCTTCGGCCCGCGACCTCCGGCTTGCCGAACAGCCGCAGCTGGGTATCCGGCTCGGCCAGGGCTTGCTCCAGCCCGGTAAACACTGGCGCCTGCTGATCGCCCTCAATCAGCAGGGCGCACGATGCGGTCGGCCCGAGCTGACGAATCACCGGTATCGGCAAACCCAAAATGGCGCGAGCATGCAGGGCGAATTGGGACAAATCCTGGGACATCAGGGTGACCAGGCCGGTGTCGTGCGGGCGTGGCGAGACCTCGGAAAACCACACCTGGTCATCGCGTACAAACAGCTCCACGCCGAATATCCCGGTCCCGCCCAGCGCATCGGTGATGCGCCCAGCGATATCTTCAGCCGCCGCCTGGGCAGCGGGACTCATCGCTTGCGGTTGCCACGATTCACGATAATCACCATCTTCCTGGGTGTGCCCTATGGGCGCACAGAACGAAGTGCCATCGCGATGGCGCAAGGTCAGCAGGGTGATTTCATAGTCAAAATCAACAAAACCTTCGACGATGACCCGGCCTTGGCCGGCACG
>JBFKEC010000293.1:0-4002 GCA_041619315.1 Oceanococcus sp. | reverse complement strand
GATCGGGGCTGTGTTTGAGCAGCTGCAGCACCACACCCGTGAAGCGCTGGTAATAGAAATCCAGTGCCGCAATGTACAGGCCGCGTTTGTCGCCAAAACTGTTGTACAGGCTGCCGCGGTTGAGCTGGGTCGCTTCAAGCAACTGAGCGACCGAACTGGCGCTGTAGCCGTGACGCCAGAACGTCTCAACCGCCGCGCTTAATACTTTGCTGCTGTTGTAGGCAAGGGGGCGCGCCATGGGGATCACTCAAACCGGGTTCGAGGCGCAATTGTGTATGTTTTGGAATGATCGGTCAAAAATTACATGCGGGTGTTCCGAGCACGACTCAGCGTGGTGTCTTAAAGCCAGCGACGCGCTTCATCAATCACCGTTTCGACCCGCCTTGGAAGCGCGCGGTTGCGTTGCTGGCACAGGTAAAGCGTTTCGCTGACCGGGTTGGTCAGTTGGTGGGTTTTGATCTGTGTCGGTCTGGGAAAGGCCGCAACCGCATGGGCCGGCAGCACGGTGAACCCCAAGCCCAGGCTGACGGGTTCGAGAATCAGGCCAATCTGGTTGGAAAAGCCTTTGTTTTCGAGCAGGCGACTGTGCTGGAATTCGGTGTAGTTGGCCCCCAGCAGCAAGCTGGCATGGTGACTGCCATCCGGGTGGTCAATAAAGCCGAGTGCCTTGAGTTGTTGCCAACTGGGCGTTTCGACCTGTGCCGGGGTGACAAGCAGCAGAGCCTCGGTGGCGATCGCCTGACAGCTGAGCTCGGCCTGATTCGAGATTGTGCTCATCAGCCCGATGTCGGCGTGGCCCTCGGCTATAGCCTTTTCCACTTCGACATTTGGGGCGAAGCGGTACTCGATCACCAGTTTGGGATGGGCGTGTTGCAGGGCCAGCAGTTTGGGATAGAGCTTGAGTCCGACACTGCCTGGCGACATCACCCGCACCACACCTTCGTAAGCCGGGTCCTCAGCCATGCGCTTCTGCAGATTGGACAGATCCATGAGGACGTCGCGCGCTTCGCTGTACAAGCGCTCACCGGCATCCGAGAGGGTGAACTGCTTGCCGTTGCGGATCAGCAATTCAACGCCGAGTTGCTGTTCCAGCTTGCGTACATGTTGGCTCACACCAGACTGCGTCATGTGCAGTCTGTGCGCGGTGCGGGTGAAGTGACCAACCTCCACCAGGGTGCAGAAGGTGCGTAGCCAGGTTGTATTGATCATCACAAAGCGAACTTAAAAATATAATAAATGATAATTGTACGTAATTTAAGGCGAGGCGTAGTCTGAACATTCGATTCTCCCCAAGGACACGCCATGAACCCTGTTTACCCCAGAAACTTCTCCCACATCGGGATCTCCGTGCCGGATCTGGACAAGGCCGTTGAGTTCTACACCCAGGTCATGGGCTGGTATCTGATCATGCAGCCCACCGACATCTCAGAAGACGACAGCGCCATCGGCGAGATGTGCACCGACGTATTCGGAGCCGGTTGGGAGCGCTTTCGTATCGCTCATATGTCCACCGGTGACCGTATCGGTGTGGAACTGTTCCAGTTCAAGAACCAGACCAGTCGCGAAGACAATTTCGAATACTGGAAAACCGGTGTCTTCCATTTCTGCGTGCAGGATCCCAATGTCGAGGAACTGGCCGAACGCATCGTTGCAGCCGGTGGCAAGAAACGCATGGACAAGCCGCGTTATTACTACCCGGGCGAGAAGCCTTACCGCATGATTTACATGGAAGACCCGTTCGGCAATATCGTGGAAATCTACAGCCACAGTTATGAGCTGATCTACAGCGAAGGCGCCTACTGAGCAGCGTTGCGCCAACTTGGCCAGGTGGTCGCCGTCCTGTGGGCGGCGGCTACACGGTCTGCATGGCCTGCAGCGTGCGGTGATGCGAGCTAAAGCGGCCTTGGTCAGGCGCAGCCCGCGCGCGTTAACCTGACATTAATCATCACGACTGCATGCTGGTCATGGATTTCATTCTGGTCATGGCATGTTCAGCCGCAGCGTCGCACTTCAGCGTTATGCCCACATAGGTCGATTCATCATTGCCAGTGCCGTGGCGCTATCGATTGCGCGCATGGCGCTGTTGGCAGTCAATATCACGCGGATCGAGCCGGGGCTGTTGCCCATGCTTGCCCTGCAGGGCATTCGGTTCGATCTCATCGTGCTGGCCTATTTGTCGATCGTGCCGCTGCTGCTCAGCGTTGTAACGCCAAACAGATTCTGGCCCCAGTTGCGTCACGCTCTGAGCCTTTTTTACCGCATGGCTTTTGCCGTGTTGCTCGGCATGGAGGCGGTGGGGTTTGGTTTTCTGCTGGAATATGATCATCGGCCCGATGCGCTGTTCTGGGAGTATCTGCGCTACCCCCAGGAAGTGGTGCCCATGCTGGTGGGCGGTTTCAAACTTGAAATGGCCTTGGCCTTCATCGCGCTTGCCGGCGCGTATTTTCTCGGCCGCTGGCTGTTTCAGTCGCGTGGGCGCGCGACCCTTGATTCGCCGTTCAGAACGCGAGGGGCGATAGGATTTTTGGTCCTCATCGGGCTATTCGTGATGGCGCGTTCGTCGTTTGGCCACCGTCCCGCCAACATGACCTCTGCGATGTTCAGTGCCAATCGTCTGGCTAACGATCTGGCGCTGAACAGCACCTATACCGCCGCTTATGCGCTGTATGCGCGCAAGAATGACAGCAACGTCAAAGTCGTACCGGCGATGCCGCTGCAGGTGGCCGCAGCGACCCTGGCGCAAGATCTGGGGGCGAGCGGCTGGCGAGTGGACGACCCGCAGGCGCCGACCATGCATATGATTGAGCCGACGCAGCGCCGTGAGCGGCCGCTGAACGTGGTCATTGTGCTGGAAGAAAGCCTGGGCGCCCGTTTTGTCGGATCGTTGGGTGGTGCGGCGCTCACCCCGAATCTGGAAGCGCTGTCGACGCAGGGGTTGTGGTTGACGCGCCTGTACGCCACCGGGACCAGAACCGTGCGCGGAATCGAAGCCGTACTGGCCGGATTTCCGCCATCCACGGCGCGCAGCGTGCTCAAGCGCAACCTGTCGCGGCGCAATTTTTTCACCCTGGCTCAGGCTCTCAAGCCGCATGGTTACACCAGCATGTTTATCTACGGCGGTGAGCCCAATTTCGATGAAATGGGGTCCTTCATGCTGGGCAATGGGTTCGACAAGGTGGTTGCTGGCAGCGACAGTTTTCCAGACGCTGAATTTCGCGGCTCCTGGGGCGTGTCAGACGAAGACTGGGCGCAGCAGGCCCACAAGGAGTTTGTCAAAGCCAATGAGCAAGGGCCGTTTTTCGGCTTCATGCTCAGCACTTCAAACCACACGCCGTGGGAATTTCCCCGAGGCCGTATTGATCCGCAGCCAGGCCCCGTTGCCAGTCGTGTCAATGCGGTGCGCTATGCCGACTACGCGCTGGGGCTGTTTTTCGATCTGGCGCTCAATTCCGAATATGCCGACAACACGGTGTTTGTTGTCGTTGCCGATCATGATGCCCGCGCCAGCGGCAATGACTATCTGCCGGTCGATGGTTTTCATATTCCGGGTCTGATCATTGCGCCGGGACTTGCGCCAGGGCATTACGATGAAGTGGCCAGCCAGATTGATTTGCTGCCCACCATCATGCCGATGCTGGGTGTCGCGCTGCACGCACCGGTGATTGGGCGAAACCTGCTTGACCCTGAGAGCCCGCTGCCGGGCCGGGCCTTGATGCAGTTTGGCAATAACATCGGCCTGTTGCGTGGTAACACGCTGGTGGTGAATACCCCATCCGGGGAGCCCATTTTTCAAACCTGCGCTGGCGGTGTGCAAAGCCCAGCCAATTACGATGCAGACTTGTATGAACTGTCAAAAGCGTATTTGAATCTGGCCGAACAACTCTATGCCCAACAGGCCTATGCCCCGCTGTTGGCCAGTGTGCAAGGCCTCAAGTCCGGCACGGTGAGTCGCTGAAGAGGGCAGGCCGGCTGCGGGCGCCAAGCGTATCGGCGCCCGGCTGG
>JBFKEC010000292.1:0-4038 GCA_041619315.1 Oceanococcus sp. | reverse complement strand
CGAGCCCAGGCGGCTGATCGTTTGCGTCGTTTGGCCGCGACCCAGCCGCTCAGCGCGCGTCGCCTCGACGCCGACGGTGTGCATGATGTGGCCGCTGCCGAACTGCGCGAAGGCGACACCTTAGTGATCGCTCCGGGTGCATCGCTGGCCGCCGATGGCGTGCTGCTCGAGAGCGCGGCTGAATTTGACGAATCGCTGCTCACCGGTGAGGCGGTTCCGCAGTCGCGGGCAGTGGGTGACAAGGTCTGTGCCGGCAGTGTCAATTGCGGCCTGCATCCGGTGACGGTGCGGGTCGAGCGTTGTGGTGCGCAGACCACGTTGTCGCAAATCAGCCGTATGGTTCATCGCGCACTGGCAGCGCGTCCGCAGGTTCAGATCTGGGCAGATCGTATTGCCGGGCGTTTCGTGGCCCTGGTGATCGTGCTCGCGGCCATGGCCCTGTTGTGGTGGTGGCCGGATACTCAGCGTGGTTTTGAGGCGGCGTTGGCCGTGCTGGTTGTGACCTGTCCCTGTGCGCTGTCGCTGGCCACGCCGATGGCGCTGGCCTCGGCCATGACCCGTTTGTCGCGACTGGGCCTGCTGGTGGTGCGTGCGGATGCCCTGATCAAGCTGGCCAGCATTGATACCGTGTGCATCGACAAGACCGGCACACTGACCACGCGTGAAATGCGAGTGCAAAGGGTGCGCATGCTGGGTGACATCAGTGAGTCCGATGCGCTGGCTGCGGCCGCGGCGCTGGAAGCGAGTCTGGATCATCCCATCGCGCGGGCCTTCCGTGGCTTCGATCAGTCTGCGCTCAAGGCACAGGAGGTCACGATAGAGCCCGGGCGCGGTGTCAGCGGCCGTATAGATGGCCAGATCTGGTCGTTGCGCGCCGAGGACCCGCACAGCGCAGACCAGGATTACACGGAAGCCTTTATGCGCTGGTTCGTGCTCAGTCGTGATGCCGAGCCCATCGCCCACATCGCCCTGACCGAAGAATTGCGTGCAGGGGTGCGCCATGCGCTGCGCCACTGGCGTCAGGCCGGTTTGAGCGTGCATTTGCTCAGTGGTGATCGGCCCCGGGCTGCGGCTGCGGTGGCCAGTTTCGTGGGTATCAACGAGGTCCGCAGCGAAATGACGCCGGCCAGCAAACTGGCCTATCTGCAGGCGCTGCAGCACGACAAGCATCGCGTGTTGGCGATTGGTGATGGCGTCAATGACGGGCCGCTGCTGGCTGGTGCCGATGTGTCGGTGGGCATCGCTTCGGGCGCCGCGCTGGCCCAGGCACATGGTGATGCAATCTTGATGAATGATGATCTGAGCAGCCTGTCCGGTCTGATCGAAACGGCGCGGCGCACGCGCCGCGTGGTGACCCAGAACCTGATCTGGGCGGCCGCTTACAATCTGACCATGCTGCCGCTGGCGTTCAGCGGCATGATTACGCCGTGGATGGCCGCGCTGGGCATGGGGGGCAGTTCGCTGATGGTCACACTCAACGCCATGCGCCTGCTGCGTGGCGGCGAACAGGTCAAAACATCCCCGCAAGGGGAATTGAAGAGGGCCGTGGCATGAACAGCCTGTATCTGCTGATTCCGCTGTCGATTGTTCTGGTCACGCTGGCCGCAGTGATTTTTATCGTGGCCATTCGCAAGGGCCAGTTCGACGACCTGGACCGCCAGCAAAACCGCATGCCCGACGAATGAACGGTGCGGTGCTGGTTCTGAGCGTGCCGGCAGCCTGGCTGATGGGCTTGAGTGCGAGCGTGCATTGCGCCTTGATGTGCATGGGGCCGAACAGTCTTCCGGCGGCCAGCCAGGCACATAACGGGCATCGCGCGGCCCTGTGGCTGCATGCCGGGCGAATCACCGGCTACTTGCTGCTGGGTGCACTTGCCGGCTGGATGGGCACGTTGTTGCTACGCGCCTTGCCGTCAGCCGAGCAGGCGCAAGGGCTACGCGCTGTGGCCGGGTTTGTGCTGGTTGCGGCTGGCCTGTGGCTGTTGCGCAAGCCGATGCAATCTGTGCATGGTTGTCCCATGCAGGCCCGACGTGGCGCCCATGCGCACTGGTATGTGCAGGGGCTGGCCTGGTCTGTCACTCCGTGTCCCACGCTCTATGCCATGTTGCTGGTCGCCGCGATCAGCGGTGGGCCGTGGCAGGGCGCAACATTGATGCTGGCGTTTGCGCTGGGCACTGCGCCTTTGCTACTGGGCCAGCATCTGGTCTTCATGCAATGGCGTCCGCGCGGCGATATCCGGCGTTGGCGTGCTGTTGGCCTGTGCCTGGCCGGTGGAGTGTTGATACTCAGCGGCATGACGGCGGAGTTTGCGCCCGGCTTATTCTGTCTGCCTACGCTGTAGGTGCAGCCACAGCGCCGGATTTGCTTTTGAGTCTGAGCGCGCTGGCACATGTTGCCGGATGCCATGTGCTGCCGTTCATGTTGCGTTGGCCGGGCTGCTGCTGTTCATCGTGTTGTTTGCCGCACCATCAGAAGGGTAGTCGGCGGGATTGACGGGGTCCTGGTGAATGATGACCTGGGCATCCGGGCAGGCCTCACGGACCCGTTCGGCTACGCGATCACCAATCGCATGGGCCACGTCCAGCTGCAAGGCGCCGTCGACTTCTAGGTGCAGTTGAACAAAGCGGTAGGGGCCGGCGGCGCGGGTCTTGAGATCATGCAGGCCGAGCACACCGGGCTCTTTGCGGGCGGCATCCGCAATGGCTTTGCGCAGGGTGCCGGGCAGCTCGTGGTCCATCAGTTGGCCCAATGCCTGACGGCCGACGCTGTAGGCGCTGTGCAGCACGTACATGGCAACGAGAATGGCGGCCAGCGGATCGACCCACCAGAACGACGGCTGGCTGGCCAGGATCAGGGCGGCCAGCACGGCGACGTTGCTGAGCATGTCGCTTAGGTAATGCAAGGCATCCGCTTCAACCACCAGTGATCCGGTTTTGCGCGCAACCCGGCGTTGGTAGAGCACCAGGGCTGCGGTGCCCACTATGGCAATCAGCATGACCACAATGCCGCCCAAGCCCTGTGGCGCAATGGGTTCGTCCAGGGTGTAGCGGCGCAGGGCTTCGAGCAGTACAAACAGGCCCGAGCCGGTGATAAAGGCGGTTTGTGCCAGCGCTGCCAGCGGCTCCGCCTTGCCATGGCCGAAGCGGTGGCCATCATCGGCCGGCACCATGGCATAACGAATGGCAACCAGATTGACCAGCGAGGCCAGGCCGTCGAGCAGCGAATCGACCAGACTGGCGAGCAGGGCGACTGAACCCGATTGTACGAAGGCCAGACCTTTGAGTAGCGCCAGACTGAAGGCAAACGCAGCGGCTATGCGCACCGCTTTGAGTTGCGGCGCCGTGGTTGCGGTGTCCGAATCGCCCATGGGGTTCAGCAGTAAGTGCGATGCAGCACGGCGATGATATCGGCGGCTGGGCCAGGAGCGGCCGAGTAGTAGACCGTTTGCGCATCGCGTCGGGTTTTGACCAGACCATCGCGGCGCAGTACCGCCAGATGCTGCGACAGAGCAGACTGGGTCAGCGGCACCTGCGCATTGAGTTGGCCGACCGACTGCTCGCCCTCAGCCAGCAGGCACAGCACCATCAAGCGGTTGGGGTTGGCCAGTGCTTTGAGCAGCGTGGCCGCCTCATCCGCATGTTCGGCCATCTGGGTCGGGTCAAACTTTGAAGGTTGAGCGGGCATGCGCAAGTCAGATCCTGAAGCGAAAGATGGCGTGGTTGATCAGTCTACGCTGAGTGCGAGCTGCTGAAGTTGCGCAGCGCCAATCAGACCGGCCTGATCGGTGCGTAACTGGCCGTCACGGAACACCGCGAAATAGGGAATGCTGCGCACCCCGTAACGTCCGGCCAGGGCCTGTTCCTGTTCGGTGTTGACCTTGATCACAATGGCCCGGCCGGCGAGTGCCTGGGCGGCTTTGGCCAGTTCTGGCGCGGCCATTTTGCACGGGCCACACCACGGGGCCCAGAAGTCGACCAACACCGGCACCCTGGCGCTCTTGATGATGTCGTCGAAGCCGGCAGCATCAACATCCAACGG
>JBFKEC010000291.1:0-4045 GCA_041619315.1 Oceanococcus sp. | reverse complement strand
CTTCGATCCCGGTGCGCTGGTTTCGGCCGCCAAGCAGGCCGGATTGCCGCTGTGGGACGATCGTCGTCCCACCACCATGACCTGGGTGGTTGGCCCAACCGATCAGGGCCCGCGCCAGCTGTACGGGCGTGAACGGATCGAACAGCGTTTGCCCGGATTGGTCGAGGCGGCGCAACGGCGCGGACTGCCGCTGGTGTTTCCAGTGATGGATGAGCAAGACCAGGCCGCAGTCAGCACGTTTGACATCATTGGTGAGGACTACGAGCGTTTAGACGCTGCGCAAGCGCGCTATCAGACCCGCCACACATTGCTGGTCCGGATCGAGAGCCGCGATGGGCTGTGGTACGCCCTGTGGTCATTCCTGCAGCCCGATCAGGAGCCGCATCGCTGGCGTACATTTGGCGATGAGCCCAATGTCGCGCTGGCTTCAGGTTTTGACACTTACGCCGATGAACTGGCCAGCCGTTATGTCACCCGCGTAGCTGCCGGCTGGGTGCAAAGCGCCAGCTTGCGTGTGGTTGGCCTGGAAGCGCTGGCGGATTACGCGCGGGTGCTCAATCTGCTTGAAACCACCAGTCTGATCGAAAGCGTGCAGCCGAGTGAACTGGTCAATGATGAAGTGGTGTTCCGGGTCGAATTTGAAGGCGAGGAAAGCGATCTTCAGCGCAGTCTGGAAGTGGCCGGGTTTCTGCGTGAAGAGGCCGCAGCGGCTGCGGGTACGCTGCTTGGCGCGGATGAGCCAGACAGCAACAATGCTGGCCCCGGCGTATCCTCAGGCCTGAGCTTTTACGCCGTGTCGCAGCGCCGCGAACTGCGCTACCGCTACGTCAACTGATGTCTATGCTTGCGCACCCCTGGGCCAAACCGCTCGCCTTGATTGGCGGCACGCTCGGTCTGCTGTGGATGTTGCATCTGCTGTCGCCCATTCTGTTGCCGTTCGTGCTCGGCGGCGCATTGGCGTATCTGGGTGATCCGATCGTGGATCGGCTGGAAGCCTGGAAGCTGTCACGTACAGCCGGGGTGTGCCTGGTGTTCGCACTGTTCGGCGGACTGGGTTTGGCTCTGGTACTGATTCTGCTGCCGTTGTTGTACGAGCAAGTCGTTGAGATGATTCAGCGCGTCCCCGAGTTTCTGTTGTGGCTACAGCAGGAGGCGGCGCCGCGGGTCGGGATTGTGCTGCCGGAAGGCGCTCATCTGGACGTTGAATCGATCAAGAAGATGATTTCGGAGCACTGGGCCAAGGCCGGCGATTTGCTGTCGCAGTGGGTCGGGCCGCTGACACGCTCCGGTGGCGCCATGCTGGGGTTGTTCATCAATCTGTTTATGGTGCCGGTGGTGACCTTCTACCTGCTGCGTGACTGGGATCTGCTGGTGGATGAAATCCGCAACCTGCTGCCGCGCCAGGCCGAGCCCAAAATCAGCGAGTTGGCGGGCGAAGTGGATGAAGTGCTGGGTGCATTCATCACTGGCCAGATGATGGTCATGATTTCACTCGGCACGCTCTACGCGCTGGGCTTGTGGCTGATCGGTCTGGATCTGGCGCTGCTGATCGGATTTGGCGCCGGGATTGTCAGCTTCATCCCGTATCTTGGGCCGATTGTGGGCATCGTCAGCGCGGGCATCGCAATGCTGATTCAGACCCAGGAGTTGCTCCCGCTGGTCGGAGTTGCGGCTGTCTTTGGTCTGGGCCAGTTTCTGGAAAGCGTCTGGCTGACCCCGTGGCTGGTTGGCGACAAGGTTGGTTTGCACCCGGTGACGGTTATTTTTGCGGTCATGGCCGGGGGGCAGCTGTTCGGATTCGTCGGGGTGATGCTGGCCTTGCCGGTCGCCGCTTCATTGGCGGTTCTGGTCCGACACCTGCGTGAGCGCTGGTTGGCCAGTGACTGGTATGCGCATGCCGACCTGCCCGATTTCGCCGGTCTGGATGGGGCTACGTCCGAGTCTGACCAAGAGGCATGAGCGCCAGTCAGCAAATTTTGCGCCTGGATCGTCCGGGCAGCTCGGACTTTGATGCCTACTGGCCGGGCCCGAATGCGCGCGTGATACAGACCCTGCGCAATTTTTCCGTGGATGACGACGAAGGGCTGCAAGTCCTCATCGGGCCGCGCGCCAGTGGCAAGAGTCACCTTGCTCAGGCGTGTTGCCGGCGGCGCTGGGAAGCGGGCCGTCAGGCCGCTTATCTGCCGGTGCGCGAGGCGCCACTCGATCCCGCCATGCTTGAGGGGTATGCGGCCAGCGGCTTGATCGTGGTTGATGCGGTTGAGGCTTTACGCGCCGAGGATGAATTGCATTTGCTGCGCCTGATTGACCGCGTGGGTGCGGCCGGTGGCAAGCTCTTGTTGTGCAGTCGGGTGTGGCCCGATCAACTGGAACTCAAGACCCCGGATTTACGCTCGCGCCTGCAATGGGGCGCCATGCTCGAACTCAAGCTGCCGGATGAGGCTGGTCTTGCGGCGATGCTGGCCCATCGGGCCCAGCGTCTGGGGGTGCACTGGTCGAATCGTTTGGGCGACTTTCTGCTACGCCGCTTGCCGCGTGATCCCCGAGCCCTGGCGGCCGCGTTGGATGCCGCCTATGATCTGGCCGTGGTGCAAGGCCGCCAGCTGACCGTGCCGCTACTGCGGGAGGTTCTGGATCCGCTGGCCACGCACAAATAGGTTGCTGGCCACAAACCAGATCGCCCCCAGCACCATGCAGATCAATGCTGGCGCACGACTATCCAGATTGACATACGCTTCCATCGCGCAATAGGCGATGTAGCAGGTCACCGCCATGGTGCTCCAGGCGTGGGTATAGGTCTTGCCGCGAAACAGGCCGGGCAGCGCGAGCAATCCAGGAATGCTGAACAGGCCCATGATCACCATGGCCATGCGGCTGGGTGCCAGCACGGTGGGCCAGAGCACAAACACCAGCATGAAGGCGCTGGCCGAAAAAGCGGCCAGGTAACGGAAAAAATGCGGAGTCATGCCGGCGTACCGATTAGGCGGGCCGGCATTATACGTGCGCGCTCTTGAGTCGCGCGGCGATCTCGCAAACCCGCCGGCCCAGAGCCCGGCACAGCAACGCTTCATCATCGCTTAGCGCGGCGGCATTGTCGCCAAAGCTGACATGACTGGCGCCGTAGGGCGTGCCGCCTGTGCGGGTGCTGCTCAGAGTGGGTTCGCTATAAGGCAGGCCGACCAGCACGCAGCCGTGATGGAGCAGTGGCAGGCTCATGCTCAGCAGGGTCGATTCCTGGCCGCCATGCAGGCTGGAGGATGAGGTGAATGCGGCGGCCGGCTTGCCGTCGAGTGCGCCGTTCATCCACTGCGCGGCGGTGCCATCGAGGAAATATTTGAGCGGCGCGGCCATATTGCCGAAGCGGGTCGGGCTGCCAATGATGATGCCGTCGCACGCTGCCAGATCGTCGGCGCTCGCATAAATCGGGCCGTTTTCGGGGATGTCCGGGCTGGCCACGCGCGTCTCGGGGCTGACCTTGGGCACGGTGCGCAACAGGCTTTCGCCGCCACCTTCGCCAACCCCGCGTCCAATCTGCCGCGCCATAGCTGCAGTGGCGCCGTGATGACTGTAGTACAGCACCAGAATGCGCGTGCTCATGCGCTGTGCTCAGCCGTACTCAGGCCGACCTGTTCGGGCGCGTACAGATGACAGCGAACCCAATGAGGTTGTTCCTGACTGGCGCAATTGTGGTTGTCCGGTTCGACCGTTTTGCACTTGGCCATGGCTTCCGGGCAGCGGGTATGAAACGGGCAGCCGCTGGGCGGTGACAGCGGGCTGGGCACATCGCCACTGAGTACGATGCGCTGGGTGTTGGCCTGTGGGTCCGGGACCGGCACGGCCGACATCAGCGCGCGGGTATACGGATGCTTGGGCGCGGCGAACAGGGTTTCAGCTTCGGCCATTTCGACCATCTGGCCGAGATACATCACTCCGACCTTGTGCGAAATGTGCTGAACAACAGCCAGATCGTGGGAAATGAACAGGAATGAAATGCCAAACTCATCCTGCAAATCACGAATCAGGTTAAGCACCTGGGCCTGGACTG
>JBFKEC010000290.1:0-4072 GCA_041619315.1 Oceanococcus sp. | reverse complement strand
GGTGCGGCGCTGAATTTCGATGATCTCAAACAGATGGGTGTCATCGGCGACCGGGAAGTAGTCAATATTCTGACTATGGCTGGGAAACTGATGGCGGCGTTCAGTCACGCAACGGGCCAGCGCGCCAGACGGCACGATGCCGCGGCGCGGGCGATTTTCCCATTCCAGAGTGCCCGGATGGCGTGCGTTGGGCACCTGACAGCGCAGCGGCTCGTTGAGCCGTCCACTTCTGTCAGGGGTCAGAAAGCTGATCGATGCCACCGGGAACAAATGCGTCAAGTTCTCGGCAAAACGCCGCCGAATCAGCTCGGTGCTGTCGGCGCGCGTCATGTCGCACATGGCGTTCAGCACTGCCGGGCAATCAGGCTTCAGAGCAGGCAGTAGTGTCGGGTCGTGTTCGGCGGCTTGTGGCATCTGAGCCTCACGGACGGGTGTCCGGTGCCCATTGCAAGCACCGTACCGTCAGTCGCCGAAGTGCAGTGCGGCGTTGATCCGGCCGTCCGGTGGCATTTGCAGAAACACGCCGTCGCTGCGCAGGCGGCGCATCACATCATGCACATCGACCCGAGCCAGTTTGCGCTCGCCGGTCAGTTCCAGTTGCATGACTTCATCCAGCTGGCCGGTGCGCTTGCGTAGCGCCTCGGGGATGTCGTCTTCACTCAGATCGTCACGCAGATAGATGTACATCTCGTCCTGACGACTGCAGCGCAAGACGCGGCACTTGATCACGTCCTGACTCACGATTCGTGATAAATCTCGGCGCCTTTATCACGGAACTCGGCGGCTTTTTCCTGCATGCCCTTGTTCAGCGCATCGGCGGCGTCGATCTTTTTCTGCTCGGCGTAGTCGCGCACATCCTGGGTGATCTTCATGGAACAGAAGTTCGGCCCGCACATGGAGCAGAAGTGGGCCGCCTTGTGACCTTCCTTGGGCAGGGTCTGGTCATGGAACTCGCGGGCCCGTTCCGGATCGAGGGCGAGATTGAACTGATCTTCCCAGCGGAATTCGAAACGCGCCTTGGACAGGGCGTTATCGCGCAATTGCGCGCCCGGATGGCCCTTGGCCAGGTCGGCGGCGTGGGCTGCGATCTTGTAGGTCACAATGCCGTCGCGCACATCGTCCTTGTCGGGCAGGCCCAGGTGCTCCTTGGGCGTGACGTAGCACAGCATGGCGGTGCCATACCAGCCGATCTGAGCGGCGCCAATCGCGCTGGTGATGTGGTCGTAGCCCGGTGCGATATCGGTGGTCAGCGGGCCAAGGGTGTAGAACGGGGCTTCGAAGCAGTCCTTCAGCTCCTTGTCCATGTTCTCCTTGATCAGCTGCATGGGCACATGGCCGGGGCCTTCGATCATGACCTGGCAGTCGTGTTCCCAGGCCACTTTGGTCAGTTCACCGAGCGTTTCCAGTTCGCCGAACTGAGCCGCATCGTTGGCATCGGCAAGGCAGCCAGGGCGTAAGCCATCGCCCAGAGAGAAGGCCACGTCATAGGCCTTCATGATTTCGCAGATGTCTTCGAAATGCGTGTAAAGGAAGGATTCCTGATGGTGGGCCAGGCACCACTTGGCCATGATCGACCCGCCACGCGAGACGATGCCGGTCAGGCGCTCGGCGGTCAGCGGGACATACTGCAAGCGCACGCCGGCGTGGATGGTGAAGTAGTCCACGCCCTGTTCGGCCTGCTCGATCAGGGTGTCACGGAAGATTTCCCAGGTCAGTTCTTCGGCTTTGCCGTCGACTTTCTCCAGGGCCTGATAGATGGGCACCGTGCCGATCGGTACCGGCGAGTTGCGCAGCAGCCACTCGCGTGTTTCATGGATGTTCTTGCCGGTCGACAGGTCCATGATGGTGTCCGCGCCCCAGCGCGTTGACCAGACCATTTTCTCGACTTCTTCGGCAATCGAGCTGGTTACTGCGGAATTGCCGATATTGGCGTTGATTTTGACCCGGAAATTGCGCCCGATGATCATCGGTTCGGATTCCGGGTGGTTGATGTTGTTGGGGATGATGGCGCGCCCGGCGGCCACTTCCTGGCGCACGAATTCGGGCGTGACAACATCCGGCAACATCGCGCCGAAACTCTGTCCGCGATGCTGGTTCTTGAGATAGCCAGCGGCGGTGTAGGATTCGCGCAACTCCTCCAGTCGGCAGTTCTCGCGAATAGCGACGAACTCCATTTCCGGCGTGATGATGCCGCGTCGGGCGTAGTGCATCTGGGTGACATTGGCACCCTTGCGCGCGCGTCGCGGTGCGCGGATGTGTTCAAAGCGCAGCGGTGCCAGTGCCGGGTCAGTTTCGCGTGCTTGACCAAAGCGCGAACTGGGACCATTGAGTTCTTCGCTGTCCTGGCGCTCTTCAATCCACGTCTGGCGCAACGGTTTCAGGCCGTTGAGCAGATCGATCTGGGTGTCCGGGTCCTGGTAGGGCCCGGCGGTGTCGTACACGGTTACCGGGGGGTTGCGTTCCAGCCCTTGCGTGGTGCGGGTCGACTGCAGCTGGATCTCGCGCATGGGTACGCGCAGATCGTCACGTTCGCCTTTGATGTAGACCCGTTTCGATGCGGTGAACGGTTGGGTAACTTCGCTGCGCAGGCTGCGCGTTTTGTCGACGATGTCCTTGGCGACGGCGCTCATGAGGAATCCGTGGTGTGATCTGGGCGCCTAGTGTAGTGCCTATGTGCACTTGACGGCATCCGGGTCTCATATTGGCCCGACTAGCCGGGCGTGCTGTCGGCTTCGCAGGCGATCCAATGCAGGGCTGCAAAGATGCGCCAGTCGACCGCTTTGCCTTCGGCTTTGCGCGCGCCGAGCCAGGCTTCGATGCCATTTAATGCAACCACGTGTGTGGTGATGTCTTCGCCGTCAACACCGCCGCCGGCAGCCACGCGTTTGAGCTGGGTCATGCGGAAATACCAGGCCCATTCGCTGGTCAGGCCGGCAGCGGTGGGGCTGTCGTGCAAGCATTCGACCTGTCCGGGGCGAAAGCCGGTTTCTTCTTCCAGTTCGCGCTTGGCGGCTTCGATCGGTGCTTCGTCCGGGTGCTCGTCACCAACCACCCCGGCAGGCAGTTCAATCACACGCTGATCGACCGCCGGGCGCAGCTGCTCAACTAAAACCAGTTCCTGATCTTGCGTGGTGGCAATCATGAAAGCCGCGCCGCCGGCGGCGTGGCAGCGCTGGACATATTCCCAGCGACCGCTGCGGCGAAGCTCCAGGAAACGGGCGGTATGCAGGATTTCTGCGTCTTGAGGCTGAGGCATCTGAGGTGGTCCAAATGGCGGGTTGAAGGACATCGCCGGGCGAGTATCCTTGCAGGTATTGCGAGAAAACATATAACGAGGCGACCCATGAGCAATCAGGATATCGAATCCATCCTCAAGGAAAACCGGCTGTTCCAGCCGCCAGCGGAGTTTGCCGCGCAAGCGTGCTACCCGGCGGACAAGCTGGAGGCGCTGTACGCGCAGGCAGAGCAGGACAACGAGGCGTTCTGGGTGGCCCGGGCCCGCGAGGAACTCGACTGGCACACCCCATTCTCGGTCGGGTTGGATAGCGCGGACGCCCCCAACTATCGCTGGTTTACCGATGGCCGGTTGAATGTGTCCTACAACTGCATTGACCGTCATCTCGACACCCGCGGCGATCAGGTCGCGATTCGCTTTGAGGGTGAAAAAGGCGACACCCGCAATCTGAGCTACCGTGAACTGCACGCAGAAGTGTGTCGCTTTTCCAATGCGCTCAAGGCGCTGGGTGCCGAAAAGGGCGACCGCATCATTATCTACATGCCGATGGTGGCCGAGGCGGTCATCGCGATGCAGGCCTGCGCCCGTATCGGTGCGGTGCATTCGGTGGTGTTTGGCGGTTTTTCTGCGGCCTCGCTGCGTGATCGTATTGATGATGCCCAGGCGCGCTTCGTCATTACCGCCGATGGTGGTCATCGTGGTGGTGGCATTGTCGAGCTCAAGCAGGCCGCAGATGATGCGGTGACCCAATCCGCAGGCTCGGTCGAGCGTGTGGTGGTGCTGCAGCGCACTGGTCACGAGGTGGCCATGGATGCGGCGCGCGACATCTGGTGGCAT
>JBFKEC010000289.1:0-4093 GCA_041619315.1 Oceanococcus sp. | reverse complement strand
GCGCAGCGCACGCATTCTGCTCATAACGCTACTCGGCGCCGTGCTGATTGCCGTTTCACAGCTAGGCCTGCTTGACGGTCTCAGCCTGGAAGCGCTCAAACTGCGTCAGTCCGAAATCACCGCCTGGACTCAGTCCAACCCGTGGCTCGCGGCTGGGGCCTTCTTTGCCATGTATGTTGCAGCCACCGCGTTGTCACTGCCCGGCGCAGCCGTGCTGACACTCGCCGCCGGTGCCATCTTCGGCCTGTTTGAAGGGCTGCTGCTGGTCTCCTTTGCCAGCAGCCTGGGCGCCACCCTGGCCATGCTGATAGCCCGGTTTGTGCTGCGCGATGCGCTCACCCAGCGCTTCGCCGAACGACTCAAAACCATCAATGCCGGTGTTGAACGCGACGGCGCGTTCTACCTGCTCAGCTTGCGTCTGGTCCCGGTGTTTCCGTTTTTTGTGATCAATCTTCTGGCCGGCCTGACTCAGCTGCGCAGCTGGACCTTCTACTGGGTCAGCCAGTTGGGCATGTTGCCCGGCACTCTGGCCTACGTGTTCGCCGGCACCCAGCTGGCCAGCATAGAGTCACCTGCAGATGTGCTGTCACCCGCCCTGCTCGGCGCGCTGACCGTGCTCGGTTTGCTGCCGCTGATCATGCGCACGCTGCTGCGTGGCTTGCAGGCACAACGGGTTTACAAGGGTCACAAGCGCCCGCGCCAGTTTGATTACAACCTGGTGGTCATCGGCGGTGGATCCGCCGGCCTGGTCTCGGCCTACATCGGCTCGGCGGTCAATGCCAAAGTGGCTTTGATCGAGAAACACCAGATGGGTGGCGATTGCCTCAACACCGGCTGCGTGCCGTCCAAAGCCCTGCTGCGCAGTGCCCGCCTGCTCGCCGAAGCCGGCAAAAGCCAGCGCTACGGGATCGCCTCGATGAAGGTCGAGTTCAGCTTCAGTGATGTCATGGCCCGGGTGCGCCAGGTGATCAGCAAGATCGAACCGCACGATTCCGTCGAACGCTACAGCGGGCTGGGTGTCGATGTGATTCAGGGCGAAGCGCGCATCGTGTCGCCGTGGGAGGTCGAGGTCAATGGACGTCGTCTGAGCACGCGCAGTCTGATTGTCGCGACCGGCGCAATGCCACTGGTTCCAAACATCCCCGGACTCGATCAGGTCGACTATCTGACCAGTGACACTGTGTGGTCACTCAAGGAATTGCCGCGCCGCCTGGTGGTACTCGGCGGCGGCCCGATTGGCTGCGAGCTGGCCCAGGCCTTTGCCCGTTTTGGCAGTGAAGTGAGCGTGGTCGAGATGGCGCCACGACTGCTCCCGCGCGAAGACCAGGACGCCGCCCAGGCCCTGAGCCAGGCACTGACCGAAGAAGGCGTGCATGTGGCCAGCGGACACACTGCCAAACGCGTGGACATGACCGATCAAGGCCCGGTGCTGGTATGCGCGCATGGCGATGACGAAATCCGCATTGGCTTCGATCACATCCTGATCGCGCTCGGGCGCAAGGCCAGAACGCAGGGCTTCGGACTCGAAAGCCTGGCGATCACCACCCGCAACAACGGCACCATCGCCGCCGACGAACTGCTGCGCACCAACTACCCCAATATCTACGTGGCCGGCGATGTCACCGGCCCTTATCAGTTCACCCATGTGGCCGCGCATCAGGCCTGGTACGCCACCGTCAATGCCCTGCTTGCCCCGCTGTGGCGCTTCAAGGTCAATTATCGGGTGATTCCCTGGGTCACTTTCACCGACCCGGAAATTGCCCGCGTCGGCCTTAATGAACAAGAAGCTGCAGAGCGCGGCATCGCGGTGGAAGTCACCAAGTACGGCCTGGATGACCTGGATCGCGCGATCGCCGACAGTGTCGACTATGGCCATGTCAAAGTGCTCACCCCGCCCGGCAAGGACCGCATTCTCGGGGTTCAGATCGTCGGCGCGCACAGCGGCGAGTTGCTGGCCGAATTCGTGCTCGCGATGACCCACGGCATCGGCCTGAACAAGCTGCTCGGCACCATCCATGTCTACCCGACCATGAGCGAGGCCAGCAAATACACCGCAGGCCAGTGGAAACGCGCCCATGCACCGGCCTTGGCACTGAAGCTGGCGCAGCGTTACTTCAACTGGCGGCGCGGCACTGCCAACAGCGCCGCAGCCGGGCCTGCGCGCTCATGAACCCGCGCCGTTGCACGCCGCAGTGGCTGGCCTTTGGCCTGCTTCTAAGCCTCGCCAGCGCGGCCTTTGGCCAGACGTTCGATCATCGCCATGCAGCCTGGACCCAACTGCTCGAAGACCATGTCCGCTGGAGCGCAGACGGCACCGCCAGCACGGTCGATTACAGCGGCTTTGCGTCCGACAAACCGCGCCTTGAGCGCTACCTCGACACGCTCAGCGCAGTGAAAGAACAAGACTTTCAGCAGTGGTCCGAGGCGCAGCGTCAGGCGTTCCTGATCAACGCCTACAACGCATTCACGGTCGCGCTCATCCTGACCCGCTACCCAGACCTGGATTCCATCAAGGATCTGGGCGGATTGTTCTCTTCGCCCTGGAAAAAATCTTTCTTTGACCTGCTGGGCAAACGCCGCTCGCTCGACGAAGTCGAGCATGAGTTGCTGCGCGGCGCGGAAGACTTCAAGGAGCCGCGCATACATTTCGCAGTCAACTGCGCTTCGATCGGCTGCCCCGCCCTGCGCCCGCAAGCCTATGTGGCCGCCCAGCTGGATGCTCAGCTTGAGGACCAGACCGAACGCTTTTTACGCGACCGTTCGCGCAATCGTATGGATGGCGAGCGACTGGCGATTTCGATGATCTTTCGCTGGTACGGCGAGGACTTCGCGCACAGCGGCGGCCTCAACACTTTTCTGTCCGCGCATGGCGATGCGCTGGGCCTGAATGCAGCCCAGAAAGCCGCGCTGCGCCGCAATGATCTCAAGCTGGGTTACCTGCCTTATGACTGGCAACTCAACGCCCCCTCAACCGCGCAAAAGCCCTGATTATGAATATGCCCGAAACCACCACGCACAGCACGCTGGCCTCCGTTCAAGCCTATTACGGTGACGTACTGCAAAGCAGCGCCGACCTGAAAACCGGTGCCTGCTGCCCGCTCGACGCCACCCCCGAGTGGCTTCGTCCGCTACTTGCCGACATCCATCCGGAGGTCATGGCGCGCTTCTACGGCTGCGGCTCACCGCTGCCGCCAGCGCTTGAAGGGTGCACCGTTCTCGACCTGGGCTGCGGCACCGGCCGCGATGTGTATCTGGCCTCACGTCTGGTCGGCGAATCCGGCAAGGTCATCGGCATCGACATGACCCGCCAGCAACTCGATGTCGCTGAGCGCCAGCGCGACTGGCATGCACAGCGTTATGGCCATGCCACGTCCAATGTCACCTTGCACCACGGCTACATCGAAGATCTGGCCGCCTGCGGCATTGCCGATGCCAGTGTCGATGTAGTGGTCTCCAACTGCGTACTCAATCTGTCACCGGACAAGCCGCGGGTGTTTGCCGAAATCTTTCGCGTGCTTAAGCCCGGCGGCGAACTGTACTTTTCTGATGTGTTCAGCGACCGACGCATTCCCGCGGCGCTGCAACGCGAACCGGTCTTGCGCGGTGAGTGTTTGGGCGGAGCCCTGTACATTGAAGACTTTCGCCGCCTCATGATGCAATGCGGCTGCGCCGATGCAAGAGCCGTGAGCTCTGCGCCGATTCCGATACTGGATCCGGCCATTGAGGAGAAGATTGGTATGGTGGCATTCCAGTCAAAAACCGTACGGGCCTTCAAACTGGCGCTCGAAGATCGCTGCGAAGATTTCGGCCACACCGCAATCTACAAGGGCTCGGTTGCCCAGCATCCGCACAGCTTCAGGCTGGACGATCACCACACCTTCGAGCGCGCACGCCCGCTGCGGGTGTGCGGCAACACCGCAAGCATGCTCAAGGACACGCGCTACGCCGCACATTTCGAGATCAGCGGCGACACTTCCACCCATTTCGGCCTGTTTGACTGTGCGCCCAGCGCGCAGCCCACATCCGAACAGGCCCCGTGCTGCTGAACATGACGCACGCCCAGCCCCTGCTTGCTGTTGTCGTGCCGATTGCG
>JBFKEC010000288.1:0-4115 GCA_041619315.1 Oceanococcus sp. | reverse complement strand
GGCTTCGGCCGCGCGCTCGACCTGCTTGAGGACAATCCCCTGCCGGCCGTGATCGTACTGTGGCCCAAGCCCGGCATCGAGGCGGGCGAACTTGAGGCCTTTTTAGCCCGGCAAGATGCACGCAGCGAAATCGACATTGCGCAGGCCGACGCCGAATGGCTGGAACGGCTGGCTGCACTGCTTGAATTTGGCACCCGGCTGGTCCAGATCATGGGCATCATGCTGGGACTCACCGTCATACTGGTGGTCGCCAACACCATCCGCCTGAACATCGAAAGCCGGCGCGATGAAATTGTGGTCATGAAACTCATCGGCGCGCCTGACGGCTTTATCCAGCGACCCTTTCTGTATTCTGGCACGCTGTACGGGCTTCTCAGCGGTCTGGTCGCGTGTCTGGGTGTCTCGCTGACCCTCAATAGTCTGACCCCGCACCTCGACGCTCTGGCCGCCAGCTACGGCCGGGCTATCGACTTGCAGGGGCTGGCACCAGGTGACGGCCTCAGGCTCATTGCTCTGGCAGCCCTGATGGGCTGGGTCGGTGCGTGGCAAAGTGTATGGCGCAACCTGCGACATATCGAGCCCGAATAAACGCGACAGCGGCTGTCATGGAACCCACACCGGGCGCTCCGGTCACAGCGTCGAGTTGCGGATCATTAGTTCTCCAAATTGCCGCGATGGTGGGAACTTCTGGCCCACTGCCCGCTCTAAACCCTCAGACTTAGCACTCATATGGTGTGAGTGCTAAACTGATGGAGGAACGCTCCACCAAGGGAGATCTTCAATGTCCAACTCACTGACTTTGAAACAAGACAATATGCAGCTTGTCCCGCTGACAGGCAGCCTTGATGCGTACATCGCATCGGTAAACCGCATCCCCGTGCTGAACGCTGGGGACGAACGTCAACTCGCCGAAAAACTGCGCGACACCGAAGATCTGAGTGCGGCACAGCAACTGATCATGTCCAACCTGCGACACGTGGTGCATATCGCCCGCGGGTACATGGGTTACGGGCTGCCGCTGGCCGACCTGATCCAGGAAGGCAATGTCGGCCTGATGAAGGCCGTCAAACGCTTCGATCCGGAAGTGGGCGTGCGCCTGATTTCCTTTGCCGTGCACTGGATCAAGGCCGAGATTCACGAGTTCATCCTTAAGAACTGGCGCATCGTGAAAGTCGCCACGACCAAATCCCAGCGCAAGCTGTTCTTCAACCTGCGCAGCAAGAAAAAGCGCCTGGGCTGGATGAATCAGGCTGAAGTCAACGCGGTGGCCAAGGACCTCAACGTCAAGCCGGAAACCGTGCTCCAGATGGAGCGCAGACTGTCCGGACAGGACATTGATTTCTCCAGCACCGGCAGCGCCGATGATGACAGTGCTCACTACGCTCCAGAGGAATACCTGGCCAGCGATGACGCCAACCCGGCCGATCAGCTGGAACAGGCCGACTGGCACGACCGTCAGTTCAGCATTATCCAGTCCACGCTAGAAACCCTGGATGAACGCAGCCGCGACATTCTTCAAAAGCGCTGGATGCAGGATGACGGCCAGAAGATGGGCCTGCAGGAACTGGCTGACGTCTACGGCGTCTCGGCAGAGCGCATCCGCCAGATTGAAGCGGTGGCCCTGAAAAAGCTGCGCAAGGCGATCGAAGCCTGATCCCGCACACAAGCACAGAAAACCGGCGATTACGCCGGTTTTTTTATGCCTTCAGGAAGCACTGGCCGGTAACAAATAGTGGTCCAGCAACAAAAAGGCGAAGATCGCCATCAGGTAGATGATCGAATAGTTGAACAGCTTGCGCGGCAGATCCTCCACCGGCTTGCGCACCAGCTGCCATGACCACAGCAGATACAAAAGCCCCAGCGGAAGCGCCCCGGCCAGATACAGCCAGCCACTCATGTGGGCGACATAGGGCAACAAGGCCACTGCAAACAAAATCGCGGTATACAGCAGAATCTGCAGACTGGTGAAGCGCACACCATGGGTAACCGGCAACATGGGTATACCGGCCCGAGCGTACTCGTCGCGACGATCAATGGCCAGCGCCCAGAAATGAGGTGGCGTCCACGCAAATATGATCAAAAACAGGATCAAGGCGTGGGCATGCACTTCGCCGGTCACTGCCGTCCAGCCCAGCAAAGGTGGTGCCGCACCTGCCGCACCGCCAATCACGATGTTCTGAGGCGTCGCGCGCTTGAGAAACAGGGTGTAGACCACCGCATACCCAACCAGTGAGACCAAGGTCAGCCACATGGTCAGTGTATTGGTCAGCCAGTACAGCAGAGCGGCACCGCTCACGCCCAGCACCGCGGCGAAACCCAGGGCCTGGACATCGGTCAACGTCCCGGTCGGCAACGGGCGTCGACGAGTCCGGGCCATACGTGCATCAGCTTCGCGATCAGCCCACTGATTGAGCACAGCTGCGCAGGCCGAGCATAACCAGATACCGGCACTGCCCCCCAGCAAGACTGGCCACGGCACGATCCCCGGGGTGGCCAGAAACATACCGATCACCGCAGTGAAGACCAGCAGCAGCACGACCCGCGGCTTGGTCAGTTCGTAATACTCGCGCCAACGCGGCAAGTGCATGGTTTCGCTGTTACTGCTCATGACAATGCATCCACCCGTGCGGCCGAAGCCGGTCGTTCGCGCCAGGCCAGCACATTGATGCTGACCATAATCAAAACCAGAAAAGCGGCGCCGGCATTATGCGCCGCGGCGACCAGCAGCGGCAGGCCCAGCTTGACGCTGGCAATACCCAACGTGACCTGCAAACCCAGCGCCATGCCCAGCAACACCGCAAGATGTCGCGCCTGGGTGCGGCGCCAGATCAGCACCATCAAACTGACTAGAACGCCCGTGGTCACGATTGCACCCAGCCTGTGAGTCAAATGAATGGCGGTGCGTGCCGGGCTTTCCAGAATGCCGTACTCAAAATTGATACCCAGACCGTGCCAAAGCACAAACGCATTGGAAAAATCCAGGTCGGCTGGCCACCATTGCGCGTGACAGGTCGGAAAGTCCGGGCACGCCAGCGCGGCGTAATTGCTGCTGGTCCAGCCACCGAGAAATATCTGCCCAACCAGGACTGCCAACGATGCGCCGCAAAACCCACGCAAGCTGCGTAAACCCAGCCCCAGTGGCGCCGGGCTTTGCAGCAAACGCAACCACAGCAGCATAGCCAGCGTGGTCATACCGCCAAGCAAATGCGAACTGACAGCCAGCGGTTTGAGCTGCCATGTAACGGTCCACATGCCGAGTATGCCCTGGAAGATGACAACCCCCACAAGGCCCAGCAACAGGCTACGCGGCAAGCCACGATTCCAGCCGAAAAATGCCAGCGCAAGGATCAGCAGACCAAGGCTGGATGCAAAGTAGCGGTGAACCATCTCCTTCCACGCCTTGGCCGCTTCAAGCGGCCGATCGGCATGGCCGACATGGCTTTGCGCCACCTCTGCCACCGGCACCACGATCTTGCCATAACAGCCTGGCCAGTCCGGACAGCCCAGCCCGGCATCGGAAAGTCGGACATACGCACCCAGCACCACGATGCCAAAGCACAGAATCAAGGTGAACAGCGACAGTTTCTTGTAGACAGCGTCAGACACGACAAAGCCCGCCAGTGTGTGGGGTAACCCGTTATTTTAATGTTTTCAGCGCCATTCAGCATCCGCCATGGCGCTGCGCAATGGGCTGTTAACCGATATTTGACAGCTTGAGCAGCCGCTTGATGTCCTTGTACATGCCTTCCAGTGGCAGTTCGTCGCCGTAGTACATTAGAAAATTACCCAGCGGATCAATCAGCAGAACCGGATCTGAAACCGGCAATTCGCCCAGCCACTGATCGAATTGCGCGCGCGACTCGACATCCAAAGACAACACTTTCAGGCGAGGGTGTTCCGGCGCCAGTGTCGCAGCCAGGGGGGCCGCCTCGGACGGCTCGGCAACCAATATGGCGCGCTGGACCCGGCCACGCCGACGATGCAGCAGGGTGCGCATCTGGCGCGTCTGCCACAGACGCTGTTGGCAGCTCTCACCACACGGTGCCTGGGCAATGTGAAGCACGGTCCACAGCGTATCCAGTGATTCACTTTGACCATCAGCCAGATGGAAGTCC
>JBFKEC010000287.1:0-4142 GCA_041619315.1 Oceanococcus sp. | reverse complement strand
GCCTGCGGTGTCAACGACAAGATTCTCGGTAAAGGTCGTCTGCTGGAAGAATTCTGAGGCGATGCCGGCCGGGCCATCAAGGGGTCGGCCGGCTAGTTCTGAAAGTCAGGGCAGGATCAGGTCTGCCAGCACGGCCTGATGGTCAGACAGATATCGCCCATCACGGCTGTCAGTCAGGGTCGCATGGCGTAGTACCGCGATGTCGGTGGCCAGGAAAATATAGTCAATTCGGCGCGGCGCACTCTGCTGCGGTAGCAGATTGTCGATCACCTCAGGCCAGTTGCTGCTGCAACTCACCTCGAAGCCGAAATAGGTTTCCGTCGGGCCATGATGCGGGGTCAAGGACTTGAGCAAGGCGTCATCGACCGCGATCGGATCGTTGCCTTGGGTCATGGCCGCATAGGCGGCGTTGTCCGGCGTTACATTGAAATCACCGGTCACCATGAACAGAGCGTTGTGCGGGGCGATCTCAGCGATGCGCTGGCGAATCAGCACCGCGCTGTGCTCGCGTGCACTCTGGCACTGATGATCAAAGTGCGTGTTGAACAGCAGCAGGTTGTGGCCGCTGATCTGGTCGGCCAGTTCAACCCAGGTGACGATACGTGGCAGCGCGGCATCCCAGCCGACGCTGCCGGCTTGGTCCGGTGTTTCCGACAACCAGAAGGTGCCGCCATTGAGCATGACGAAGCGTTGGCTGTCGAAGAACACCGGTGAGAACTCGCCGGCTTCGGCGCCATCGTCGCGTCCGACGCCGACAAAGGTGTATTCCGGCAGGCGCTGTTGCAGATCGCGGAGCTGGTCGACCAGCACTTCCTGTAGCCCGCCCAGATCTGGCCGATTGAAGCGAATCTGGCTGGCCAGTTCATCGCGTCGGTTGGGCCATGCGCTTTCGCCGTCTTCGCTGGTGTTGTAGCGGATGTTGTAGCTCATCACGCGTACATCGCTGGACTGCGCGATCGGCGTGGCGGGCAGGGTGCTCGACAGATTGCGGCTGGTGCCGCCCTGGCAGGCGCCCAGCACCAGGCAGGTCGCCACAACAAGGAATGTGGAGAATTGAGGGTTCATTGGTTTTGGCTCATGGGCGGTGCGCTGGCGCTGCTGCGGCCGGCAGTTGCGCCGCAGTCTAGCCAGCGAATGTGACGCGCCGGTGTCTGGCCATGATCCGAAAGCATGAGTTGCAACGGGCCGTCAGGCTCTATGCTCTGGGCTGTTTCAAATTTCCCGAGCAGCTATGTCGAACAGTCAACAGATTCGTTACGCGGTGGATGGCCGCGTGGCCGTGATTACCCTCAACCGTCCCAAAGTGCTGAATGCGCTGACGCCCAGCCTGATCAATGACTGGCAGGCCGCGATCGAGCGGGCCAATGCGGATGACAATGTCGGTTCCATTCTGGTCATGGGCGAGGGCAAAGCCTTTTGTGCCGGGGCTGACCTTGAAGACTGGTTCCTGCCATTCGTGCGCGGCGAGCAGGACTATCTCGATGAGGATCAGCGTCTTGGCGGTCTGGGTGTTGTGGGTGACTGGATCAAACTGACCGGTGAATCCAAACCGCTGATTGCCGCTGTGCATGGCGCGGCGATTGGTGGCGGCATCACCATGTTGCTGCCGTTTGATGTGATCTACGCCGCCGACAACGCCGTATTCGCGTTTCCTTTTGCCAAGGTCGGTATCGTGCCGGAGTACTGTTCCAGTCATTTCCTGGCGGCACGCGTGGGTCTGGGCCGGGCCTCGGAATGGACCTTAAGCGGACGCAAGATCAAGGCTGAGGAAGCCGAGCGTTGCGGTCTGGTCAATCGCGTGGTGGCTGCGGATGCATTGCGCGATGAAACCATGGCCATGGCGCGCACGCTGGCCGAGGCGCCAACCCGCATGGCGCGCATGACCAAAGCCCTGCTGCGCCAGAACTTTGCCGAAACCGATATCGGCAATGTGTGGCAGCGCGAGTCAGATACCTTGCGTCAGTGCTTTGGCAGCCAGGAGCACCATGACGCGGTCAACGCATTCCTGAACGCGCGCTCGGGCTGAGCACGCCATCTGATGCCGTGAGCGAATGGGCTCAGCCGGTCAGGCTGGCCCATTTCATTTTGATCAGCAGAACGATGAAGTTCCAGGCCGCTTTGACGTCGTCCCAGGCGGACGGTTCATGGCGCGCCCGCTGGCGGATGTAGTGACGCAGCGAATCCAGGTCTTGATCGCTGTATTCCGGAAACACCGGCATACCGCGCGCAACCAGTCCGCCGTCACGCACGATCGCGGCAAACGCCGGCTCGGACAGGGGAATGCCGGACGCACGCAGATCCGGTGCATAGCCACCGGCGACTACAGCCGAACCATGGCAAATCGCACAGTTGCGGAAATACAGCTTGCGCCCGGCATCGGCCTTGCTCGGGTCGACCACGAAATCCGGATCATCAATGGCCTGTGGGCGCGAAGGCGCCGGCGGCGTGGGCAGTTCGGCCTTGCCATCCAGGGTGTATACCAGCAGGCGGCGTGCATGCTGGCGCCCGACCCAGCCATGTTGCGCGGCCATCGACGCCATCAACATCTGGCTGCCGCCCCAGCCGGCAAGCAGGGCGATGTGTTGTTTGCCATTCACGCTGAAGCTCATCGGCGCGGCCTGAGTGCCCACGCCCATATTGTGCGACCACAACTCTTCACCGCTGCGCTCGTCCATGGCCACGAAGCGGCCATCGGCGCGACCCTGAAAGACCAGCCCGCCGGCGGTGGTGATGAGCCCGCCGTTGCTGATGCCCGGTGTTTCCACCTCCCACACCTTGCTCTGGGTCAGAGGGTTCCAGGCCAGCACCGCACTGCTGCCCGCGCTGGTCGGAATGTCATCGAAGAAGCCCTTGAGCCCCATGGGGTCTTCGGCGCTCATCTTCCAGTGGCGCGGATCGCGTCCTTCATCGTTGTAGTAGCCCGGCATTTCGCGCGTCGGGATGTACATCAGACCGCTGTTGGGTGAGTACGCCATGGGATGCCAGTTGTGCATCCCGGCCGAGCCTGGCCAGATCAGCGCTTCACCGGTTTCATAGCGTGCTCCGGGGACTTCCACTGGGCGGCCTGTTTCCATGTCGACGCGTTCGGCCCAGGTCACCTTGCCGAGCTTTTCGGCCGAGATCAGCGCGCCATCTTCTCGATCCAGGACGTAGAAGAAGCCGTTCTTGGGTGCATGCATCAAGACTTTGCGTGGTTTGCCGTCGATGTCGACATCGGCCAGAACCATGTCCATGGTCGAGTTGAAATCCCAGCTTTCGCCCGGCGTGGTCTGGTAATGCCAGACGTATTCCCCGGTGTCGGCATCCAGTGCCACCACAGAGCACAGGAACAGGTTGTCGCCACCGTCCGGTGAGCGCAATTTGTGATTCCACGGCGAGCCGTTGCCGGTGCCCAGATAAATCCGGTTGTATTCCGGGTCATAGGTCATGGCGTTCCACACGGTGCCGCCACCGCCGGACTTCCACCACTCGCCAGTCCAGGTTTCGGCCGCCATTTCCATGGCCTCATTCTCAAAGCCGTCAGCGGGGTTGCCAGGAACCACATGCCAGCGCCAGCGTTGTTCGCCGGTGGCGGTGTCATAGGCGGTGACATAGCCACGCACATAGCCGAAGTCGGCGCCGCCATGACCGATGATCACGCTGTCGTTGAACACGCGCGGGGCGCCGGTGATGTAGCGGTTATCGCCCGGCTGGGTGGTCAGCACCGACCACGCCAGTTCGCCGGTTTTGGCGTCAAGGGCTATCAGGCGACCGTCCTGGACACCAACATAGACACGGCCCTTCCAATAGGCCAGGCCGCGTATGCCCCAGGCCATGCGCATCTTGATCGGGTCAACCTTGGGGTTGTAATGCCACAGCGTTTTGCCGCTGGCTGCGTCAATGGCATGAACTTCACTGTAGCCCACGGCGATGTAGATTACGCCGTCAACCGCCAGCGGTTGCGACGACACGCTCCACACGTTGTCCAGTTCATAAGTCCAGGCCAGGCCCAGACGCTCAATGTTGTCGCGTTTGATCTGATCCAGCGGGCTGTAGCGCTGTTCATCGAAGGTCCGCCCCCAGGCGGCCCAGTTGCTACCGTCCTCGGTGTTGCCCAGGGCCTCGTTGTCGATGCTGGCGTGGAGCGTGGTGCTGGCCAGCAG
>JBFKEC010000286.1:0-4144 GCA_041619315.1 Oceanococcus sp. | reverse complement strand
TGATGTCGAGGCCGGGCACTGGTTGCCGGTCAGCCATCCCCAGCTGGTGGCGGACAAGGTGGCGCGCTTTGTCGATTTTGTCGAATCCGGTAAGGCACCAGCCGACCTTGAGCGCATGCGCGTGCGGGCGCCGGGGCCACGACGCCTGCACGCCGGCAAGCTGGTGGTGGTCACCGGCGCCGGTTCGGGCTTTGGTCGCGAGACGGCGTTGATGTTTGCCCAAGCCGGCGCCGATATCATCGCTGTGGACATCAATCCGCAAGCAGCCGAGCGCACCGCAACCCTGTGTCGCCTGAGTGGCGTGACGGCCTGGGCCCGGGTTGTCGATGTCGGCAATGCGCGGGCCATGCGTACGCTGGCCAGCTGGGTCGGCAAGGAATTCGGTGCCGCAGATATTGTGATTAACAACGCTGGCATCGGCATGGCCGGTTCGTTTTTCGACACCAGCGACGCCGACTGGGACAAAGTCCTCAAGATCAATCTGGGCGGTGTGATCCAGGGCTCGCGCCTGTTCGGGGCGCAAATGATCAAGACCGGGCGCAAGGGGCATATCGTAAATGTGGCCTCCATGGGGGCGTTCACACCGTCACGCTTTATGGCTGCCTACAACACCAGCAAGGCTGCGGTGCGCATGCTCAGTGACTGTTTGCGTGCAGAGTTGGCCGAGCATGACATTCATGTGGCGACCATTTGTCCGGGTCTGTCCATTACCAACATCACCCAAAGCACCCGCTTTGTTGGTGTTTCGGACGCGCAGCAGCAGCGCAAGCGCAGCGACGCCACGCGCCTGTACCAGCGTCGCAACCTAAAACCGCAGGCCATAGCGCGGGCGATTCTCAAGGCGGTTGAACAGCGCGCCGATGAACTGCCTGTGGGTGTTGAAGCGCACGGTAGCCGCCTGCTTTCGCGCTTGATGCCTGGCGTTTCACGACGTCTGGCTCGGCTTGATCTGGAACCCTGAACACGGGAGAAAACAATAATGAGCGTGACTTCAATCGACACTGCGCGCGGCGCATCCACCTCCAGACCCAAAGCTTCGCGTACGCCAGGTTCCCTGGTTCATCGCAAGGTCCAGTTCGACTGGTCAAAAACCCCGCTGGAATGGATACCCGGCAGCCCGTTTGCCAGCCATTTCATCAACGAGATCAACCTGCTGCTGCCGGCTGGCGAGTTCTGGTTCTGCAAGGTCTACAACCAGGCGATGCCGTACATCACCGACGACAAGCTCAAGGCGGATGTGCAGATGTTCGTGCGTCAGGAAGCCATGCACGCGCGGGCCCACGGCAGCGCCATCGCTGACTACCTGCATGCCCATGGGATTGAAACCCAGAGCAGTACGCGCAAGGAAGACTGGCTGTTCGAAAACCTGCTGTGTGATGACCCTTTGGGCATCAAGCTACCCAAGTTCGCGCAAAAGGAATGGCTGGTGTTCCGTCTGGGCATTATTGCGGCCATCGAACACATGACCTGTGTGCTCGGCAACTACGTGCTGCGTAACACCTCGTGGGATGAAGCCGGCGCTGACCCGGTGCTGCTCGACCTGCTGCGCTGGCATGGTGCGGAAGAGGTTGAGCATCGCTGTGTGGCGTTTGATCTGTACCGCCATCTGGGTGGCGGCTACGCGTCGCGTTACTACCTGGCGACGATTGCGATGCCGGCGATTTACGGGCTATGGGTCAATGGCGCGGCGCACCTGATGAATCAGGATGAGCGTTTCAAGGCCAAGAAGCCCAGCGTGTTCAAGCCGTGGATCTGGCGGCAGTGGATGCGTGAGGTCAAAACCGGCCATCTGCCGTCACCGATCTGGCTGCTGTTGCAGGAGCTGCCGTTCTTCAGCCCTTGGTATGACCCGATCAAGGAAGGCTCGACCGAAGAGGCCTTGGCTTATCTGAACACCTCGCCGGCAGCCGTCCGGGCTGCGGCGATGGCGTCCTGATCAGGTCACGTGCTGGCGTGAATGGCATCGCGGGCCAGCTGCCCGCGATGCTAGCGGTCTGATCTAGCGCGACACGCTCATGATGCTCAGGCCCTTGAGCAGATTGAGGGCTTCGTACAGCGCGTAGTCGGACTCGGCGAGTGAGAGTTCTTCCTCTTCGCCATCGACATTCGATGTGTCGCTGTTCTCATCACCATTCTCGTTGTCGAGACGGTTGTTGAGGTCGGCTTCGGTGATCGGCGTGAACGACTGCTCGCGCTTGCTCACTTCCAGCGAGCGGATGTTGACGTCCGGCTCAATGCCCTCGGCCTGAATCGAACGGCCGTTGGGCGTGTAGTAGCGGGCGGTGGTCAGCTTGATCGCGGCATTGTTGCGCACCGGCACGATGGTCTGCACCGAGCCCTTGCCGAAGGTCTTGCGCCCGGCGATGACCGCGCGCTGATGATCCTGCAAGGCGCCGGCGACAATTTCCGAGGCTGAGGCCGAGCCTTCGTTGACCAGTACCACGATGGGCTTGCCGTAAAGGGCGTCACCGGGTTTGGCGGTGAACTCGCGCAGGGCGTTGTCATGGCGGCCCTTGATCGAAACCACGGTGCCGTTTTCCAGGAACAGGTCGGATACGTCGACCGCAGCGGTGAGCACGCCGCCCGGGTTGTTGCGCAGGTCGAGAATGATGCCGCGCAATTCACCTTTGGCTTCGTCATTCAGCGCATTGAGCTGTTTCTCGGCGGAAGTGGCGGTGTTACCGGAAAAGGTCGAGATGCGCAGGTAGCCGAATTTGGGCTCCAGCATGCGTGAGCGCACGCTTTCGACCTTGATGATGTCGCGAGTGATATTGACCTTGAACGGCTGGGCGCCACCTTCGCGCATGACCAGCAGGTCGATTTTGGTGCCTGGCTTGCCGCGCATCATGCGTACAGCTTCGCTCAGGGTCATGCCTTTCACCGGCTTTTCGTCGATGCGCACGATCAGATCGCCGGCTTCGATACCCGCGCGGCTGGCCGGTGTGTCGTCAATGGGGGAGACCACCCGGACAAAGCCGTTGTACATCTGCACTTCAATGCCGAGTCCGCCGAACTTGCCCGACGTGGAAATCGACATCTCCTTGTACTCCTCACTATCGAGGTAGGCGGAATGCGGATCCAGGCCGTCGAGCATGCCGCGGATGGCGTGCTCGATGAGTTCCTTGTCGTCGACGTCTTCGACGTAGGTATCTTTGATCTGCGACAGAATCTCAGCAAAGGCCTGCAGCTCCTGCAGTGGCAGACTGGCCGAACTGGTTTCGCGATCTGCGAATACGCCCTGGGACAGGGTGATGGAGGCGCCCAGCAGAACGCCGGTAGCCATCAGTGCAGTAGCTTTGAACTTAGTTGCCATAGTGAATCTATTGGTGCGCGCTGCCCGGGGCGCGGCTGTCGCGGATAACGGGCGTTTGGACTGCAAGAATGCAGAAATAATTCCAGCGTTTTAGGCGGATACCCAACATTATCACACTGAACCGTGAAGAAACCGTTGTTTTCAGGGGTTTGCAGCACGTAACCAGCGCAGGGGATTGTGTGTTTTGCGGCCCTGACGAATCTCCAGATAGACCCCGAACTTGTCATGGCCACCGGTATTGCCGGCTTGAGCCAGTGTTTCGCCAGCCTTGACCGCATCGCCGACCGATTTGCTGGCGCTCTGGTTGTGGCCGTACAGGCTGAACCAGCCGTGTCCGTGGTCGACCACTACGAGCAGGCCGAAATGATGCATCCAGTCGACGTAGACAACCCGACCTGAGGCCACGGCGCGCACCGGGGTGCCTTCGGCTGCGCCCAGCCACAGGCCCTTCCAGCGTGTTTCACCATCCGGTTTGTGGCTGTTGTATGAGGCCAGTATGGACCCGTCCACAGGTCGGAATAGTTGGCCTTTGAGGTTGCTCAGATTGCCACTCAGGGCGGGCAGCTGACTTTGTTTCAGGGCGCTGCCAAGTTGTTCGATGAGCTGTTCCAGGCGTGCTTGCTGGTTGCGCAGGTCGCGCAAGGTTGCGCCGCCGGCTCCGAGTCGGGCTTGCACCTCGTCGAGCAAACTCTGGCGCTGGGTGCGCTGTGTCTCGATGCCGGCCAGGGCCTGCTCGCGGCTGAGTCTGAGCGCTTTGAGTTCGCCCAGCGCCTGGGCCGCTTCACTGTTTTTGGTTTCCAGCAGGTTGAGCGTCGACTCGAAGGCCATGAT
>JBFKEC010000285.1:0-4151 GCA_041619315.1 Oceanococcus sp. | reverse complement strand
TACACCTTGCTGCTGCCGGCCATGACCACCGGTACGGCGTGGATAGAACATGGTCCGCTGGGCATCAGCTGGTTAGCACCGCAGGCTTTGTTTGGCCTGGTGGGCCTGGATCCGGTGGTGCACGCTGCAGTGATCAGTCTGAGTGCCAATCTGGCGGTTTACGTTGTGCTGTCACTGTTCACGGAAACGCCGCTGCAGGAGCGCCTGGATGCGGCCCGTTTCATCAATGCCACTGGACATCGACGCACCCGCAGTGCGTCCGTCGCGGACCTGATTCTGTTGCTCGAACGTTTCTATGGCAGTGAGCGTGCCAACGCCCTGATTGCTGATTTCGAGCGCCTTGCCGAAACCGTGCTGGACAGACATGCTGCGCATGCGCCGGACGCCCTGGCCGAATATGTTGAACGCCTGCTTGCCGGGGCCATGGGCGGGGCAACAGCCACCGCGTTGATGGATGCGATGCTGGGTGCGCGCACCGCGCCGGTCAGTGAACTGGCCCAGGTGCTTGACCAGACCTCCCGGCTGTTTGCGTTCAATCGCGAATTGCTGCAGTCAGCGCTGGACAATCTCAGCCAGGCGGTCAGCGTGGTCGATGCCAATCAGCGCCTGGTCGCCTGGAACCGTGGCTATCAGCAATTGTTTGCCTTGCCTGATTCGCTGCTCAAGATTGGTGAGCCGGTCGAAAGCATTCTGCGTTTCAACGCCCAGCGTGGCTTGCTCGGTGAGGGGGATGCGGATCAGCAGGTCGAGCGCAGGCTGGAGCATCTGCGTCAACAGTCGGTCCATCGCAGCGAACGCATTCTGCCCGATGGGCGGGTCCTTGATGTGCAAGGACAGCCCATGCCGGGCGGCGGTTTTGTCACCAGTTTCGCTGACATTACGGATCTGAAACGCGCCAATGTGGTGCTCGAGCGGCGCGTCGCCCAGCGCACTCGCGAATTGCAGTTGGCCCAGGCTGAAGCGGAGCGCGCCAATCTGTCCAAGACCCGCTTTCTGGCAGCGGCCAGCCATGATCTGATGCAGCCGCTGAATGCCGCGCGACTGTTCGCCACAGCCGCGGCCACGCGTGGTGATGGTGTCGACGTGACCGAACTGGTCACCGGTATCGAGCAGTCGCTGGAATCCATGGAAGCCCTGCTGGGCAGTTTGCTCGACATTTCCAAGCTTGATGCCGGCGTGCTCGCAACCCGCATCGAAGCCGTGCCGCTGGGTGATGTGTTCAAGGCGCTGGCGACCGAATTCGGCCTGCAGATGCAGCGCAAAGGCATACAACTCAGTGTCCAGCCGACCCGCCTGTGGGTGCAATCAGATGCGGCGTTGCTAAAGCGTGTATTGCAGAATTTTCTCAGCAATGCCATGCGCTACACGCACAAGGGCCGCGTCGTGCTCGGAGTGCGCCGCCTGGGGGGCGACAACGTGCGCATCGAGGTTTTAGACACGGGCCCTGGCATTGCGGCCAAGGACCATGAGCGCATCTTTGCCGAGTTTCAGCGGCTGGGCAGCGCCGAAAACCACGGTTTTGGTCTGGGTCTGGCGATTTGCAAGCGTATCGCACGCTTGCTCGGTCACGATCTGTCATTGCGTTCGGTGCAAGGGCGGGGAAGTGCGTTCTGCATTCGCGTGCCGCGCGCACAGGCCGGTGTAATTCGGCCTCAGGCCAGCGCGGGCAAACCCGCGGCACGGCGGAATTTCGCCGGATTACGGGTGCTGGTGGTGGAGAATGATCCGGGCGTGCTCAAAGCCACCCAAGCCTTGTTGAGCCAGTGGGGATGTGACGTGTTGACCGCAGCGGATGAAGCGCAGGCTCAGGCCCAGTCCGTGCGTGCGCAATTGCTGATCATGGACTTTCATCTCGACGACGAGCTGCTGGGCAGTGACGTCATCCAGCGCATCAATGCGGGTCGTGTGGCGCCACTGCCGGCCATATTGGTGACTGCAGATCACAGCGGTGAGGCTGACTGGGCTGCGGCCCAGTTGGGCTGCCCTGTGCTCAAGAAGCCGTTGAAACCGGCCGCATTGCGGGCATTGATCTCGCGCTTACGTCTGGTCTGAATCAGCCCCACTCAACGTCGCATCGTCGACATCAAGCTGTTGTGCAATCAGTGCGGCCTGGGTCCGGCTGAAGATGCCGAGCTTGCGCATGATTGCCGTCATGTGGGCTTTCACCGTGGCTTCCGAGACATGCAGTTCGTAGGCGATTTGCTTGTTGAGCAGGCCATCGGCCAGCATCATCAGCACGCGAAACTGTTGCGGCGTCAGGCTTTCCAGCTTGGCCGCCAGCGCATTGTCTTTATCGTCTTCTTCAGTGTTGTCCGGAAAAACGGTATCGCCAGCCAACACGGCGCGAATCGCGTCGCCGATGGATTCCATCGGCGCCGACTTGGACAGAAAACCCGCCGCGCCAAAGCTCATAGCGCGACGAATGACCGCGGCATCGTCGGCCGCGGAAATGACAATGACCGGGATGGCCGGGTGGTGGCTGCGCAGATGGACCAGCGAGGAGAAACCGCGGGCACCGGGCATTTTGAGGTCGAGCAGAACAAGATCGGCATCATCATGTTTGAGCGCCAGCGCAGCCAGCTGCTCCATGTTCTCGGCCTGATGAATACGCGCACCGTCCAGATGCTGCTCCACCGCCTGTGTCAGCGCGGCGCGAAACAGCGGATGATCATCCGCGATCAGGACGGTGGTCTCACTCATGCAGCCATCAGATTCTTGTGTTCTGCGATCAGATTATCGACAACGCCGGGATCCGCCAAGGTCGAGGTGTCGCCAAGAGCACCATACTCGCCTTCGGCAATCTTGCGCAGAATCCGGCGCATGATTTTGCCCGAGCGGGTTTTGGGTAGCCCCGGGGCCCACTGAATGACGTCAGGGCAGGCAATCGCACCGATTTCCTCGCGGACCCATTGGCGCAATTCCTGGCGCAGCGCTTCGCTGGGTTGCTCGCCGGCATTGAGGGTGACGTAGACGTGTATGCCCTGGCCTTTTATGTCATGCGGGCAGCCGACCACTGCGGCTTCAGCCACCTTGCCATGGGCAACAAGCGCGGATTCGATTTCGGCTGTGCCCAAGCGGTGTCCGGATACGTTCAGAACATCATCGACGCGACCGGTGATCCAGTAGTAGCCGTCCTCGTCACGGCGAGCCCCGTCGCCGGTGAAGTACATGCCGTGATATGTCGAGAAGTAGGTCTGTTCGAAGCGCTCATGGTCGCCATAGACCGTTCGCATCTGGCCCGGCCAGGAGTCGAGAAGAACCAGATTGCCTTCGCCCGGACCGTCCAGCATCATGCCTTCGTTGTCGACCAGTGCCGGCTGCACGCCGAAGAAGGGGCGTGAGGCCGAGCCCGGTTTGAGCGGTGTGGCGCCGGGCAGCGGGGTGATCAGAATGCCGCCGGTTTCGGTCTGCCACCAAGTGTCGACAATTGGGCAGCGCCCATCACCAACCACCTGGTGGTACCAGTTCCAGGCTTCCGGATTGATCGGCTCACCGACGCTGCCAAGCAGGCGCAGACTGCTGCGATGGGTGGCTTTGACCGGACCGTCGCCTTCACGCATCAGGGCGCGGATGGCGGTCGGAGCGGTGTAGCAGATGTTGACCTTGTGCTTGTCCACGATCTGCCAGAAGCGGCTGGCATCCGGATAGTTGGGCACGCCTTCGAACATCAGCGTGGTGGCACCGTTGGCCAGCGGGCCATAAACGATATAGCTGTGGCCAGTGACCCAGCCGACGTCGGCGGTGCACCAGTAGATGTCGCCGTCGTGGTAGTCGAACACATGCTGGTGGGTCATCGCGGCATACACCAGGTAGCCGCCGGAGGTGTGCAGCACACCTTTGGGCTTGCCGGTGGAGCCTGAGGTGTAAAGCACGAACAGCGGGTCCTCGGCGTTCATGGGCTCGGCCGGGCATTCGCCGCTCTGGGCAGCTGTCAGCTCGTCATAGTCAACGTCGCGTTTGGCGCTCCAGGCGACATCCGCACCGGTGTTGCGGACCACGATCACGCTGTGCACGCTGTCGCTGCCGGGCAGGTCCATGGCGATATCGACATTGCTTTTGAGCGGAACGATTTTGCCGCCGCGTACACCTTCATCGGCGGTGATGACGGCCACCGATTTTCCATCTTCAATGCGGTTGGCCAGTGCCTCTGG
>JBFKEC010000284.1:0-4169 GCA_041619315.1 Oceanococcus sp. | reverse complement strand
TGCATCATCGCCCAATAGCTCAACTGTCCGAGACTGTCCTTGAGCACCACTGCGGGCCCCACATGCGCGGCCATATCCGGCACCGCATCATCGCTGAGCACGATGTCGGCGCGAAAGCGCTCGGGGCTCCTAAACGATTTCAGACTGGCCAATGGTGACGGCTCCAGCGGCCGCGGCTGACTGCGGTAGCCATCAAAATCAAAACCCGCCCAAGCGCCACTGGGCGCCATGTTGAGCTCGCGATAGCCATGGCTGGCGCGCGCAATGAACAGCTCGAAGCATGTCCCCAACCACAGCTCGCGTCCACGTCGGGAAGCCTGCTCCGGCGGCAGGTCGAGCTGATCCAGATCGCCGAAAACTTCGTAGGACAAGCGCCAGTTGTCGACAGACAGGTCGTAACCGAAACACACCCGCTCCACGCCTTGATCTGGCGAATCCGGGTGCTTGATGAGATCGATCCAATTGTAGTGCGCCACGCCTAACCCCTTATCGCCGAGGACGGACCGGGCACCACATACCAAAGCACCGCAAGGTACTGCAGTACGCTGCCCAGCATCACAAACACATGCCATATGGTGTGGTTATAAGGCAGGCTGCGCCACATATAGAACGCCGCGCCCACGGTATAGGCAACCCCACCCGCTGCCAGCCAGGCCAACCCGGCCAGCGGCACGGCCTCAAGGACCGGCTTGGCGAAAGCCACAACCAGCCAGCCCATGAGCAGATACAACGCAACCGACAACTTGTCGAAGCGCCCGGTGAAGAACAACTTGAAAACCACCCCGGCCACGGCCATCGACCAGACCAGGCCGAACAACCACCAGCGCGCCGCACCGTCCAGGCACACCAGTGCAAAAGGAGTGTAGGTCCCGGCAATCAGCACGTAGATTGCCGCATGATCCAGGGTATGCAGTATCGGCTCAGCAGCCGGAATCGGAATACTGTGATACAGCGTTGAAGCGGTGTAGAGCAGAATCAGACTGCCGCCGAATATGCTCACCGCAACCACATGCAGCATGTTGCCGTAGACACTGGCATAGGCCACCAGTACGGCCAGCCCGACGATGCTCGCCACAGCCGCGACACCGTGTGACACCGCGTGAGCGATCTTTTCGTTGATGGAGTAAGGGCGGTGGAATTTCACCGAAAATACCAGTCCAGAAGTGCACTCATTCTGACAGGATCGCGGGCGCCAACAAGCGCCGCCTTATGCCCGTGCCAAAGGCCAACTCGTCACACAAACGCTGTAGCGCGACTTCATCGGGTGGACGGCGCTGCCAGCACGGTTCCGGCAGCGGTAGATCGCGCGGAATTCCGGTCAGTTGGCGTGACATGAATGCGTGCTCGCGGCCGTTCTCGAGTTTGGCTTTCAGCGATTTGGCCCCGCGCACAGCCAGCCCCGGCACCTCATCCAGGCGCTGATAAACCGCCTCCAGGGTGTCAAAGGCTTGCAACAGTGCCGTGGCCGCCTTGGGGCCGACCCCGGCCACCCCCGGAATGTTATCCACCGCATCGCCCGTCAGAGCCAGATAATCCGCGATCTGCTCCGGCCAGACACCGAACTGGGCCTTGATCCCATCACTGTCGAGGCGCTTGTCGCCAGCAAAGTCCCACAGATGATCCTGAGGCGTGATTAACTGGGCCAGATCCTTGTCGCGAGTGACGATGCTGACTGCTCGACCGCGCGCATTGGCCATCGCCGACCAGGTTCCGATCAGATCGTCGGCCTCCCAACTGGGATCGGCCTGCCAGTGCAAGCCCAATGCCTCACACAATTGCTGGCACCATTGAAACTGACGCTTCAGCTCAATCGGTGCCGGCGGTCGATTCGCTTTGTAACCCGGAAAAATTTCATTTCTAAATGAAGAACTTAGGCTTTCATCGAAAGCCACAAGCACGGGATCAGGGTTGCTGCGATTGAGTATTTCTGCGATAAATCCGGCGAATCCGTAGACGGCATTGCAGGGCTCGCCCTTGGCCGTTTTCATGTGATCAGGTATCGAATGCCAAGCGCGAAAGATGTAGACGCTGGCATCGATCAGGTAGATTATGGGCTGTTCTGTCATGGCTTAAGCTGTGCGAGCGGAGGGATCCGGCCTGACATGCAGCAGCCAGAAAATCACGACCCGAGGCACGGCCGGGTCGAGCACGAATCAAGCCACAACTGTCTTTCGCTGGCAACGGTGAAGGGTTTTTTGTGGCCTATCGGAAATACCAACAGGGAGTAACCCGATGCCGATAAAGATCGCGATACCCAAGGAAAACGCGAGCGGCGAAAAGCGCGTGGCGATGGTGCCAGCGGTGGTGCCGAAGCTGAAAAAACTGGGCGTAGACATCAAGGTGCAAAAAGGTGCTGGCATAGCCACCCGCATTCCTGATGATGCCTGGGGTGAGGACGTCAGTCTGATCAGCGGCCCAGCCAAAACGCTCAGCGGCGCAAGCATCGTATTGCGCGTCGGCCCGCCGTCGGTTGAGGAAGTCGAAAGCCTCAAAGCGGGCACGGTGCTGTTCAGCTTTGTCTACGCCAACCGCAACCCGGATGTGGTCAAAGCACTGCGCGACAACAACATCACCTGCTTCGCCATGGAACTGGTGCCGCGCACCACCCGTGCGCAAGCAATGGATGCGCTGTCTTCGCAAGCGGCCCTGGCCGGCTACCACGGCGCATTGCTCGCCGCCACGCACCTCGCTCGTCTGCTGCCCATGATGACCTTTGCGGTCGGCTCGATCCGCCCGGCCAAGGTGCTGGTTATGGGCGCCGGTGTGGCCGGTTTGCAGGCCATCGCCACTGCGCGCCGTCTGGGCGCAATGGTTGAAGGCTATGATGTGCGCTCTGCGGTCAAGGAGCAGGTCGAATCACTGGGTGCCAAATTCGTCGACACCGGCGTCAAGGCCGAAGGTGAAGGTGGCTATGCGCGTGAATTGACCGACGATGAGAAAGCCCAGGTGCGCGAAGTCATCACCAAGCACATCCAGGCAGCCGATGTCGTCATCACCACAGCCGCCATTCCGGGTCGCCCCTCGCCCAAACTGATTGATGACGAGCAGATTGCCGGCATGAAATCGGGCGCGGTGATTATCGATCTGGCTGCAGAAGGTGGCGGCAACACCACCGCAAGCAAGCCAGGCGAATCCGTCGAGGTTGGCAGCGTGCTGATCGAAGCGCCGCTGAATATCCCCAGCCGCCTGGCCGAACACGCCAGTGAGCTGTACGCCAAGAACCTGATCAACTTCCTCGGCCTCATCGTGACCGAAGAGGGTGAGCTGAACCTCAACTGGGAAGACGACATCGTCGCCGGTTCGGTGCTCACGCACGAGGGCGAAATCAAGCACGAAGCCAGCCGTCAGGCTGTCGAAGGAGAATAAGCATGCTTACGGGATTCGTAGCACTCTACATCTTCATGCTCGCCGCGTTCACCGGCTATGAAATCATCGGCCGCGTGCCGGCGATTCTTCACACCCCGCTGATGTCCGGCTCCAACTTCGTGCACGGCATCGTGTTGGTCGGCGCGATGGTCGCGCTGGGCACCGCGGAGGGCTGGCTGGAAATCACCATCGGCTTTGTCGGCACGGTCATGGCCGCAGTCAATGCGTCCGGCGGCTATGTGGTGACCGAGCGCATGCTCGAAATGTTCAAGAGCAGCAAGGACTAAGCCATGACGACATTGATTCAATTCAGTTATCTCGCAGCGGCCTTCCTGTTCATCTTTGGCCTCAAGCGCATGTCCTCACCCAAGACCGCCCGTTCGGGCATTGTCTGGGCTGGCGTGGGCATGGTGGTGGCCACGGTTGTCACCTTTTTGTACCCGCAGATTCTGCACGCCGGCATTGGCCGCATCCTGCTGATCGCCGTGGCCGTGGCCATCGGCACGATCTGGGCGTGGCGCTGGGGCAAATCGGTGGCCATGACCGACATGCCGCAAATGGTCGCGATCTACAACGGTATGGGCGGCGGCGCAGCCGCAACGATTGCCGCGATCGAGCTGATCAAGCTGTCCAAGGGCAGCGGCGTTCATCATGATGGCATTGCCATTGCGCTGGCCGTAATCGGTGGCCTGATCGGCTCGGTCTCCATGACCGGTTCGGTGATTGCCTGGGCCAAGCTGGACGGGCGCATGAACAAGGCACCGCAGATTCCGGGCGGCCATCGCACCAACTTCGTGATGCTG
>JBFKEC010000283.1:0-4240 GCA_041619315.1 Oceanococcus sp. | reverse complement strand
TATCGCGACCCGCGTGAATGGTTCGGGGTGTTTCACCTGGAATGCGTATAGCGGCGGGCGGGCCTGTTAAACTCAGCCTTTTCGTGCACGGTACGCCACGATGACCGAACAACAATGGCTCAAGCTGGAGCACCGCATCGATGCGCTGCTCGACTCTCATGCCGAGTTGCGGGAAAGCAACCGCAAACTGCGCATCGAGCGTCAGGATTTGTATGAACGCAACGCCGAACTGCGCCAGCGACTGGAAAACGTCATTGAGCGCATCAAGCGTCTGGAACTGGAGAGTGATGCATGAAACCGCATGATTCGGTGCCGTTGACGGTCAAAATCATGGGCCGTGAGTATCAGGTGGCCTGCCCCAAGGAAGAGCGCGATCTACTGCTCGCGTCGGCGCGCTACCTGGATGACCGCATGGTCGCGATACGCCGGCGTTCCGCCGGTCTCGGCATTGAGCGCATTGCGGTCATGGCCGCACTCAATATGGCGCGCGAGATGAACCAGGCCAATCAGGCCGGCCAGTCAAGCGAGTCTGCGCTGACCGAAAGCGTCGATTTCGCGCTCGACGACAACCTCGACGAGGTTGATGAGGATCGCGCACATCAGTTGCAGCTGCGTATCGACGCAGAACTTGAAGCCGACTAGCCCGCCCCCACGTATAATTACTGTCCCGGTTCTACTGCGGTGCTCGATAGTGTGTCGGGAACCCCTTGAGCCAATTTTGTCACCCCGGGAGCGGGGCTTGCGTTTGTGTGCAAGTCCGCCTTGTAGCGGAAAGCCTGATGGCGTTAAGTACCGCACCCACTTGAGACTCCGTCTCAAGGTCAATGACATGCACCGGCATTAGCGGTGAACCGGGCCCTCTTTCTCTTTCGCACGTGTCCTTAAACCGTCGAACATTGCGCAAGACCTTGCGCGCCAGACGTCGCGCCTTAAGCCCGCGCCAACAGGCCGAGGCGGCGGCCGCGCTTGCCCGCCGCCTGCGCGCATTGCCCCCGGTGCGCCGGGCCAGACGTCTTGCCGCCTATACGGCCGTGGGCAGCGAGCTTTCGCTGGAGCCCTTTCTGGCGCGCTGCGATGCACAGCGCATTGCGCTGCCTCAGATCATCGGCACCAGCATGCATTTTCTGCCGGCAAGCGCACCACGCCGTCGCCACCGCCTGGGCTTTATTGAACCTTACGGGCGGCGCGCCTGGGCGATCTGGTCAATGAGCGTCATTCTGATCCCGCTGCTGGGTTTTGATGCGCACGGCAACCGACTCGGCCAGGGCGGTGGACACTACGACCGGGCTCTGGCACGCCTGCGACTGCGTCGGCCCTGGCTGCTCGGCATCGCCCATGATGTTCAGGAACTGCCGCGCATTCCCACCGATGTCTGGGACATCCCGCTGGATGGCATCATCACGCCTACACGAACTCTCTTGATCAACAGGAAACTCAACGCATGGCCTATTGGCTGATGAAATCGGAACCGGACGAATTCAGTTTTGACGATTTGCAGACGCGTCCCGAACAAACTGAACCCTGGGATGGGGTACGCAACTATCAGGCACGCAATTTCATGCGCGACGCCATGAGCGACGGCGACGAAGTGTTTTTCTACCACTCCAATTGCGCTGAACCCGGCATAGTCGGCATCGCCCGTGTGCGCGGCGAAACCCGCCCCGACCACACCGCTTTTGATCCGGACGACAAGCACTTCGACCCGAAAAGCGACCCGGACAAACCGCGCTGGTATTTGCGTGACATCCAGTTCGTGCGCCCACTCAAACGCACCATCAGTTTGCGCGAGCTCAAGCAACATGCCGAGGCGCTGGAAGACTTTGCCCTGGTGCGGCGTGGCAACCGCCTCTCGGTGATGCCGGTGGAGGCCGAGCACTGGGACTACATTCTGGGTCTGGAATAGCCCGTGAGCGCTACGCGCGCGCTGGCTGAGACACTGGAACAGGTGCGCAACTGTCAACTGTGCGCGGCGCACCTGCCGCATGCACCACGCCCGGTGGTGCAGGCCGCGGCCTCTGCGCGCATTCTGATTGCCGGTCAGGCCCCGGGGCGCAAGGTCCAGGCCAGTGGCATCCCGTTTGATGATCCCAGCGGCGATCGCCTGCGCAGGTGGCTCGGCGTAGACCGCTCAACGTTCTACAACGCCGATCAGATCGCCATATTGCCAATGGGATTCTGCTACCCCGGGCACGGCGCTCGCGGCGATTTACCGCCACGCCAGGAATGTGCCCCGGCATGGCGTGAATTGCTCCTGCAGCAACTGCCCAGGATTGAGCTGACGGTGGTGCTGGGGCGCTACGCCATGGCCTATCACCTGCCGGGCAGCGAAACAGCGCTGAGCGAATGCGTGCGCAACTGGCGCAACCACTGGCCACAAGCCATACCACTGCCTCACCCCAGCCCACGCAACAACATTTGGCTGCACCGCAACCCGTGGTTCGAGCGCGATGTCATCCCCGCTCTACAGCAGCGGGTCAGACAGTTGCTCGCACATCAATCCTGATAGCGCTGTGGCTCCGGATCCACCCAACGGTTGCCAGGCACCTCCAGCTGTACCCACTCACCCGGCAGCAAGCCACCGAGCAGTTCACCCACTGGATTCAACAGCGCATCCAGAATGTCACTGACCGTGGTCAGTAACGGCTGAGTGGTCGCTGCGACCGGTTCCTCAACAGGCGTCTCAGCCGCTGCGGTGTCCCAGGTGTAGGCGCGACTCCAGATGTAAGCGCGTGACCAGATATACGCCCGGCTCCAGATATATGCACGCGACCAGATATAGGCCCGGCTCCAGATGTAGGCGCGCGACCAGATGTAGGCGCGGCTCCAGATATACGCGTCACCATTGAGCTCAGTGGCATTGCCATTTTCGTCACGAATCACGAAGCGACCATCCTCGTCCTCCTGAACCGGCCCGGCATAGTGCTGCTCACCGGACAAATCCTTGGCAATGTCCAGCCCCTGATTGGCGCAGCCGTGCGCTTGGCTAGCCACCGCATCGCCGGCATGAATCACCCCGGCGCCTTGCTGGAACACCGAATACATGGCGCCATCACCGCTCATCGCTGCATAGGTCGAAGATGCCAGTCGGCATTTCACGTCATCCGGCGTCAATGCCGGATCGGCCTGCAACATCAACGCGACCACACCGCTCACCACCGCTGCGGACTGCGAGGTCCCGGACATGCGGAAATGGCGGTTATCATCGAGCAAATAGGTGTCGTGACCCTCGATGATCTTGGCCTGCGACGGCATGATGCCCATCAGATAGCCACCAGGCGCAACGAAATCCGGCTTCACGAAGCCCTCGTAAGTCGGTCCGGCCGACGAGAACACCGACAAAAAATTGTCACTGTGATCAGCCGGTGTCTGATTATTGTCAGCCGAGCCGACAGTGATCACATAGGGCAGATTGCCCGGCACGCCGATGGTCATCGGCTCCGGCCCTGAATTGCCAGCGGATGCCACAACCACAATACCAGCCTGCCACGCGGCCATAACCGCCTGATTCAGAGGGTCTTCCCAGTAAAACGACTGAGGCGGAGCACTGAACGACATATTCAGAACCCGGATGTTGTATTCCTCACGGTGCGTCACTACCCATTCAATGCCTTCAATCACGTCCAGATAGGTGGATGCTCCATTTTCGTCAAACGCCTTGACGTCAATCAGGTCTGCATCCGGAGCAACGCCTTGATAACGCCCGCTGGGCGTGGTGAAGCTGCTCGCCGCCACGGTTGATATGTGGGTGCCATGACCACTGGGATCACCATCGACCTCATCGATCACGTTGACCCGCGCAACAATGCGCGGCGTGCGCAGATTGACCCCCAGCTCCAGGCCATGATGGGGCCAGATGCCGGTATCCAGCATGGCGATGGCCACGCCCTGGCCGGTCACACCCTCGTTATGCAGCTGATCCGCACCAATCCAGGTGGTGAAGTGGGTGTCCTTGGGCTGCCACAAAATCAAACCTTCATCGGCATCCAGTTCGGTGTTCTGAACCACACCGCCCACGGTGCTACCGAGTGTTCCGCGCAAGCCGCCAAGCAGGCCCGAAACCTTGACCGGCTGGTTGGCGTGCACGCGCAGAGCGGGCGGACTGGTGCGCAGTTGTTGAACTTGGGCCTCATTGAGAAGGGCGCCAACACCGCGAATCACGCTCAGTTCGGTCTCGACCTCCCCGCCCACGCGCTCAACCCAGTGACGGGCGTTGCTCACGTTGTCACCCTGGACAATGTAG
>JBFKEC010000282.1:0-4259 GCA_041619315.1 Oceanococcus sp. | reverse complement strand
GCAACTTGTGCACTTTCGAAAAAGCGGAAGCCGTAGTTGAGCAGGGACTCACTGGCTTGCTCACGGGCACGCATGCTGGGGGTGCCAAGGACCACCGAGATCAGCCGCATGCCATCGCGTTCAGCGGATGATGCCAGACAATATCCGGCCGCTTTGGTGTAGCCGGTTTTGACCCCGTCAACCGAATCGTCGCGCCACAGCAGGCGGTTGCGATTGGACTGGGTGATGCCTGCATAGGTGAATTCGCGCTCCGAATAGAGCCGGTAATACTCGGGGAACTCCTCGATCAGGGCGGCAACCAGTGTGGCGATGTCGCGGGCACTGGATTTGTGTGTCGGCCCTGTCAGACCGGTGGCGTTTTCGTAATGCGTGACATGCATGCCGAGGCGTTCGGCATGCTGATTCATCCAGGTGGCGAAGGTGTTTTCGCCGCCGGCCAGATGTTCGGCCAGTGCAATGCTGGCATCGTTGCCCGACTGGATGATCATGCCGCGGATCAGGTCTTCAACCCGCACCTGGTCGTTCACTTCGATGAACATGCGCGAGCCTTCCGCCTGCCACGCTTTTTTGCTCACCGTGACCATGTCGTCCAGGCCAACGTTGCCGGAGCGCAACTCGCTGAACACGATGTACGCGGTCATCAGTTTGGTGATCGAGGCCGGGTCAACCTGCTCGCTGGCGTTCTTTTCCGCGATCACCTGGCCGCTGTTGAAATCGACCAGGATGTAGCTGGAGGCATCGATCTGAGGTGCTTCCGGTGTGGGCATGCGCGGGCGTTGTTGGGCGTGCGCAGTGGGCAGGGCCAGAGTCAGCGCCACAGCGGTGAAGATGGCGAACAGGGAAAGCCGATGTGTCATGGGTAACTAATAACCGGGCTGTGGCCCAGCGCACGGAGCGCTTCGGCCTGAGTGTGGGCATCTTGGTCGCTGGCGAATGGTCCTTGCAGCACCTGACAAATGGCACCGCGTTCATGGATGGATATTGCCAGCAGATTCTGTTGAATCAGTGCGTCCTTGGTTTCAACGCAGGCGCTCATGTTACGAAATGCTGCGATCTGGAGGAAGGGCAAGCGATCCGGCAGCGGGTCGCCGGGGGCTTTGCGCAGGTCGTCGATCAGCGCATCGAGCGCATCTGGCGGTGGCGAGGCTTCTGGTGCTGGAGGTGGCGGGGCTACTGCGGCGGACGCCTTCGGCAAGTCTGTCAGGGCGGTGACTTCGACTTTGGCAGAGCCTTTTTCATATACCCCTAAGCGCACGGCGGCGGTGTATGACAGATCGATGATGCGGCCCGGATGGAACGGGCCGCGGTCATTCACGCGCACAATCAGGCTGCGGCCATTTTCCAGATTGCGCACGCGAACATACGCCGGTAATGGCAGCGTTTTGTGCGCGGCGGTTATGGCGAACATGTCATACGGCTCGCCGCTGGAGGTGCGTCGGCCGTGGAATTTTGTGCCATACCACGAGGCCAGTCCGCGTTCACGGTAGCCCTTGGCGCTTTCCAGCACCTCATAGCGCTTGCCAAAGACTTTGTAGTTGGCTGGATTGCCATAGCGGCTGCGTGGCTCAGCTTTGGGCACCGGCTCGGGCACGGCCCAGGGGTCAATCGGTACGTTGCCAGGGGCGCTGTCACGTCCCGGCGTGCTGTTCGGCGTGCTGGCACAGCCAGCCAGCATGAGCGCGGTCATTGTCAGCCATGCGCCGCGCATCATCATCAGTCGGCCAGATTGGCCGCGGCTATGGCCTGGCTGACCTGAAAGACAGCCATGGCGTAATAGGTGCGCGGGTTGTAGGACAGGATGCTGTAGAAGTTGGGCAGAGCCAGCCAGTACTGGGGCTGTGCGCCAGTTTCCAGCGCCAGCAAGCCAACCGGCTGGGTTGGGTCAAGGTTGACCTCAAGATCGCTTATGTACGGCTCCAGCGCCGCCCATGTATGGCTGGGGTTTTTCTGGTTGAGCGCAATGTCCGCAGGCAGTGTGCCTTTGAGCTGAACTGCGAAGGCGACAGCCTCACCGGCGCGCCAGCCGCGTCCGGCTCCGCGGAAATTCTTCAGATAATTGGCGACGCTGCCGATCGCATCGGTCGGGGACCACAGATCGACCCTGCCGCTGCTGTCGTAGTCCAGACCGAGGCGGCGATAGTTGCTGGGCATGAATTGCGACAAGCCCATGGCGCCGGCGTAGGAGCCTTTCTGGGCCAATGGGTCGAAGCCCATTTCATGGCAAAGCAGGAAGTATTCCTTCAGTTCGCTGTAAAAAAACGGCGTGCGTGTCGGGTGATCAAACCCTTGCGTGGCGAGTGAATCAATCACCGGATGCGGGCCGGTGTAGCCGCCATAAAGCGTTTCTACCCCGATGATTGCGGTGATCAGATGGGCCGGCACGCCATATTCGCCGCTGGCGCGAGCAAGGGCGGGGTAGTGCTTACGCATAAAGCGTACGCCGTTCTCGATCCGGCTCGAGTCCATGAAGATGCTGCGGTACTCCGGCCAGGTGCGGGTGCGCTCGGGGGCCTTGCGTTCGGATTCGATCAGCTTGGGGTTTTTGTTGGCTTTGCGCAGCACATCGAGCACTTCCGCACGGCTGTACAGCCCAGTGGCGGCCAGCTCATCGGCAAGCTGGGCGGCTTTGGGGTGGCCGGAGTAGTCCGCCAGTGCAGTGCTGGCGAGCAGGGCTAGCGGTAGAGTGAGCAGTATGCGCATCATGACGAGAGCAGTTTGCGATGTGTGTGTATGGACATAATCAGGCCAAAGCTGGCCAGCAAGCTGACCATGGAGGTCCCACCGTAACTTACCAGCGGGAGAGGGACACCAACCACCGGTAACAGACCGATGACCATGCCGATATTGACGAACAAATAGATGAAGAAGGTCAGGCTCAGACTGCCGACAACCAGGCGGGAAAAGGTATCTTGCGCCCGCGTCGCAATATACAGTCCGCGGGCAATAATCAGCAGGTAAACGGTCAGCAGGCCAAGCACTCCGATCAGGCCGAATTCTTCGGCGAACACGGCAAAAATGAAGTCAGTGTTGGCTTCGGGCAGGAAATCCAGACGCGCCTGGGTGCCTTTCAGCCAGCCCTTGCCGTCCCAGCCGCCAGAGCCGATCGCGATCTTGGACTGAATGATGTGATAACCCGCGCCAGTCGGGTCTGACGACGGATCCAGCAAGGTCATGACGCGACGCCGCTGGTAGTCATGCATGTTGTGCCACAGCAGCGGCGCAGCGGCCCCGGCCAGGGCAATGGCGCCAAGGATCAGACGCCAGCGCAAGGCGGCAAAATACAGTGCGAAACCGCCAGCACTGACGACCAGCAATGCGGTGCCCAGATCGGGTTGCTGGGCGATCAGCACTGTGGGGATGCCAATGATGGTGGCGCTCAGGGTGATGGCGACCAGTCGTGGTGGCAAGCGCCGCTCGTGCAGAAAGGTGGCGACCATCAAGGGCACGGCGAACTTCATCAGTTCAGAGGGCTGGAAGCGCACAAAGCCCAGGTCCAGCCAGCGTTGTGCGCCTTTGGAGGTGTCGCCAAGCACCAGCACCGAGATGAGCATGATGGTGCCGCCCAGATAGGCCCATGGGGTGAGCGTGCGGAACCATTCCGGAGGGCATTGGGCGATGACCACAAGCGCCACCAGGCCGAGCGCAATGCGCTTGCCCTGGGCGATGACCATGTTCATGTCCTGGCCGGTCGCGCTGTAAACCGTGAACAGGCCGATGCTGGTCAACAGAACCAGCAGGGCGAGCAGCGGGCCGTCCAAATGCAGACGGGTCCAGCCGCTGTAGGCCGCATTGCTGTTGTCCAGATTCATGGCTGTTTCGGCAGGACGCCGGGATCCTCGTCATGGCCAAGCGCCACATCGAGAATGCGTCGGGCAATCGGCGCGGCGATGGCGCCACCGCTACCGCTGTGTTCAGCAATCACGGCGACCGCGACCTGCGGATTGTCCGCCGGTGCGTAGGCCACGAACAGGGCATGGTCGCGCAAGTGATAGGCCACATCGGTGAGCTGCGGCGCCTCGTCATCCTCCTGAGCCAGGCCGGCGACCTGGGCTGTCCCGGTTTTGCCCGCGATGCGGTAAGGCGCGTCCTGACTGATGCGGCGGGCCGTGCCGGTGGGGCCATGAACGACAGCAACCATCGCATCGTGGATCTCATCCCAGTGTGCGTCATCGTTCAAGGTGATGCGCGGGAGTGGCTCGATCGCAACCGCCTGGCGAGTGCCACTGCTGTTGTCCTTGACCTCGCGCAGTAAATGCGGG
>JBFKEC010000281.1:0-4261 GCA_041619315.1 Oceanococcus sp. | reverse complement strand
GGGGTGAGTACGGCGCCACGCGTTTGTTCACTGCCGCACAGGCAGCTCAGAAATAAAGGCGTGGTCTGATGAGTGATGTCACAGAGTTCACTGCCGCACAGGCAGCTCAGAAAAGATCAACCAAGTCTTAGGTCGCCCACCGAAGGTTCACTGCCGCACAGGCAGCTCAGAAAATGCCGCCGTCGGCAAATCCTGGCGCGGACTGGTTCACTGCCGCACAGGCAGCTCAGAAACGGTGAAGGTGACACGGAATATGCAGCAGGGCGTTCACTGCCGCACAGACAGCTCAGAAAAACGCGCAATTGAGCCGCTATCTGGAAACGGTGTTCACTGCCGCACAGGCAGCTCAGAAAGTGTAATTCGCCCTTTATCCGCTGGCGATATTGTTCACTGCCGCACAGGCAGCTCAGAAAATGCAGAAGAATGTCCAGATATAGATTTGATCCGTTCACTGCCGCACAGGCAGCTCAGTAAAATGCCAACTGACCGCGAAGTGATGCAGCAGTGTTCACTGCCGCACAGGCAGCTCAGAAACCGGCGCTTATGGGGAACTTCTGCCGCTGTTAGTTCACTGCCGCACAGGCAGCTCAGAAAAAGCCGAACCCGGAATTCCGCGCGTGGGTTGCGTTCACTGCCGCACAGGCAGCTCAGAAACGAGAGCAGCATACAATGCCACGGATTGCGCGGTTCACTGCCGCACAGGCAGCTCAGAAAATTTGCGATTTGGAAGGCATTTCGATGTTCCTGTTCACTGCCGCACAGGCAGCTCAGAAATCCAGGGTGAGAACAGCACGCGCAGGGAACTCGTTCACTGCCGCACAGGCAGCTCAAAACATAAATTAGAATTGCGCTGCTCCCCTTGATGTGGGCTGTGCCGTCGGCGCTTGAGCGGTAGCCGGCCGACCTGTTGTGCGATTAACGGTGCGTATCTACGGCTTGTCCCATATATGGCCCACGATTTTTCTAGGGTCCAAGAACGCCCGGACCATGGGCGTTCGCGATGATAGGGCGGAGGGTTCGAATCCCTCCTTCTCCGCCAGATTTAGGAAAACCCGCGCAAGCGGGTTTTTTTGTGCGCGTTCGGGAACTCGCTCGGTGAAAGGCTTGGCGTTCTTATTGCTTGCAAGAATGTGTTTGCCCCAAGTGATTGATCACCATGTTGAGATACCCGGCCTTTGCTGGTTTTGCTGTCGTTTCGCTTGCATCCTGTGCGGTGCTGCAGCCCAAACTCCCGCCTGAACCAATGCTTGAGTTTGTTGCGGCGTCTTCACCGCTGGCGGGTGAGGAGCGCACGGTGGCTGTGGGTGAGGTGTTGGTTACGGCGTCGTATGGCTTGTCCGGTGTGGCCTTGCAGGCTGAGCAGGCTCAGGTGCTGTGTGAGGACTTGTCCAAGCGCATTGAGGTGCCGGTTGAGCAGGCTTTGGTGGCCAGTCAGGCTGCGGATGGGCAAACCGTGTATTGCGGGAGCCTGGAGTGGGTTAACAGTTTCGCGGGGCAGGAGCGCACGGTTATCAATGAGTGCCTGCAGCCATTGGAGGGTGGGCGTTGGAATCTGTATTTCAACGAGATGAGCTGCCCGGAATCATTCGTGCTGAATGAGGTTGCGCATGTCGCGCCATCCGACGACGGCTGGCGCCAGGAGCTCGTCTTCACAGGGCGGTCGGGGACGCAGGTTTTTCTGCGTTATCGCGAAATGCGCGGGCTGAGCGCCGAGGCCGAGCAACAGGATGTGAGCTTTGATACCAACGATGACCCTGTGATCGGTATCAAGGGTGTGCGCATAGAGGTGCTGGAACTGACTTCAACGTCAATGCGTTATCGTGTGATCAGCGGCTTCGATTCATAGCGCCTGCCCGGGCTTGATCCTCGCCGCGATAAGAACTGATAACAGTCACGTCGCGACGCCGCAGGGCGTGGTGGTGCGAGGAGAGATGTCTGATGTTGATGTTGCGTATGCCCACTGGTGTGGGTGTTTGTGCCTGGATGCTGTCGGCGTTGCTGGTGCTCAGCGGGTGCGGCGGCGGTAAAAGTGCGACGGCTCAGGATGTAAGCGTCGAGCCGGACAAGGTCTGGAGTGATTATCAGCGGCCGGCCGAGTATTCCGGCGTTGTTGCCGAGGATGTTTTCATTGAGGTAACTGACGGCACGCGTCTGGCTGCCCGTCTGACCCGTCCGGCGGCTGCCGATGGCTCGGCCGTGAGCGAGCCGCTTCCAGTGATTCTGACCATTACGGGCTACAACTCACGCTTGATCAGTATGGCCCTGGGGGGCGACAGTCTGGTTGAGCGTGGTTACGTGCATCTCTACGTTGATGAGCGCGGCACGGGTGGTTCCGGCGGAACCTGGGAATCGTTTGGCGAGCAAGCTCAGGCCGACTTTCTTGAGGTGCTGAACTGGATTGATAGGCAGTCCTTCAGTGATGGCAATGTCGGCACCTGGGGGGCGTCCTACATGGGTATCACCCAGTTTCTCACTGCGCAGCATCAGCACCCATCGCACAAGGCCATGTTTGCCATCGTGCCCATGGGGGATGCGTACCGTGACATTGTTTTCACGGGTGGCCAGATCAATGCGGGTTTCATTCCTTTGTGGATGGGCTTGGTCAGTGGTCTGGTCGTGTTGCCGGTGGCCACCTTGCAGAACAACCCGGTCGATGGGGTGGGTGTATTGCTGGATCATGTGGCCGGCTCGGTGGCGCAGTTTGCCGTGCCCACCATCGCTGATGCGGTGCTGGGTTCGGCGCGGGCCTACGATGGGCCGTTCTGGCGTGTGCGCTCGCCGCTTGAGGTGGCGGATCGGGTGAACATTCCAACCTTTTTGGTTGGGGGGTTGAATGATCTGTTTCAGCGCGGTACGCCGATGCTGTACGAGGCGATCAAGGAGCAGACTGAAGCCAAGCTTTTGATTGGTCCATGGACTCATCTGGGAGGTTCCAGCGGGGAGGGCTTGCCAGCCGATGGCGTGCCGGCGCTGGATGCGATTGCTCTGCAGTGGTTTGATCGCTATCTCAAGGGCATGGATAGCGGGGCTGAGCGCCAGCCTGATGTAACCCAGTACGTGTACGGCGAGGAGCGTTATGTGGTGGAGCCAGACTGGCCCCATCCGAATGCACGCGCGTTCAAGCTGCATTTGCGTGGCGATCGCACGCTGGGCGTGGATCAGCCGGGCGTGGATGAAGCGTCCAATCTGATCCTGCAGCAACCGCTGAATGGGCTGTGCTCGACCAGTGCCAGCCAGTGGACCGCCGGCGTGATCGGCATGTTGCCGGTGTGTGGTGACGACAATCGGGTGACCGAATTGCTCGAGATTACCTACACCACGCCGCCTCAGGAGCAGCCGCTGTACGTCAATGGGCCGATCCAGGCCAACATCTGGATGTCGACCACTGCGCTGGACGCAGGTGTGGTGGTGCGCATTACCGATGTGTCGCCGGATGGGCGTTCACGCGAATTGACCAATGGCATTCAGACGGCATCCATGCGCGCCCTTGATCCCATGCGCAGTCGCTATCTGGACGGCGAAATGATCCAGCCGTGGCACACCTTTGTAGAGGCCGACAAGGCGCAGCCAGGGATGGGCAGAATCGTGGAGGTCAATGTCGAGATCTTTCCCAGCAGCTTCGTGATTCAGCCCGGGCATGCGTTGCGCGTGTCGGTTGGGGCCAGTGACGTGCCGCATGGTTTGCCGCCGCTGCCGGATCTGCTCACCGGGCTGGCCGGTTTGCTGACCATATATAGCGATGCCGCCAGACCCTCCAATGTGGTGCTGCCCGTGGTTGATCGGCAGGCGCTAGCGCTCGAAGACTAGGACTTAGCTGCCGGCTTAGCTGCCAGGTGCGTCGTCATCGGCGCACAGTTGGTTGCGGCCTGCGCTTTTGGCGCTGTACAGACGTCGGTCCGCGCGCGCCAGGGCATCCGTGCGGCTGTCCTCGGGGCGGACGGCGGTCAGGCCGATGCTGGCTGAAACCTGGACCGAGTCTGCTGCGGCGTGGCGCCATTGGTGTGTGCTGAACTGATCCAAAAGGGCTTGGCAGGCTTGCCGTGCGGCATGTCGATCTGTGCGGCTTAGGCACACTATGAATTCATCGCCGCCATAGCGTCCGGCGCTGTCATCCGGATGTTGGCTGGCGCGAATCATTTCGCCCAGTTCACGCAGCACTTCATCGCCCAAGGCGTGTGAATGCTGATCGTTGACCTGCTTGAAATGGTCGATATCGAGGATGGCGATGTGCAGATTCTGGCGCTGCGCCGCGGGGCTGTCG
>JBFKEC010000280.1:0-4268 GCA_041619315.1 Oceanococcus sp. | reverse complement strand
TGGCGCCAGCATCAAGCGCCAGCTTGGTCAGTATGCGCACACCAATGTCGATGTCGTGCCCCTTCGTGCCAAATCCTTCGCGCACCATTTTGCTGCCGAGCAGCGAGCCCGGATTGACTGCAACCATGCTCTGCTCGTCAGTAAGCCCCATCCTGGCCGGCTCCATCGACCACATGGTCAAGGCCAGCTTGCTTTGCGCATAGGCGGAAAAATCATCGGCAATCTGCTCATTGCCGCCCAGTGCAGCCAGATTGACCGGAGCCTGTGCCGCCGATGACAGATTGATAACCCGCCCATCGGAAGCCAGGGCCGGCAGCAGCAGACGGGTCAGCAACCAGGGCGCAATGGTGTTGACCACAAAGCGCACATCCATCGCGCTTTCAGTTTGCGTTGGCTGCACTTTGAAAACGCCGGCATTATTGATCAGCACATCGATACGCACCCCGCTGGCGAGCAAACGCTCAGCCAGACTGTGAACGTCATCCAGCCGTGACAAATCGGCGGCCCAGGCCTGGACTTGTTCCTGACCAAACTGTGCTGTGAGTTGCACCTGCAAGGCCTCAAGCTTGGCCACGTTGCGTCCGTGGATCAGCACGCGATGCCCCTGCGCCAGCAACGCATTGGCAGTCGCAAGCCCGATGCCGTCGGTGGAACCGGTTATCAAAATTGTCTTGGGCATGGATCAGATCTCGTGGGTGGGGAAATGCGCCAACACATGGTCGGCCAGTTGCTGCAAGGTTCGTTCGGTGGCGTCACGATTGAAGCGTAGATTCAGGGCCACATGATTGACCCCAATCTCCTGACGCTCGCACAGATAGTCGCGCAGGCGATGAACACCCAGGCGATAACCCAGATGAATCTTTTGTGCAGGAGCATCGGGATCTTCGACCAGATCAATATACAAAGGCTCCATCACCGGCCTCGCCGACAAGCCTTGTTCCAGACTGCGCTGGCGATACTGTGCGATGAGACGTGACTGAAGCGGCGCCTCACGCGGATAGGTCATCCAGCCATCGCCATGTTGCGCCAGCCACTCATGGGATTGCTGACTGCTGCCGGTGATCATCATCGGCAAGCGCCCGGACAGCGGTTTGGGCAGCACCTCCAGGCCATCGGGCAATGCCTGCGCCGCGGTCAGTTCACGAATTGCCGCGTAGTGGGCGCGAAAACGCTCGCCACGGCTGGAGTAGTCGACCCCGAAGTGCGGGTACTCCTGCGCCCGGTCGCCCGAAGCCACTCCCAGCACCAAACGCCCGCCGGACAACACATCCACGCTGGCGGCGGCCTTGGCCACATGTACCGGATGGCGCAGCGGCAGCACAATGCTGGACACCCCCAAAGCGATACTGCGGGTCTGACCTGCAAGCAGCCCCAGATAGACGAACGGATCATGGACCTGCCCGGCATCGCCGAAGGCCGGCACGTTGAACGGAATATCGCGCAACCAGACCGCACCGAAACCCAGCGCTTCGGCACGCTGCACGCGCTGCACATGCTCGTGCAGACCCGGCAGCGGCGAATCGGGATAGGCTTCAATGGGCACCACCAGCCCGACAGTCAGACGCTGCGGCCTGAACAGTCGCTGGTAACCGGCATTCAGCGGCGCAAAGGACGCCGTGTGTTCTTTCGTCAGCACGTCAGTCACCTTCAGGCCGCGGATGAAAACCAGTAGCGGCCATGACTACGGATATACACAAGCGCACCCTGCTCAGGATCCGCGCCCAAGACATGCGTGCCGACACCACCGGCATAGCTGCCCGGCGTCAGGGTCTTGCCCGGCGCCGCGGCATGAACGAGCGCACCTCGAATAACCACCGCATGGAACACCTCTCCAGCGGCCATCAGCCGGCCACGAAACCCGGGCGGCAAGCGCAGGAAAGAGCCGTTGGGCGAATCTCCGTCAAAGCGCCCCCACAAGTGCGCCTTGTCAGCGCCTTCACCTATCACTCCACCCGACATGGCCGGCATCCACACCAAATTGGACGCATCCACGTTGATCGGCCGCTCGCCGTTGTCATAGGCCTGCTCCGGTGGCCGCACCAGATAGGGTCCGTGATCGATCTCGACCAGGGCCAGATTGCTCTGACCACGGGCTGCGGTGATATGCGATTCACCTTGCGGCTGGCTCCAGAACGAACCGGGCCCCATCCACTGCCAAGCCGCGCCAGGGTCATCATTGTGAATCTCCCCTTCGATCACTACGGCCCGATAGGTCACATTGTGGATATGCGGCGGTGAGGAGAAATCCTTGGCGAAGCGAGCCAGAAACCCGGTTGCGACCGCAGCGTTGCGATCGCCCCACAAGGTAGCCGCTCGTGGACTGGCCGCCCCACGCGCAGGGTTCAAGGCCTGCCAGTCCACCTGCGAGGCCAGCACAATGCGGACATCGCTGTCCGCCTCAGCCGTGCCAGTGGACTCGAACGAGAACGCCGCACACCCAGTCAAAAGAGCCAAAGTCGTCAACGCGGGCACAATTTTGATCATGCTGAAATCCTGATCACGAATGGACTGAACTACAGGCCGGCAAGGACGATTTTGCCCTGCGCCTGACCACTGCCCAGATGCTCATGGGCCTGTTCGACCTGCGTAATATCAAACTGCGATGCGTCGAGCAGGGGCTGGTAGTGACCGGCCTCGGTAATCTTCGCAATGCTGGCCAGAATGTCCTGATGGTCCTGGCGCTTGTGGTTGTGCAGCATCGGAATCAGCATGAACACCACGTGAATCGTCAGGCCTTTCAGGTGCGCCTGGGTCAGATCCAGTTCAAGCATGGAGGTGGTGGTCACGACCTGCCCATTGAGCGCTGCGGCCTCAAACGAATTCAGCATGTTGCTGCCACCGACACTGTCATAGACCACATCGAAGCCGGCCCCGTCGGTGTAACGTGCCACATAGTCGGCCACCGGCGTGGTGCGGTAATTGATGGGCGTGGCGCCCATGGCCTCAATCGCTGCCAGCGAACTGTCGTCACCACCGGTGGCGTAGACCTCAGCACCACGATGGCGTGCCAACTGCACCGCAACATGCCCGACACCGCCGCTGCCGCCATGCACCAGCACGCGTTGTCCAGCCGTTACGGCGGCACGTTGCAAGCCTTCGTAGGCGGTGATACCCACCAGCGGAATCGCCGCCGCTTCACGCATCGACAGACTGACCGGCTTGTGTGCGACCAGACGGGCATCAGCGGCAATGTATTGCGCCAGAGTACCCGGCAGATCAGCCAGCCCGCCGGCGCAACCGTAAACCTCATCCCCCGGCTTGAAGCCATCAACACCAGCGCCTACCGCTTCCACCGTGCCTGCGAAGTCCATACCGAGTATGGCTGGCAGATCAGGGGACAGCGGCAGATTTTTGCCGGCTGCACAAATCTTGGTATCAACCGTGTTCACGCTGGTCGCGGCAATGCGCACCAGCACCTGACCGTGCTCAACACTCGGCGCGGGTACCTCGCGCAACTCGAACGAGGGCTGGGGTTCGTACTGGGTGAGTACCATGGCTTTCATGTGGACATCCTTTGGGAGAAGCGATGGCTGCACTTTACGCCGTTCATATAATCAATAGAATTACCGTCATGACGAAATCATTATTCGTATTTTATTGATAATGGACACGCAATCCCTGCGCCTGTTCGTACGCATCGCCGAACTCGGCTCCATCACCGCTGCGGCGCGCGATCTCGCTCTTTCACCGGCCAGCGCCAGCGCCCGCCTGGGCAAACTGGAAAGCACCCTGGGCACCCGCCTGTTTCGACGTACCACCCGTGAAGTTGCACTGACCACAGACGGCGCCGATTTCCTGCCCTACGCCGAAGACGCCCTGGATGTGCTGCAAGCGGGGCTGGCCAGCGTCGCCGGACAGACTGAGCAAGCATCCGGCCTGCTGCGTATGACCATGCCAGGCTCATTCGGACGCATGTACATCATTCCGGCCCTGGGCGACTTCCAGGCGCGCTACCCCAACATCCGACTGGATCTGCGTCTGTCGGACGAGGTTCTGGATGTGGTCAAGGGCGCCTTCGATCTGATCATCCGCAATGCACCGCTGCAGGACAGCGGCCTGGTCGCCCGTCAACTGGCCAGCGACCGCCGCTTGCTGGTGGCCTCACCGGATTACCTAAAGCGCTGCGGCGCGCCGACTACACCAAACGAGTTGCATGGGCACCGCATCATCAATTTCCCGGGCGCGCCCGGCTGGCAATTCGAAAATGGTGAACAGGTACGCGCCCCCGCCTGCCTCACCGTCAACGATGGCGAAGCCATGCGCCAACT